>JAPWJW010000003.1:1962339-2312179 GCA_028283825.1 Azospirillaceae bacterium | reverse complement strand
CGGCGGCGCGTGAGCCGCTGATGATCCTGGACGGCGTCGGCAACCCGCACAATCTGGGCGCCATCGTCCGCACCTGCGCCTTCTTCGGCATCAACCGCCTGGTGCTGTCCGACCATGCCGAACAGGCCCTGCCGTCGGAAGCGGCGTATCGCGTGGCCGAGGGCGGGTTCGAGTATGTGACCCTGTACCAGATGGCGCGTTTCGTCCCCAGCCTGCGGCACCTGCGCCAGCATTACCGCATCGTCGGCACCGCCCTGGGCGACCATCCCGACCCGGCCGTCGTGCTGTCGCAAGCCGGCGCCAAGCCGGCCGCCCTGATCCTGGGGAACGAGGAAGTGGGCCTGCCCGCCATGACCGTGCAGGCGTGCAGCCAGCTGGTCACCCTGAAGGGCAGCGGCCAGGTGCAGTCGCTGAACGTCTCGGCCACCGCCGCCATCCTGGTGCACGCCCTGGCCCAGCGGGCGTGAGGCGCGCGTCCCCATGTCCCGGCTGATCCTGTTCAACAAGCCCTACGACGTGCTGTCGCAATTCAGCGATGGTGAAGGCCGGGCCACGGTGAAGGACTTCGTCGATGTGCCCGGCGTCTATCCCGCCGGGCGGCTGGACCGCGACAGCGAAGGCCTGCTGATCCTGAGCGATGACGGCCCCCTCATCCATCGCATCGCCGATCCCAAG
This sequence comes from Azospirillaceae bacterium, assembly GCA_028283825.1. Lineage (NCBI taxonomy): Bacteria > Pseudomonadati > Pseudomonadota > Alphaproteobacteria > Rhodospirillales > Azospirillaceae > Azospirillaceae bacterium. The sequence goes on along the minus strand of JAPWJW010000003.1, from coordinate 2,311,504 downwards.
CACAAGCAGCCCAAGACCTATTGGGCGCAGGTGGAGGGTGTGCCGGATGAGGCGGCGCTGAACGCGTTGCGCCGGGGCGTCACCCTGAAGGACGGCCCGACCCTACCCGCCGGCGCCCGCCTGATGGAGGAGCCCGCGGCCCTATGGCCCCGCGACCCGCCCATCCGCTATCGCGCGGCCATCCCCACCCGCTGGATCGAACTGACCCTGCGGGAAGGGCGTAACCGCCAGGTCCGCCGCATGACGGCGGCGGTGGGATTCCCCACCCTGCGCCTGGTGCGCTGGGCCGTGGGCGACTGGACCCTGGACGGCATCGCGCCGGGAACGTGGCGCGAGGTACCGCTGCCGGCGTCCCCCCGCCCGCAGGCGCTCAAGGCGTCTCGACGATCAAGGTGACGCGGCGGTCGGCGGCGCGGTCGTGGTCGGGTGCCGCGGGGTCGGAACCGGCATCATGCGGCCGGGTATCGGCGTAGCCCACGGCGCGCAGGCGGTTGGCCGGCACGCCGTCGTTGATCAGCATGCGCACCACGGCGGCGGCGCGGGCGGCCGACAGTTCCCAATTGCTGGGGAAGCGCGCGGTGTTGATGGCGTTGCTGTCGGTGTGCCCCTCCACCGTCACCATGCCCTTCAGCGATTGCAGCATGGGCACCAGGCGGGACAGCAGCTTTTGCCCCTCATCGCCCAGATCGGCCCGGGCGGAGGCGAACAGCACCCGGTCCTTGATCTCGATCGACAGGCCCTTGCCGCGCGCCGTCACCTGAACGTCCGGCGGCAGATTCTGCGCCTCCAGATCCTGGGCCAGACGCTTGGCGGCGTCGGTCGCCTCTTCCGCCGGGGCGGCATCGGGCAGGCCGGATGGGGTATTGGCATCCGTGTCAGGGGGGGAGCCCAGGGGCACGTCATCCGCCGGCTTGACCGGCGGTGGCATGGGGGGGATGGGCGGAAAGGTCGGGCTGGAGACCGACGCCGCCGTGGGATCCTTGGCCATGTCGCGGGCCGGGGCGCCCACGGGATCTGCGCTCACGGCCACCCGACCGGCACCGGGCTCCGCCGCGTCATCCTTGCGGACCTTCAGGCGGCCGTTGAGGCCCAGGATGGCCACCATGCCCAGGAACACGATCATCAGCAGCGTGACCATGTCCATGTAGCTGATGACCCATTCCTCAGACTCCTCCGCCGGTTCGCCGGGCATGCGGCCGGGCACGGTGCCGTGCTGGCGGTCACCGGGCAGGCGGCCACTGCGTCCGCTGGGCCGCGTGCGTGTCGCCGGCTGGGCGAGGGACGGCGTCTGCTGGCCGCCCTGGGGGGGATTGGTCAGCACGACGCTGGCGCTGGAGAAGACGCGGGCCGTATGGCGCGGCTTGGGCGGCGGGTCATCAGTATCACTAGGCGCCACCCCAGTCCTCCTCCCGCGCGTCGCGCAGGTAGTGGTCCAGGCTGTCCTGGATGAGGGTGGGGGAACGGCCGAGGTGGGTCAGCACGACCCCCTCCAGCAGCACGTTCAGCAGGGCGACACGGCGGCCGGTGCGCTGTTCCAGCTTGATGGCGATGGGCTTGAACACCAGGTTGGCCAGAATCAGGCCGTACAGCGTGGCCAGCATCGCCACCGCCATGCTGCCGCCGATCAGGCCGATGTCGCCCTCGCCCAGATGCTTCAGCATGCCGACCATGCCGGCCAGCGTGCCCAGCAGGCCGAAGGCGGGGGAGAATGTCGCCAGCGTGCGGAAGAAGCGCGACTGGCCGGCCTCAAGCTCCATCTGTTTCTGGATGCGCCAGTTCATCACCTGCAGCAGGTCCTCCAGCGGCTGGCCGTCCACCACCATCTGCAGGCCCAGCCGCAGGAAGGGATGGCCCACGCGTTGCGCCCGTTCGTCCGCCGCCTGGATGCGCTTTTCATGCAGGTGGCGCGCGACCTCCAGCAATTCGGCCACGTCGGTGTGGATGCTGTCGCGGTCGCGCACGATGCCGACCAGGGCGCCCAGGGCCGCGCGGATCTCATCACCGCGAAAGGCCAGCAGGGCGACGCAGACGACGCCGCCCAGCACGATCACCAGGCCCTCGGGATTGACGTAGAAGCGCCAGTTGCCCCCCGACGCCACCACGAACCACAGCAGGGCCACCGTGGCGACCACCCCCACCAGCGTCGTGCCGATGAGGCGGGAGGTCACGCCACCACCCCGGGGGCCCGGTGCCGCTGGCTGAGGGCCGCCCGGGGTGCCCGAACCCGTCGGACCTGGTCTGCGCACCGGTCGTGCGCCGCGTTCGTTCAAAGTCACCCTCAAGCCCCTAACGCTTGGCCCCGGCAATACCGTTGAGAGTAACCGAGAGGCCGATGGGAATACACCCCGGTTAAAAGATCAGGTTCTTGAAGCCCTTAACGAACTGTTTCCCGTGCTCACTTGCCCTGGATGGTGACGGTCAGGGTGTCGCTGTAGCTGCCGGCGATGGCCTGAGCGTTGGCGGGGACGGTGACGGCGATGGTGGCCTGCTTGCCGAACTGGGCGGAGGAACGGCTGACGTTGACGGTGCCGGTGGCGGACTGGCCGTCGTAGATGGTGGTGTAGCTGACCGGCTGGGCGCCGTTGGCGCTGGACTTCAGGCTGCCGCCGTTGGCCGAGGTCACCGTGATGGTGTAGCCCGCACCATCGTTGCAGGTCTCGACCACCGCGCCGACGGTGATGTTGCTGGAGCCCGACAGGATGTTGAGGCTGGCGTTGTTGTCGGTGACGGCCACGCTGCACGACAGCGCCACGGTGCCGCTGAGCTTCACGCTGCCGGAGGTGTCGGCCAAGGCCGGGGCGGCGGCGAAAGCGGCGAGGACAACGGCGGCGGCGGCGATGCGGCGGATCATGGCGAAAGTTCCTATCGGTTCGGTGGGCTTGTTGCCCGGCTATTTGATACTTTCGATATAAGCAATTCGGGTGCCAGTGCCGGCCCCATGCGGGGAACTTCATCCAAGTAACTGGAATAACTCATGATTTTAGAATCTGACTCCGCCCGATCGGGAAGGGACGCCCGCCACCCATGGCGTTTCGCAATATCCCTCAGAAAATAAATTCAACAGAATCAATGCATTACAAGATGCATTCAGCCACGGGCCGGACAGCACAAAGGGGCGGCCCCGGCTGGGACCGCCCCTTCGCGAACGCTACCGAACCGATGCGGCGGCTTACTTGCCGGCGATGGTGACCGTCAGGGTGTCGGCGTAGCTGCCGGCAATGGCCTGGGCGCTGGCCGGGACCGTCACGTACATGGCGGCGGTCTTGGCGAACTGCGCGCCCGACCGGGTGACCGTGAAGCTGGAGCCGGAGCCGTTGGTGCCGTCGTAGGTGGTGGTGTAGTTGATGGCCTGGGCGCCGGTGGCCGAGGACTTCAGCGCGCCGTTGTTGGCGGAGGCCACCGTGATGGTGTAGCCGGCACCGTCGTTGCAGTTCTCAACCACCGAACCGACCTGCACGTTGCTGGAGCCGGCCAGGATGTTCAGCGTGGCATTGCTGTCGGTGACGGCCACGGTGCAGGTCAGCGCCACGGTGCTGTTCAGCTGCACGGTACCCGAGGTGCCGGTGGTGGCGGCGAAGGACGGGGCGGCGGCGAAAGCGGCGAAGACAACGGCGGCAGTGGCGGCGACGGCGATGCGGCGGATCATGACGTGAATTCCTATCGGTTCGGGTGGGCTTGCTGCCCAGGTTGGTTCATGCCGGAATAGAAGCATCCACCGTGCCAATTGACTCGGCATTGTGCACCGAAGCCAAAATTTGTATTTAATTTCAAATGCATAACCACAATCTCCGCCGGCGGTGTCGGTCTACGCCATTCGCTATAGGCCGACGGAAGTACACCTATCGACGCATCCCGCATCACATCCTTAGGTTAGGTTGCTTGCCATAGGCATTGCATAACGCAAACACCCTGGAAATCCGGGCCCTTGCCGGGGAAGCCTTTGGCGGCACACCTTCTTTCGATGCTCCCCATACGGGTGGGTGGTGGGCGGACGAACCAGTTCATGGTAGGGTCTCGCGCGAAATCATTCGAAAAGCTGCCCTGCGAGCGATTCGTCGCCCCAAGGCGGCTTTTTGTTCATCTCCTTTTAATAACCACTCCTCAATATTAACCCGAGCCCTAGTACCCCTGGAGACACGTCCCTATGGCCAAGGCCTCTGCTACCTCCGTTCTCGTCGTCGACGATTACGCCACCATGCGCCGCATCGTGCGCAACCTGCTGACCCAGATCGGCTTCACCAATATCGAAGAGGCGGCCGATGGCGCCGAGGCCCTGGGCAAGCTGCGCGCCGCCCCGGTGGGCCTGGTCATCTCCGACTGGAACATGGAGCCGATGACCGGCCTGCAGTTGCTGAAGGAAGTGCGCGCCGACGTGCGCCTGAAGGGCACGCCCTTCATCATGGTGACGGCCGAATCCAAGACCGAGAACGTCGTTGCCGCCAAGGAAGCCGGCGTCAACAACTACATCGTGAAGCCGTTCAACGCCGAAACGCTGAAGAAGAAGATCGAGAGCGTCCTCGGCACGCTGGAGTAACCCGCGATGGGTCAGAAGACGGGTGTGGCGCAAACGGCGGCCCTGACGGCCGCCGATTACACGGCCATTGAGACCGACCTGCTGCGCGATCCGCGGACCCGGGCCTTCCTGGAACGGCGCGACGCGCAGATGCGCAATGCCGGTGCCGCCGGCGGCACCGACCTGTTGGCGGTGCTGAAGGCTGAGGTCGGCAAGCTGCAGTCCATGAGCCATCAGTTGGCCGACGGCACCATCGCCGTCGCGGCCCAACATCCGCACATGCACATGATGCGGCATGAACTGCGCCAGCTGTCGTCGCACATCGAGCAGACGAAGCAGGAAATCGCCCAGATGGTGCCCAAGGATTCGGCCAACAGCCGCATCCTGGCCGCCACCTCGGAACTGGACGCCATCGTCACCGCGACGGAACGGGCGACCAGCGACATCCTGGGCGCCGCGGAGGCCATCCAGGCCACCACCGAACGCCTGGCCCGCACCGGCCACATCGAGGTTATCGAGATCGCCACCGAGATCGAGAACCACGTCATGTCCATCCTGATGGCCTGCAGTTTCCAGGACATCACCGGCCAGCGCACCACCAAGGTGGTGAACACCCTGCGGTATATCGAGCATCGCGTGGCGGCAATGATCGGCATCTGGGGGGTGGAGGGCAACGGCGACGCCATGATGTCGACCAAGCCCGGCGACACCCGGCCCGACGCCCACCTGCTGAACGGCCCGGCCCTGACCGACGTCAGCCAGGACAACATCGACGAGTTGTTCAACGCCACCGAGGTCAAGCCGGCGGAGCCGCCCAAGCCCACCGGCCCCAGCAGCCAGTCGGACATCGACGCCCTGTTCGATTAAGATGCGGGAATAGGCAAAAAAAGTCATTGAAAGCGGCCCGCAAGGGCCGCTTTCTTGTTTCTGGCCTTGCGGTTTCCGATCCTTCGGCACACCTTGTCATCTTGACCATTTGGTCAGGTTGCGGGGGCGGCCGGCGGCAGACGCACGTGTGAACCGCGCCTCTTTTCGCGTAGGAGACGTGACGACATGACCAGCCCCGCCCCCCCGCCCTCCCCGGCCCCCACCCCCGCCGTGCCCGAACTGTTCGCCGCCGCCGCCGCCGCGCGCGGCCACGCCCACGTGCCCTATTCCCGTTTCCAGGTGGGGGCCGCCATCCGCACGCCCGACGGCAGGGTCTTCGCCGGCTGCAACGTGGAGAACGCCGCATATCCCCAGGGCCAGTGCGCGGAGGCCAGCGCCATCGGCGCCATGGTGACGGCGGGCGCCAAGCGCATCGCGGAGATCGTCGTCATCGGCGGCCCGGCCGATCCGGCCGCCGACGCGTCCGGCCTGTGCACGCCCTGCGGCGGCTGCCGCCAGCGCCTGCGCGAATTCTCCGCCCCCGACACCCTGATCCACGTGGCGGGGCCGGAGGGGGTGCGCGCCACCTTCACCCTGGATCAGCTTCTGCCCTTCTCCTTCGGGCCGGACAACCTCAGCTTCTGAGCACGCGCCATGACCCTGACCATCAAACCTGAGGACGCCGAAGCCCACGCCGCCCTGGCGCGCCGGGCCCTGCCCCTGCTGGACCTGACCAGCCTGGGTGAAGGCGAGGATGAGGACACCGCCGCCGCCCTGTGCGCCCGCGCGCTCAGCCCGGCGGGATCCGTGGCCGCCGTCTGCCTGTGGCCATCCTTCATCCCGCAAGCCAGGGAACTGCTGGCCGGCAGCGGCGTGCGCATCGCCACGGTGGTGAATTTCCCCGGCGGCAGCCTGTCGCCGGAACGGGTGGCGGAACAGACCACCGCGGCCCTGGCCGACGGCGCCGATGAGATCGACGTGGTCATCCCCTATCACAGCATCATGCTGTACCCCAACAGCACCCAGCCGGACGAGGTGCTGGCCGCCACGCGCGAGGCGGCGGGCGATGCCGTGATGAAGGTCATCCTGGAAACCGGCAGCCTGGCCAAGCCCGTCTTCATCGAGCGGGCGGTGGAGATCGCGGTGCGCAACGGCGCCGATTTCCTGAAGACCTCCACCGGCAAGGTGCCGGTCGGCGCCACCCTGGGGGCGGCCCGCATCATGCTGGCCGCCTGTCGCGACAGCCTGGTGCCGGAAGACGGGGTGCTCAAACGCCCCGTCGGCTTCAAGGCGTCCGGCGGCATCCGCGACATCGACGGCGCCCGCGACTATCTGGCCCTGGCCGACCACATCTGCGGCCCTGGCTGGGTCAGCCCCGCCACCTTCCGCTTCGGCGCCTCCGGCCTGCTGGACGCCTTGCTGGCGGCCCTGGGGCAGGAAGCCGGCGCCACCGGCCGGCCCAGCACCTACTGACCTCTCCCGACGGATAACGGACATCCATGCTTCCCCAGGAAATCATACGCCAGAAGCGCGACGGCGGACGCCTCAGCGCCCAGAGCATCACCGACTTCGTGCATGGCCTGACCGACGGCCGCGTGACCGAGGGCCAGGCCGCCGCCTTCGCCATGGCCGTCTTCTTCCAGGGACTGGACATGGATGAGCGCGTGGCCCTGACCCGCGCCATGACGCATTCCGGCACGGTGATGGAATGGCGGTCGCAAGAACTGCCCGGCCCCATCCTGGACAAGCATTCCACCGGCGGCGTGGGCGACAAGGTCAGCCTGCTGCTGGCCCCGTTGGTCGCGGCCTGCGGTGGTTTCGTGCCCATGCTGTCCGGCCGCGGCCTGGGCCACACCGGCGGCACCTTCGACAAGATGGAAAGCATCCCCGGTTACGTCGTGCAGCCGAACCTGGAGAAGCTGCGCCATGTGGTGCGCGAGGTCGGCTGCGCCGTCATCGGCGCCACGGCCGACCTGGCGCCCGCCGACCGCCGCCTCTATTCCATCCGCGACGTGACGGCAACGGTGGAAAGCATCGACCTGATCACCGCCTCCATCCTGTCCAAGAAGCTGGCGGCCGGCCTGGACGGCCTGGTGATGGACGTGAAGTTCGGCAACGGCGCCTTCATGGCCAAGTATGAGGATGCCGAGGCGCTGGCCCGCAGCATCGCCACCGTGGCGCGGGGTGCCGGATTGCCCACCGTGTCGCTGCTGACCGACATGAACGAGGTGCTGGGCACCACCGCCGGCAACGCGGTGGAGGTGGCGGAATGCGTGGCCATCCTGCGTGGCGAGAAGCCCGACGCCCGCCTGTGGGAGGTCACCCGCGACCTGACGGCCGAACTGATCCTGCTGGGCGACCTGGCCGCCGATTTGGATGAGGCCCGTGCCAAGGTGGACCGGGCGCTGGCCGACGGCAGTGCGGCCGATCGCTTCGGCCGCATGGTGGCGGCCCTGGGCGGCCCGGCCGATTTCCTGGAACGCGCGGACAGGTATCTGATCCAGGGGCCGGTGGTGCGCGACATCCACGCCGAGGCCGAAGGGACCGTGACCGCCATCGACACCCGTGCCGTCGGCATCGCCGTGGTGGCCCTGGGCGGCGGCCGCACCCGCCCGCAGGATGGCGTGGACCACAGCGTGGGCTTCACCGACATCGCCGGACTGGGCGCCGCGGTGGGCCCCGGTGGCCGGCCGCTCGCCCGCGTCTATGCCGCGACCGAAGCCGATGCCGCCGCCGCCGTGGCGGCCCTGCGCCGGGCCGTCACCGTGGGCGCCGGTCCGGCCAGCCACGGCCCGGTGGTGGCCGACCGTATCACCGGCTAAGACCGGGGGCATGAGACGACGTCTCGTACCCCTGACAATCTGGATTATCTTCCGGGGGCATCCCTTTGGATCCCCCGGAAAAATCCGCGTTTGATTGCATTCCTGGTAAATTGAGGCCATGATTCGGAACCGTCGTTGGGGTGACGGAATGATCGCGCCTGCCGGCCGTCCTTCATCCCCGGGTGGTCCCTTGTGCTTGAGGGGCCGGTCGCCCTTCAGAACCGCCTGCCCCACCCGACGCCCATGACCCCGGACCTCAGCAAGATCCAGACCCTGCTGGTCGATGCCGACCTCAACACGCGTCGCATCCTGCGCGCCATGCTGGCGCGCATGGGCATGGACAAGGTGACCGATTTCGCCACCCTGGCGGAGGCGGCGGCCGGCCCCACCACCGCCGACCTGGTGATCCTGGACGCCGACCAGGCGGAGGGCGCGGCCCTGCGCTGGATCCACGCCATCCGCCACGGCCTGACGGGGCTGAACCCCTTTGTCGGCGCCATGGCCATGACCTGGAACCCCACCCAGCAGATGATGATCCGCTTCGCCGGCTCGGGTGCCGACGACATCCTGGTGAAGCCCTACTCGCCCAAGCAGGTGCAGGAACGGCTGATCAACCTGGTGGAAAACCGCAAGAAATTCGTCGTCACCAGCGATTATATCGGCCCGGATCGCCGCCGCTCCCCGCGCGAGGGCCAGGTGGTGCAGCTGATCGACGTGCCCAACCCCATGCGCCTGAAAAGCAGCGGCGAAATCGAGCGCGTGAACATCTTTGAGCTGACGGCCAAGGCAACCGAGGTCATCGACGCGGAAAAGGTGGTGCGCCACGGCTTCCAGGTGGCCTTCCTGGTGGAATTCGCCCTGCCCGGCCTGCGCGCCCAGCCCAACGACAAGCGGGCGGTGGACCACATCTTCCGCGTGCTGGGCGTGCTGGAGGATCTGGAGCGGCGGCTGCCCGGCGGCGCATTGCAGGAACGGGCGACGCCGCTGGTCGAGCGGATCACGGCCATGCTGGCCCCCCTGAAGGCCCAGGGCAACGTCGCCGTCGCCGACCTGGAAAACCTGCACCGCGATGCCTATGCCTTGCTGGCGCTGACCAGCCGGGTGTCGGACCCGGAGCAGCGGACGCAGGAAGTGACGACCGCCGTCAGCGGCTATCGCAGCCGCCTGGAACAATTGACGCAAGCCAAGAACGCCGGCGAATCGCAGCCGCAGGCGCCTGCGTCATAAGCTCTGGCCCGTCCCAAGCCGATGGCCCGCCGTCCGGGCTGCCTGTATGGTTGCCGCCAACGCCCTTTGCCATCGACGGATCCCATGGCCCCGCCGCACGACCACGACCATTCCCACGATCACGCCGGCCATGACCACAAGGGGCATGACCATGCGGGCCACGATCACGCGGACCATGCCCCCGATCATGACCATGACGGGCATGATCACGACCACGATCACCACGGCCACAGCCACGGCCTGGGCGGGCATCACCATGCGGCCCCGGCCGACGCGGGTGCGGCCTTCGCCATCGGCATCGCCGTGAACCTGGCTTATACGGCGGCGGAGGCATTCTACGGCGTGGCCAGCAATTCGCTGGCCCTGCTGGCGGACGCCGGCCACAACCTCAGTGACGTGCTGGGCCTGGCGGCCAGCTGGGTAGCGGTCATTCTGGCGCGGCGGCGGCCGTCCAGCCGCTACACCTACGGCCTGGGCGGCAGTTCCATCCTGGCGGCCCTGGCCAACGCCGTGGCCCTGCTGCTGGTCACCGGCGGCATCGCCTGGGAGGCGGTGCGCCGCTTCACGGAGCCGGAGCCCGCGGCCCCCACCGTCATGATGTGGGTGGCGGCCGGCGGCATCCTGGTCAACGGCGGCACCGCCCTGCTGTTCATGCGCGGGTCCAAGCACGATTTGAACCTGCGCAGCGCCTTCATGCACCTGGCATCCGATGCCCTGGTCACCCTGGGTGTGGTGATCGCCGGCGCCCTGATGATGGTGACGGGCTGGATCTGGCTGGACCCGGTGATCAGCCTGGTGATCAGCGTGGTCATCGTCATCGGCACCTGGTCATTGCTGCGCGAATCGCTGAGCCTGGCGCTGGATGCCGTGCCCGCGGGCATCGACCTGGCCGCCGTACGGACCTACCTGGCGGGCCTGCCCGGCGTGACGGAGGTGCACGACCTGCACGTCTGGGCGCTCAGCACCACCGACACGGCCCTGACCGCCCACCTGGTGCGGCCCGACAATCCCGATTGTGACCGCCTGCTGGCCCAGGCCTGCCGCGAGTTGAAGGCCCAATTCCGCATCAACCATGCCACGGTGCAGGTGGAAAGCGGCCGGGGCGAGCCCTGCGCCCTGGCGCCGGACAGCGTGGTATAAGGAAGCGTAGCGACTAGGACGCGACGGCGTCCGCCGGAGCCTTTTGGGGAGCGTAGCGGACCGGAAGGCGAGGATAGCCAAGGCGCGGAAGCGCCGCCGGCGCTTGAGAAACCGAAAACCTATTCCTCATGACACGACGCCTTGGTCGTCCCGCCGGCGTCGCACAGCATGCCGGTGGAGGATTTGAAGTTGCCGCCGGCCACGCGCCGCAGGCTCACGCCGTTGCTGAACTGCACCCAGCTGCCAGCCCCCCAATGGGCGGTGATGCCGTTGGAGAAAGACAGGCTGCCGTCGGCCAGGCGCGAGACGACGACGCCATCGTCATAACGGATGGTGCCCTTCTCCCCCTCCGTCGCCGACAGGCCGTTGGAACATTCCACCGCGTCGGCCTTCTGTTCGCAGAAGAAGGCGGTCTTGCCGCCGGTCAGCACCAAGGCATAGACGGCGACCTCAAGCACGGTCATGGCAAGCTCTCCCCGTTGTTTCGAGGTTTATACCAGCGGCGTGCGCGTTTGGCCCATGCCGCTGTAGGGCGCGATAGCGTCTGCCGGCGCTTGAGGGGGCATCACCCCTGTTTTGTCGCCACGATGAACAGGCGGCGGAAGGGGAACAGGGTGCGGCCGTCGGCGCGGCGGGGATATGCCACCGCCAGGGCCGCGCGATAGCGTTCCAGGAAATCCGCCAGTTCGGCACCTTGCAGCGTTTCCAGCACCGGCAGCAGGGCGGTGCCCTTGGTCCATTCCAGCACGGGGTCGGCGCCGTCCAGGACGTGCAGGTACTCCGTCTCCCATACATCGACTCGGGCGCTGGCCGGCGCCAGCCAGTCGTAATACTGCGCCGGTTCGTGCACCGGCGCCTCACGCAAGGCCCCCTCCAGCCGCTCGGCCCAAGGTCCCTCGGCCGCCACCTGCCGCAGCAGGACGTGGGAGGGGCTGGCGAAGTTGCGCGGCATCTGCGCCGCCAGCACGCCGCCCGGCGCCACGGCGGACAGCAGGCGGGGGAACAGCGCCTCATGCCCCTCCACCCACTGCAGGGCGGCGTTGGAGAAGACGACATCCACCGGCGCGTCCGGCCGCCATTGGCGGATGTCGCCCAGTTCCCAGGCCACGCGCGTGTCCAGTTGGGCGGCGCGGCCCAGCATGCTGGTGGAACTGTCCACGCCCGCCACCTCCGCCCCCGTCCAGCGGCTGGCCAACGCCATGGTCAGCTTGCCGGCGCCACAGCCCAGATCGACGACGCGGGCGGGCTTCAGCGGCGGCAGGGCCGCCATCAGATCATGGCCGGGACGGGCGCGTGCCGCCTCGAACAAGCCGTATTGCGCGGGGTCCCAGGCCATGGCTCACATCCTTCTCTTATCCGCGCTTTCCAGTCCGCTTCGCTTCCCGGAAAGCTCCGGCGCCCGTGATCGCGGGCTACGGCGGCACAACTTTCGTGCCGCTGGCATCATGGGGTGCGGCGCCAGTATCGCGCCAGAACCGGCGCCGCGGCCAGCAGGACCAGGGCCGCCAGCGGCAGGCCCACGTCCGGGCGCAGCAACAAACCCGCCCCCGGCCGCACGCCCTGGGCCAGCAGGGTCGGCAGGCGCGCACCCAGCAGGGCGTAGAGGAACTGCGGCGGATAGGCGCCCAGGGCCGTACCGGCGGCGAAGATGCCCAGGGGCATGCGAATCGCCACCGCCAGCACATTGATGGCGGAAAAGGGCAGCACCGGCAGCAGGCGCAGGATGATGATCACCGCCCAAGGCCGACCCGCCATTTTCCCCATCAGCGGTCGCAGCCATACGGGCAGCCGCGCGGCCAGGCCGCCCACGCCCGCCTGCCGCAGGGCCAGGAAGGCAACCACGCCGCCCAGAGTGGCGCCCGAAACAGAGAGAACCGCACCGAAGGGCGCCCCGAAAGCATAACCCGCCGCCAGGCTGAGCACCGTGGCCGCCGGCAGCGACAGGGCCGCCGTGCCGGCCGAGACGGCCACCAGGGCGCCGGCCGCCCACCAGGGATGGTCCGCCACCAGCACGGACAAGGCCTGGAGCCGGCCGGCCAAAGCGTCTATGGTCAGCCAGCGCTGGCCGCCCAAGGTCAGCACAAGCGCCAGGGCCAACAGCAGCAGGGCCAGCGGCGCCAGGCGTAGCGTCCAGCGGCGAACATGGCCAGCCCGGCCGGCAACCGATGAAGGTTCTGACGGGTCGGGTGTGAATTCACGCATAGGTGTGGTCATGGCGGCGCGGGTTTGGTCTCTGCAACTGGCGCATTGACTCTGCGCCGGGCCGACACTATACAACGCCCTTCCTTTTTTCAGTTCTTATACCGGAGTATCCGTCGTGAAGCGTACGTTCCAGCCGAGCAAGCTCGTGCGCGCCCGCCGCCATGGCTTCCGCACCCGCATGGCCACCCCCGGCGGTCGCAAGATTCTGGCCCGCCGTCGCGCCCAGGGCCGCAAGCGTCTGTCGGCCTAAGCGCCAGATGGCGCCCCGGCGCGCAGCCGTGGTGGGGCGCCTCCTGAAACGGTCAGAATTTCTGGCCGTCGCTGGGGCGCGCCGCAAATGGGCAACCCCCGGCCTGATTCTTCAAGCCCGCGCCCACGACGATCGCCAGCGGCCACCCGCCGGCGACGTTTTGGTGCGTGTGGGGTTTACCGCCAGCAAGAAGGTCGGCAATGCCGTCGCGCGCAATCGTGCCCGGCGCCGTCTTCGCGCGGCCGTCGCGGCCGTGCTGGCCCCCCATGCCAAGCCGGCCCATGATTTCGTGGTCATCGCCCGCAGCGAGACCGTGACCCGCCCCTATGCCGATCTGGTGCGCGACCTGGCCCATGCCCTGAAAAAGCTGGGCGCCTGGGTTGACGGCGCGCCTGCGCCGGCAGCGGACGACGGCGGGACCGTGCCCGGCGGGGATCCGCCGGCACCATGACCCCGCTCGCCCGGCTACTGCGCCTGCCCATCCATGCCTATCGGCTGTTGCTGGCCCCCATGCTGGGCCCGCGCTGCCGGTTCGAGCCCAGCTGTTCGGCCTACGCGCTACAGGCGCTGGCCACGCACGGCGGCATCAAGGGCGGCTGGCTGGCGGCCCGGCGCATCGCGCGTTGCCATCCCTGGGGCGGAAGTGGGCTGGACCCGGTGCCGCCGGCGGGCGGCGGGCGCGTCAAACCGCCCGAAACGGCCCTGCGCGGCCGTCATTCACCTGACATTGATTGCTGCCATATGGACGGGGGCCGCGCGGCCCGTTAGGGTCCTGCCGCCGTGCATCCGATACGTTCGCCGTTGGGCCCGGGTGGTTAGCGCCGGGAAGTCGTGGGAATTGAATACATGAGCGATCAGAAGAACCTGTTCATCACCATCGGCCTGTCCGCCGCCATCCTGCTGGGCTTCCACTTCTTCTACCAGGTGCCGCATGACCGCGCGGTGCAGCTGGCGAAGGCGAAGCAGGAAGCGGAGCAGGCGCAGGCGGCCCCGCCCACCCCAGGTGCCGCGCCCACCGGCGCGCCTGGCGCCGTGGCGGCCGGTGATGTGGCCGGCGCCCTGCGCGATCGGGCCACGGTGCTGGGCGAAGGACAGCGCATCGCCATCCGCACCCCGCGCCTGGCCGGCACCCTGAACCTGCGCGGCGGCCGTTTCGACGATTTGAGCCTGCAGGACTACCGTGAGACGGTGGACAAGAGCAGCCCGGCCGTCACCCTGCTGTCGCCCAGCGGCGCCCCCGGCGCCTATTTCGCCGAATACGGCTGGACCGCCGAGGGTGCGGCCGTCCCCGGCCCCACCACCGAATGGCAGGCGGCCGACACCGCCGACCTGACGCCGTCGCACCCGGTCACCCTGCATTGGGACAACGGCCAGGGACTGACGTTCGAGCGCACGGTGGCCATCGACGCCAACTACATGTTCACCGTCAGCCAGAAGGTGACGAACAACGGCACCAGTGCCGTCACCCTGTACCCCTATGCCCGCATCGCCCGCGCCGGCCACCCGGCCCTGCTGGGTTCCTACATGCTGCATGAGGGGCCCATCGGCCAGATCGACGGCACCCTGCACGAAATCTCCTACAAGGACGTGTCGGGCGAGATTTCGAAGTCCTTCGACACCAAGGGCGGCTGGCTGGGCATCACCGACAAGTACTGGCTGGTCAGCCTGGTGCCGGACCAGGGCAAGACCCTGACGGCCCACGTCACCCACCAGGAAAAGGGCGACCTGTACCAGACCGACTATGCCGAGCCGTCGGTGACGCTGGAGGCCGGGCAGAGCACCGAGAGCAGCGCCCGCCTGTTCGCCGGCGCCAAGGAAATGAAGCTGCTGGACAGCTACCAGGATGATTTGGGCATCCCGCTGTTCAACCGCGCCATCGATTTCGGCCACCTGTGGTTCCTGACCATGCCGTTCTCGCTGGCGCTGGACTTCTTCGGCCGCCTGCTGGGCAACTTCGGCCTGGGCATCATGCTGTTCACCCTGTGCCTGCGCGGCATCATGTTCCCGCTGGCGCAGAAGCAGTTCCGCAGCGCCGCCCGCATGAAGAAGCTGCAGCCGCAGGTGGAGGCCATCCGCAAGGCCGCCGGCGACGACAAGCAGAAGGCGTCGCTGGAGATGATGGCGCTGTACAAGAAGGAAGGCGCCAACCCCATGACCGGCTGCCTGCCGGTGCTGATCCAGATGCCGATCTTCTGGTCGCTGTACAAGGTGCTGTCGATCACCATCGAGATGCGGCACGCGCCCTTCTTCGGCTGGATCCACGACCTTTCGGCGCCTGACCCGACGACGGTGTTCAACCTGTTCGGCCTGCTGCCCTTCACCCCGCCCCTCTTCCTGCACCTGGGCGTCTGGCCCATCCTGCTGGGCTGCACCATGTTCCTGCTGCAGAAGATGACGCCCGCCCCGGGCATGGACCCGACGCAGCAGAAGGTGATGATGACCATGCCGCTGGTCTTCACCTGGATGATGGGCTCCCTGCCCGCCGGCCTGGTGATCTACTACGTGTGGTCCAACCTGTTCAGCGTGACGCAGCAGTACGTCCTGATGCGCCGCATGGGCGTGAAGCCGACGTGATCCAGTTCCCGCTGATGGTAACCCATCAGCGGGCCTCAGGCGGCTGGTGGGGCCTTGACCAGTGATGGCGCGGCCCCACCTCACGGAAGAGCACGATCCTTCAGGGGCATGGAACCGCCGTTCCATGCCCCTGAACCTTGAGTAGAGATAGAAAGTAAGGCCCATGGCCCGCGAGCTTCCCCCCCTGCCCACCCTGTCCCCCATCACGCCGGAGGCGCTGGAAACCGGCCGCCTGCTGTTCGCCAAGGAGTGCGAGTTCAAGTGGGGGGCCGCGGCCCAGGGCGACCTGCCGCCGCAGAACCTGCCGGAGGTGGCCTTCGCCGGCCGGTCCAACGTGGGCAAGTCCAGCCTGGTGAACGCGCTGACGGGGCGCAAGACTTTGGCCCGCACCTCCCACACCCCCGGCCGGACACAGCAGCTGAACTTCTTCGACCTGGGCGACCGGCTGTCGCTGGTGGACATGCCGGGCTACGGCTACGCCAAGGAAAGCAAGGAGAAGGTGGCGGCCTGGAACGACTTCGTCCGATCCTACCTCAAGGGCCGGGTGACGCTCCGCCGCTGCTGCCTGCTGATCGACAGCCGCCATGGGTTCAAGCCCATCGACATGGAGGTCATGGACATGCTGGACAACGCCGCCGTGGTCTATCAGGTGGTGCTGACCAAGACCGACAAGCTGACCCGCCTGGCGCTGAACCACGTCCACGCCGCCACGGCCGGCGCCCTGAAAAAGCATCCTGCCGCCCATCCCGAAGTGCTGTTCACCAGCAGCGAGACGGGCGAGGGCGTGCCGGAACTGCGGGCCTCGCTGGCGGCCCTGGCCAACCCGTAACCTTGGGCCGCCCCGCCCCGTGATGGACGCGTGCCCCCTATCGCCGCACCGCCGGCCACTGGGGATTGCCCTGGGGCCGGGTCGGGTATAGATACGAACCGCCTATCGTTCCCCCCCCCCCCGTGATGACGGACCCGACGCCGATGACCGCTGTTACCGACGCCAAGACCGCCCTGGCCGTTTCCCGCGAAGAGTGGCTGGGCAAGGCCACCACCCTGTCGGAAGCGTTGCCCTACATGCGGCGCTATGCCGGCAAGACCTTCGTCGTGAAGTATGGCGGCCACGCCATGGGCAACGAGCGTCTGGGTGAGATGTTCGCCCGCGACATCGTCCTGCTGAAGCAGGTGGGCATCAACCCGGTGGTGGTGCATGGCGGCGGGCCGCAGATCGGCCAGATGCTGGACCGGCTGAAGATCAAGTGCCGAATTCATCGACGGCCTGCGCGTCACCGACAAGGAGACGGTGGAGATCGTCGAGATGGTGCTGTCCGGCTCCATCAACAAGCAGCTGGTCCAGCTGATCAACGACCAGGGTGGCCGCGCCATCGGCCTGTCCGGCAAGGACGGTGAACTGATCGAGGCCAAGAAGGTCCTGCGCACCAAGCGCGACCCCGACAGCAACATCGAAAAGGTGCTGGACCTGGGCTTCGTCGGCGACCCCTACAAGGTCAACCCCGACATGATCCGCCGCATGCAGGAGGCGGGGCTGATCCCCGTGATCGCCCCCATCGGCTTCGGCCCCAATGGCGAGACTTTCAACATCAACGCCGACACCGCCGCCGGTGCCGTGGCCGCCGCCATCGGCGCCAAGCGCCTGCTGCTGCTGACCGACGTGGCCGGCGTGCTGGACAAGGAAAAGACCCTGATCCCCGAGCTGACGGTGGACCAGGCGAAGGCCTGCATCGCCGACGGCACCGCCAGCGGCGGCATGATCCCCAAGATCGAGACCTGCATCCAGGCGGTGGAGAACGGCGTCGACGCCTCCGTCATCCTGGACGGCCGCGTGCCCCACGCCATCCTGATGGAAATCTTCACCGAGGGCGGCGCCGGCACCCTGATCGGGCATAAGTAAGCCGATCCGCCGACCAGGAAAAGCAAAGCGCCGGGCGGAGCGATCCACCCGGCGCTTTTGTTTTCTGAAGATCGTGGCGCCCGGTCACTCCACGCCAAAGAACTCCAGCTGCCACTTCATCTCATCATCCGTCATGGGGTACTTGGTGCCCTCGCGGGCGTTCAGCACGTTGGACGGCGGGATTTGGGCCAGGCGCATCTGCACCTGGCGGGCGGTGCGCATGCTCAGCGTCGCCTTCCAGCACAGGGCGGTGACGCCGCGCGGGCTTTGGCCGGCGATGATCTTTTCCACGATGGGCTGGGGCAAGCCGGACAGCAGCGCCAGGGCCGCCAGGACGAAGCCGCGATCCCCCTGGCCCAGGGCCGAGGTCACCACATCCTCCGTCAGCTTCTTTTCCTTGTGCAGGCGCCGGGCACGGTCGGCGGGTCGCTCCTTGGATTCCTCTTCCTCCACCAGGGCGTCGCCGTTGCCGTTGGCCTTGGCCGGCAGGCGCTGGTGCACCGCCTGGGTGATGGCCTTGCGGGTTTCCAGCGGCAGGTCGGTGCGGCTTTGCAGCACGGTCACCAGCGTGTCGGTGACGAAGCCGGCGATGCGGGCGGCTGCCGCCGGCGGCAAGTGGGGACGGCGCACCAGGGGGGCGTGCCAGGGCTCATGCTTGGGCGCCATGTCCAGGATGCGGTCCAGCGTCTCTTCCCGAATCTGGGCGCTGGCGTTGCCCAGCAGGCTGGCCACCGCCGATTCGCGTTCCGTCTGCACGATGGCGTCGGACACCGCGACACTGACGTCCGCGCGCTCCGCGATGGCGCACAGGCGGTCATCCTCCGGCGCGCCGGCGATGATCTCCAGCAAATCGTCGTCGGTCAGGATGGGGGAATGGCGCAGCACCGGGCCGGAGATGCTGCTGTCCAGGTCGCGGGCCAACTGCTGGATGACGGACGGGGGCGCGTTGGGCAGGTCCTTCAGCGCCGCCACCATGACGCCCCGCACCGCCACCGCGCGGTCGCGCGCCAGCGTTTCCAGGATCTGCAGGGTCATGCGTTCGATCTGCCCCACCCTGTCGGCCGACAGGGTGGGCACCAGGGCCGCGATCTTGCCGGCCAGGCCGGTGCGCACCCGTTCGTCCACGTCGGTGGACAGCATCATGTCGGCCTGGCGCGGCGTCGCGTCGTTGCGCGCGATCACCACCCGCACGTCGGCACTCTGGTCCGAGGCCAGCAGGTACAGGATTTCCGGCTGCACGTCCGCGCGCGCGGCGACGTAGCGCCGGTCGGACATGTCCGCGCTGGAGGCCAACTTCTTGGCGGTATCGTAATCCAGTCCGCCCATCACGTCTTACCCTCTTCCCCTTCACTTGTTTCCAGCCCGGCCTCATAGGCGGGCGACAGCGTGCGGTGCCCCTTGCCCAGGCGCTTGGCTGCATACATGCCCTGGTCGCCGCGATCCACCAGGCCTTGGACCGGTTCGCCCGCCCCGCCGCGATGCACGGCGACCCCCACCGACACGCCCAGCGGCTTGTCCGGCCCCGACGACAGCGGGCGCAGGAATTCCGCCGCCTCACGCAACAGCCGGTCGGCCACCGACAGGGCCTGGGCTTCGTCCACCCGGTCCACCCACAGCACGAATTCGTCGCCGCCCAGGCGGCCGGCCAGATCGCCGATGCGGGCCATGCGGCGCAGCAGGTCGCCCACGGCGCGCAGCACGTCGTCGCCCGCCGTGTGGCCGCGCAGGTCGTTCACGGCCTTGAAGTTGTCCAGGTCGAAATACAGCAGGGCGGAGGTGCCGCCCGTCTTGGTCGACAGGCGCTGGTCCAGCAAGTCCATGACGGTGCGACGGTTGTACAGGCCCGTCAGGCCGTCGCGTTCCGACAGGGTCTTCAGCCGTTCCTGATAGCGGGCCTGGGCGATGGCGGCACCGACATGGTCGGCGATGGTGCGCGCCATGGACAGGTCATCGTCCGACCAGCCGTGCCCGGAACCCCCTTCTTGCGTCGGGCGCCAGACCAGGACGGCGCCGTTGACCTCATGCCGGAACAGGGTGCGGGCGGCCATGACGTCGAAACCGACCGCGCGGTCGGTCACCGGCGTGGCGCTTTCCGCCGCCCGGCGGGGCAGTTCGGCCAGCGCCTCGGCCAACGCCGGCGGCATGGTCTCGATCAGGCCCAGGGGCACATAGTCGTCCGTACCCTCAACCCGCGCGCGCAGGGCGGAACCGTTGGCGCCGGTGGCGTTCACCGCCACGCCGGCCGCGATTTCCAGCGTGCGGGCGGGATCGACGTCATCGCGGGTGGAGGAGACGATATAGCCCAGATACTGTTCGCGCAGGCGCACCTGGGCCAGTTCCATGGCCCGCAGCCGCGCCTCGGTGATGTCGCGGCAGGCGCCGCGCGCACCCGTCCATTGCCCATCCGGCCCCGTCAGCGGCAAGGCGGAGGAAATCAGGCAGGCGGGCCGGCCATCGGCGGCGCGCAACCAGACCTCCACGCGCTCGATGGGCTGGCGCGTCTCGAACGGCGACAGGCCGTCGTCGAATTCCGGCAGCAGGAAGTCGGTCGGATGGCGGCCGACCAGGTCGTCCGGGCGATAGCCGATGGCACCGGCCGGCGAGACGAAGGCGAACCGCCCGTCGGCACCGGTTTCCCAGGCGAAGTCGCTGGAGATTTCCACCAGGTCCTTATAGCGCTGGCGCGATTCCGTCAGCGCCTGGCGCAGGCGGCGTTCCAGCGTGGCCATGCGGCCCAGCAGGAGATAGTCGCCGGATGGCAGGGCCATGGGGGCCCATTCCACCACCTCATGGTCGAGCAGGGGGCTGGAGTGGGTGCCCGGCAGCAGGGCATTGCCGTCGGCCACCCAGTCGGTCAACTGGCCCACCCAGCCATCGTCGCGCAGCAGCAGGGCGGCACCCGGACCGTTGGCGGCGGCGATCCGCCCCTGGGCATCGACCAGCAACCCGGGCCCCGCCCAGCCGTCCAGCAAGGACTGGACACCCGTGACGCCGGATGCATCCGCCGGCCCCGTCGGGACCGGCCGGGTATCGTCATGATCGAAATCCATGCCGCTGCCGTCCCTTTTCCGCATGCTTGGGCATCCGTGCTGCGGGGCGCTGCAACCCCTTAGCGCAAAAGATACCCGACAAAAGGAGTAGCCTAGTCCCCCGGTGGCGGCAACTGGCCCGGACGGGCAGGCGGCACCGCGTCGGGATAGGGTTGCACCACCGGCGCTGGCATGGCCAAGGGGCCGTCGGCGGCGCTTGCTCATCCGTGCAGACGGGCCCATGTTCAAACCCATGATGAGCGATCCGCAGAAAACCGCCACCGCCGCCGCCCAGGCCGCCGCCACGGACCACCCGTTCGGCCATGTCGATACCTGGATCTTCGACCTGGACAACACGCTGTACCCGGCCGCGTGCAACCTGTTCGCCCAGATCGACGTGCGCATCGGCGCCTACATCGCCCGCGCCCTGGGCCTGGACGCCGACGCCGCGCGGCGGTTGCAGAAGGATTATTTCCGCCAGTACGGCACCAGCCTGCGCGGCCTGATGCTGAACCACGGGGTGGAGCCGGGCGCCTTCCTGGATTACGTCCACGATATCGAC
Source organism: Azospirillaceae bacterium (assembly GCA_028283825.1). Lineage (NCBI taxonomy): Bacteria > Pseudomonadati > Pseudomonadota > Alphaproteobacteria > Rhodospirillales > Azospirillaceae > Azospirillaceae bacterium. The sequence continues at coordinate 2,290,418 of JAPWJW010000003.1, read as the reverse complement.
GTCACCGCCATCCTGCCCCAGCCGGGCATGGCGGAAAGCCTGGCCGCCCTGCCGGGGCGCAAGATCATCTACACCAACGGGTCGGCCGGCCATGCCGACAACGTCATGCGCCGCCTGGGCGTGTCGGACCATTTCCATGCCGTCTACGACATCGTGGCCGCCGACTACACACCCAAGCCGGAGGCCGCCCCCTACCACACCCTGCTGTCGCTGCACGGCATCGACCCCACACGGGCGGTGATGGTGGAGGATATCGCCCGCAACCTGGAACCGGCGGCGGCCCTGGGCATGGCCACCGTGTTCGTGGACACTGGCAGCCCCTTCTCCCTGCCCAATCCGGCGGCCAAGGGCGAAGTGCCGGCCTATGTGCACCACCGCATCACCGACGTGTCCGCTTGGCTGGCGCAACTGGCGGCGGAACTGCGCGGGGCTTGAGCGCGGACAATCCGCGCGCCGAACAGTTGCCCACTGGACCAAAGTCGGGTCTGGCCTGACACCGCGGGGCGTTGACAGGGGGCGAATCGGCCCGCCATTGTCCCCCCGCCCGGGTGCGTCTGCGCCAGGACATCCAGCCCATCCGCAGCCCCGCCTGCCAAGCCGCTTTCAAGCGCCATCCGGACGACGCCCACGATGACCGCCACCGATCTGCAGTCCCAAATCGAACAGGCCTGGGAGGCCCGCGACACCCTGAACGCCAGCACCAAGGGTGCGGTGCGCGACGCGGTGGAGGCCGCCCTGTCCGCGCTGGACGCCGGTGAGTTGCGCGTGGCGGAGAAGGTGGACGGCGCCTGGGTGGTGAACCAGTGGCTGAAGAAGGCCGTGCTGCTGTCCTTCCGCCTGACCGACAGCGCGCCTGTGCCCGGCGCGCCGGGCGGCAGCACCTGGTTCGACAAGGTGCCCACCAAGTTCGAGGGCTGGGACGACACCCGCTTCAAGGCCGCCGGCTTCCGCGCCGTGCCCGGCGCCATCGTGCGCCGCAGCGCCTACATCGCCCCCGGCGTGGTGCTGATGCCCAGCTTCGTCAACATCGGCGCCCGCGTCGGTAAGGGCACCATGGTGGACACCTGGGCCACCGTCGGTTCCTGCGCCCAGATCGGCGCCAACGTCCACCTGTCCGGTGGCGTCGGTATCGGTGGCGTGCTGGAGCCTTTGCAGGCCGGCCCGGTGATCATCGAGGACAACTGCTTCATCGGCGCCCGGTCCGAGGTGGTCGAGGGCGTGGTGATCGAGGAAGGTGCCGTCCTGTCCATGGGCGTCTACATCGGCGCCAGCACCAAGATCGTCGACCGCGCCACGGGCGAGGTGTTCGTGGGCCGCGTGCCGGCATATTCCGTCGTCGTGCCCGGCAGCCTGCCCGGCAAGCCCTTCCCCGACGGCACCCCCGGCCCCAGCCTCTACTGCGCCGTCATCGTCAAGCGCGTGGATGAGCAGACCCGGGCCAAGACCTCGATCAACGACCTGCTGCGGGACTGATCCTGATGGGTGCCGCCTCTCCGGCCGTCGATGCCGCCGACCCCGTGGCCCTGGCGCAGGCGTTGATCCGCTGCGCCAGCGTCACGCCCGCCGACGCCGGCGCGCTGGGGATATTGCAGGGGGTGCTGGAGGATCTGGGCTTCACCTGCCACCGCCTGACCTTCACGGAGGAGGGTACCGCACCGGTGGAGAACCTGTACGCCCGCCTCGGCACCGACGGCCCCAACTTCTGCTTCGCCGGCCACACCGACGTGGTGCCGGCGGGGGATGAGGCGGCGTGGAGCGTGGGGCCCTTCGCCGGCGACATCATCGACGGCCGGCTGTTCGGCCGGGGCGCTTCGGACATGAAGGGCGCCATCGCCGCCTTTATCGCCGCTTTCGCCCGGCATCAGGCCGCAGGATTGCCCACGACCGGCAGCGTCAGCCTGCTGATCACCGGAGATGAGGAAGGACCGTCCATCAACGGTACCCGCAAGGTGCTGGGCTGGTTGCAGGAGAGGGGGGAGGCGTTGGACGCCTGCCTGGTGGGGGAGCCCACCAACCCGCAGACGCTGGGCCAGATGATGAAGATCGGCCGGCGCGGCAGCGTCACCTTCACCCTCACCAGCCTGGGCGCCCAGGGCCACGTGGCCTATCCCCACCTGGCTGACAACCCCCTGCCCCGCCTGGCCCAGGCGCTGGCCCGCCTGTCGGGCGAACCGCTGGACGAGGGCACGCCCCATTTCCAGCCCAGCAGCCTGCAAATCACCACCATCGACGTGGGCAACCCCACCACCAACATCATCCCGGCCAAGGGCACCGCCGTCCTCAACATCCGCTTCAACGACCTGCACACCCCCACCAGCCTGGAGGCCCGGGTGCGCGGCGTCCTGGCGGACGTGGGCGGTACCTGGGATGTGAAGGTGGCGGTCAGCGGCGATGCCTTCCTGACCCCGCCGGGGCAATTGAGCGGGATCGTTTCGCAGGCGGTTCAATCGGTGACGGGCCTGGCCCCGGAACTCAGCACCAGCGGCGGCACGTCGGACGCCCGCTTCATCAAGAACCATTGCCCGGTGGTGGAGTTCGGCGGCGTGGGCGCCAGCATGCACAAGGTGGACGAACACATCGTGGTCGATGACCTGGTGCGGCTGACCGACATCTACGGCCGCGTGCTGGCCGACTGGTTCGCGGCAACCGGGACGAAGGCCGCATGATGCGGGATTGGGGACGCGGCCTGGCCGGCGCCATCCGCCTGGCCTTCCTGGACCGGACGGCAGCCAGCCTGTTCCCGACGGATCGTGCCGGCGCGCTGCGCAGTTTCTGGACCATGGTCCTGCTGCTGCCGGGTGCCGTGGCGCTGGACACGGTTGAGCGATGGATGGGCCATCCCCTGCCGCCGCTGGACGGTTCCCCCGCCCTGCCCTCGGCCCCCCTGATCCAGGCGGTGCCGGCCGCCTTGCTGAATTTCGTCATCGCCACGCTGGCCTATCTGCTGATGGCGGACCGCATCCTGGCCGTGCGCGGCAGCCGCGCCCAGTTCCCACAATTCGTGGCCGCGTCCAACTGGGCCAGTGTCACCATCCTGGCGGTGATGCTGCCCGTCATGGCCTTCGCCCACAGCGGCGTGCTGTCCACGCCGGCCGCGGCGGCCGTGCAGGTCACGGCCTTCCTGTGGAGCCTGTTCTATGAGGCCTACGTGTTCCGGGCGGTGCTGGGCAGCGGCTGGCTGACGGCTACCGGCTTCGTCTTCCTGGACATCATCACCAGCGACCTGGTGAGCACCCTGGTGCGCGGGCCGCTGGTGGCGGGCTGAGTCCGATTTTCCCCCATTACGCGTAATTACGGATGGTATATCGTCCTTGGACCACGGACTGTGGACGAGGATGATCCATGCACGCTGATCGTCAGCATAGGGTGGAGGCACGCGCCGTGTCCCCCCGCCAGGATGGCGCGGCGGCGTCAATGGCGGGACATGCCCCGGCGTTGCAGCGGCTGGCCACCCAGCTCAACGATGGCGCCCACGTGCGTGATCTGCGCGACCTGTCCCAGCGGCTGAACGCGCGAACGGGCGATGGAATGGCGCTGCAACGGATGGCCGCGCCGGCGCGGCCCGTCGTGCAGCGGGCGGATCGGACGACCTCAATCTATGACCGGGACAACGCCAACAACATCTTCTTCAACAAAAGCATGGAGATCATCGACTCCACCGATCCCAGCACCTATGTCCACCTCTCCAGGGACGCGGCCAACAATGAGCCGCAGGGCCGGATCAACATCCAGGCACGTCCCGATTATTTCGGCGATGAGGATGGCGGGGGTCGCCCCTCACACGTCCATGTGGCCGATGAGGACCAGGAAGAGGAAGCCGATTTCCAGCGCTACACCCTGGACAACAACACCCACGTCACCCTGGAAGGGCGGTACGCCCAGGTGATGTCGGAATTGGCGAACGGGTACGCCGACCTGGATGGCATCAAGCGTGGACCGCCGGTGGCGGAGCACTTCACCAACCTGAATTTCGGTTCATACGCCCGCCACGACAACACGATGGCGTCCCACAAGGATATCTTCGGGTACATCAGCGATTATGCCGAGGACGCCGAGGACCTGGCCCGGACCCACGAGGAAACGCCCCCCGACGCCAAGGAGGAGCAGGCGGCCACCATTCGCGATGTCGAACAGAAGACCCACGACTTCGCCGAACGCCTGATCGAAAACAGCACGCTGCGCAATCTGCCGGACGCGGATTTCGTGCATTACGGAGGGGCGCCATGGCCCCCCCTCCGATCCGGGGAGTGAGGTGGCCGGATCCGGTGGCTACTCGTACCACGCCTCAGTGAAATAGAGCCCGTCGGGTGGCGCCGTCTGGCCGGCGGCGGCGCGGTTGCGCGCCTCCAGCGCCTGGGTGACATCATCCGGCGTCCACTTGCCCTCACCCACCTGGCGCAGGGTGCCGATCATGTTGCGGATCTGGTGGTGCAGGAAGGAGCGGGCGCGGGCCACCATGTGGATCTCCTCGCCCACGCGGGTGACGGTCAACAGGTTCAGCGTCTTCACCGGGCTTTTGGCCTGGCAGAGGCTGGCGCGGAAGCTGGTGAAATCGTGATGGCCTACCAGGCGCTGGGCACCTTCGTTCATGGCCTCGGCATCCAGCGGGACCAGCACATGCCAGGCGCGGCCGATATCCAGCGCCAGCGGTGCCCGACGGTTGACGATGCGGTAGAGATAGGCGCGGCCCTTGCAGGACAGGCGGGCGTGGAAGTCGTCGTCCACCGCCTCCACCCTCACCACGGCGATGGGTTCGGGCCGCAGGTGGAAGTTCAGGGCGTCGCGCACGGTGTCGGCCTTGGTGGGCTTCTCCAGGTCGAAATGGCAGACCTGGCCCAGGGCGTGGACACCGGCGTCGGTGCGGCCGGCGGCATGCACCCGCACCACCTCACCCGAGAAGCGGCGGATGGCTTCCTCCAGGCAGGCCTGGACGGAGGGGCCGTGCGGCTGCAACTGCCAGCCCTGGTAGGGCCGGCCGTCATATTCGACGGTAAGTTTCCAGCGGGCCATGTCAGTCGGCGATCCGGCCGCCCACGGCGTGCGGGAAGCCGCGCAGGAAGGCGGCCCCCTCAACGGGGCCCTTGCCCGGCCGCTGCACGGTGATGAGGCGCAGGGCGCCCTCGCCACAGGCCACGGTCAGGTCGGCATCCAGCAAGGTGCCGGGCGCACCGGTGCCGGCCACAGGCTCCGCCGCCAGCACCTTGATCTTCTCAGCACCCGCCTCGAACCAGGTGCCGGGCCAGGGGGTCAGCGCCCGCACCTGGCGGTCCAGCTCGGTGGCGGGCTTGGTGAAATCCAGGCGCCCTTCCTCCTTGGCCAGCTTGGCGGCGTAGGTCACGCCCGCCTCCGGCTGCACCGTGGCGGGCAGGTCACCGGCGTTCAGCCGGTCCAGCGCCGTGACGATCAGCCGGGCGCCCATGGGCGACAGGGTGTCGTGCAACTGGCTGGCGGTCATGTGCGGGGTGATGGCGACACGCTCCTCCAGCAGCATGGGGCCGGTGTCCAGCCCGGCCTCCATCTGCATGATGGTGACGCCGCTTTCCGCATCGCCGGCCAGGACGGCGCGCTGGATGGGGGCCGCCCCGCGCCAGCGCGGCAGCAGGGAGGCATGGATGTTCAGGCAGCCCAGGCGCGGCGCGTCCAGCACCGGCTGCGGCAGGATCAGGCCATAGGCCACCACCACGGCGGCATCCAGGCCCAGGTCGCGGAACTCACCCTGCGCCTGCTCATTACGCAGGGTGCGGGGCGTGCGCACCGGCAGGCCCAGGGCCTGGGCGCGGGCATGCACCGGCGTCAGCTGTTCCTTGTGCCCCCGGCCGGCGGGGCGCGGCGGCTGGCTATAGACGCAGGCGATCTCATGCCCGGCATCCACCAGGGCGTCTAGCACCGGAACGGAAAAGTCGGGCGTGCCCATGAAGGCAAGGCGCAGGCGGGTCATGGCGGCCTCAGAAGTGCAACCGAGTTTTCAGGCCAGCGACCGCGGGCCCCGGAGTGAGCACCGCAGGGCGGAGCGAGGACAAGCCCAAGCGGCCGGACGGCCGCGCCCGGCGCTTGAGGGAACGGGATTAACCCTTCGCCGCCTTGGTCATCTTGCGCATGATCATGTTGCGCTTCAGCGAGGACAGATGGTCGATGAACAGCACGCCGTTCAGGTGATCGACCTCATGCTGGATGCAGCGGGCCAGCAGGTCGTCGCAGTCGCGTTCCTGCACGCTGCCGGCGCGGTCGACGTAGCGCACGCGGATCTGCGTCGGCCGCACCACGTCGGCGTAGACCTCGGGAATGGACAGGCAGCCCTCATTATGGACGCAGGTTTCGTCCGACAGCCACAGCAGCTCCGGATTCGCCATGGCGATGGGCTCCTTCGCCCCTTCCTTATGCTCCGACACGTCCACGACGATGATGCGTTCCAGCAGACCGATCTGCGGGGCAGCCAGGCCGATGCCGGGGGCCTTGTACATGGTCTCCAGCATGTCATCCATCAGCTTCACGACGCGGCCGTCGACATTGGCGATGGGGGCGGCCTTCTTCTTCAGGCGGGCGTCGGGAACGGTCAGGATGGGCAATAAGGCCATGGGGTCGTGTCCAGATAGGGCGGCGAACAGATGCGGGCGCCAAGTATAAACGCTTGTCGCCTTGCGAGATAGGGGATGCCGACCGCTGGGGCAAGGGCCGGGTTGCGGCGGGGCGGTATGCGGTGGACCAGGGCCGGAACGTCAAACCAGTGATTGGTGCGCGACAGCGCAAGCAATTTTTGCAACCATCGCGAACACCTTCCCTTCCGCCGTTGGCTCCATGCGTCTCCCCAGTCGTCGTCGCCTTCCGACCTTGCCCACCCTGCTCCTGCTGGCCGGTTGTGCCCAGCATGCCGGACCGCCGACCACGGCACCGCCGTCGCATGTCGATCACAACGCCCCCCTGGCCGCCGACGGCCCCAAGCTGGACCCGGCGTCGCTGATGCGGGCGGTTCCGTCGTTTCCCTGGGTGGCGGCACACCAGGGGGAAACGGGCACGGTCACCGTGGCACTGCTGTGCATGCCGGATGGACGGGTCACGGATGCCGAGATGATGGACGGCAGCGGTTCGGACCGGCTGGACGCGGCCGCCTTGGCGGCGGCGGAAAGCGGAAAATGGCGCTGCATGCCCGGTGCCGTTCCCCAGACCAGACCCGCCTGGATCACGGTGCGTTACTCCTTCAAGCTGCGGGACCGGAAGGACGGGGCGGCGCCCCCGCCCGATGTCGCGCCCGGCGGCCCCCTGGGCGCCCCCTCCGCTGTGCCAGGGCCCACACCCCCGCCGCGACCGGCGCTGGGTGCCCGCATCGACGACGACACCGTCATCCCGCCCCCCTACCCCGCCGACGCCCTGCCGACGCGGGAGCGCGGCAACGTGCCCTTCAAGTTCCTGTGCGGTACCGACGGCCGCGTGCTGGACGCGCAACTGACCCAGCCGGCCGCCACCTCCGTGCACCCCCACCTTGACGCCGCGGTCCTGGCGGCGGCGCAGGCGGGCGCCTGGCGCTGCTCTCCCTCCAAGCGGCCCGACGACCACCAGCCTATGGAATCCTGGGGCTTCGACCGGCTTTCCTTCACCGCCCCTGACGCGGACGCTCCTGACGTGGATACCGCCGAAATCGACCCCAGCACCCTCCGCCGTGCCGACTACACCATCGATGCCGCCCAGGCCGGCGAAGAGGGCCGGGTGATCGTCAGTTTCCTCTGCGGCGTGAACGAGCGGCTGGGTGATTTCAAGATCACCCAATCCTCCGGCCACCCCCGCCTGGACGCGGCGGTGCTGGCCACCCTGCGGTCCGCCGAGGCGCGATGCGTGCCCGCGGCGTCACGCGCCACCAGCCGCATCCAGGTGGCGCCCGGTTTCCACGAGGTCAATTTCCAGCTGGGGCCGACGCCGCCGCAGCCGGGGGATGCACCCCTGATCGATTTCCGATCCGCGCTGGCCGCCCCACCGGCCTTCCCAACCAAGGGATGGCCGAAGGACACCACGGCCAGTCTGACCGTCGCCAGCCTGTGCGGCCCCGAGGGGACCTTGCTGGACAACGTGCTGTTGGAAGGCAGCGGCCATCCGGATCTGGACGCGGCGTTCCTGGCCGCCACCAACTCGGGCCTATGGCGCTGCTATCCGGCACGCCTGCGTTCCACGGGTGTGGCCGTCGCCACCTGGATCGCGGTGAAGCAACGCTTCGGCGGCCCGGAAACGGAGCCCCGGCTGGAGCCCGTGCCCATGGGGGCCGTCCTGGACCCGCAGTCCGTCCTGCCGCCGCCCGACGCGCCGGGCCCCCAGCGCAGCCGGCCCAAGGCCTGGCTGCGCTTCCGCTGCGGCGCCAGCGGCCGCATCCTGGACGCCGACCTATTCCGCAGTTCCGGCGACCCGCGCCTGGACGCCGATCTGATGGCCCAGGCACGCTCCGGCAAATGGCACTGCTTGCCCTACCACAACCCCGAGAGCGGGGCGCCCATGGAGTCCTGGGGCTTCTTCCCCTATGCCGGTCCAACGCCATGACGGTCGGGGGCGGTCGCCATCGCCCGCCGCCAACCGATCAAGGGGAACGCTATCGCCGCCTGGGGGAGTCCGCGCGGTGATTATCGCGGAGATGCCGCTTAGGGCGCGACAAGCCAATCTGCTTTTGCAACTATCAGCGCTTCCTTCGCTTTGCAGATGCCCCGATGCGGCCCAACCTTCTTCCCTTTCCTATCCTGTTGCTGACCGCCGCCTGCGCCGCCGGTGGCCCGCCACCGGCACCGGACCCCAAGACACCGCCGAAGCTGGACGCCGTCAGTTTTACCAAATGGCAGCCCATCTACCCGAGCGCCTCGGTCAGGCAGGGGGAACAGGGCGCGGTCGCCGTCGCCATGCTGTGTGATGAGGATGGCCATATCACGGACGGCCAAGTCATGGTGTCCAGCGGTTTTCCACGCCTGGATGCGTCGGTGGAACAGGGGGCCAAGGCGAACCGGTGGCGGTGCACGCCCGGACTGAACCTGGCGACCCAGAAGCCGTTCGCCGCCTGGGGGGCATTCCGTTATCACTTCAGATTGGGGCGGCCGGACACATCCACCCCATCCGCCCCGGAAGATGGATCCGCCCCCTACGCCCATATCGGCGCGGTACTGGACCCACAAAGCTTCACGCCCCCACCCTATCCCGGGCAGGCCGCGGCCCCCCATGAGCCGGGGCAGGCGGCCATCCGTTTCCTGTGCGGCGTGGACGGGAAGATCATACGGGCCGAACCCCTGTCCTCCCCCGGCACCGCGCCCGCGTTGACGGACGCCCTGGTGGCGGCCGCGCAAGGGGGAGGTTGGCGATGCCTTCCCGGGACGGACAGCACGACCAAGGCGCCGATGGAGGCCTGGGGCTTCTATCGCTACACCTTCAAATAATGACCGATTGACCGCCGGGATCCATGCGCACCGATCATTTCAGGGTCTGTATCGCCGCCCTCTGCCTCGTGGCCGTAATCGCCGCCCCCGCTTGGGCCGATGCCGGTGCGGCGAACGATCCCGCCAAGGGCCGGATCGATGCCGCCACCTTCACACCGCCGGACTATCCCGCCGCCTCCCGTGACCAGGGGGAGGAGGGGCGGGTCACCATCACCGTGCAGTGCCAAGCTGACGGACGGACAAGCGATCCCAAGGTGACCGAAAGCAGCGGCTTTGAGCACCTGGACAACGCGGTGCTGGCCTCCAGCGCCACCCTGCGCTGCATCCCCGGCCAGGATCCGGCCACGCACGCCCCGGTCGCCGGCGAGATCAGCTTCCGTTACCGGTTCAAGCTGGATGCCGGCAAGGTGCTGCCGGCGCTGGATTGGGCTTCCATATTGAAGTATTCGCCCCGCTATCCCGTTCACGAGTTTCACGGCGATCACAGCAACACCATTGTCGCCTCCGCCCTGCTGTGCGGGGAAAACGGCCAGATCACGGATGCGGAAATCATGCTGCCCAGCGGGGCACCGGCCTTCGACGAGGCGGTGGTGCAGGCCGCCAGGGCCGGCCAGTGGCATTGCACGCCGGGCCAGGATCGGGGCACCCAGGCCCCATTCGCCACCTGGGTGCCCATGCGCTGGCGCTTCGGCGTCTTTTCCCCGACGGAACACACCGCCAGCGCCCAGGCGGACGGACCGCCCACCTCAGCCTCATTAAAGCTGGGCGCGATACTGGATCCGGAAAGCTTCACCCCGCCGGCCTACCCCGAGGCGGCACTGGCGGCCAAGGAGGAGGGCCCCGTCACCGTCCGGTTCCTGTGCGGCCTGGACGGCAAGGTGACGGATGTCCAGCTGACGCGCCCATCCACCCGGCCCAACCTGGAGGCCGCGATGCTGGCCGCCGCCGGCAGTGGCACGTGGCGCTGCATGCTGACGCGGGAGTATCGGGGCGTCGTGCCCGCCTGGGGGCTCTACCGTTATGTTTTCACCCGCCCCTGAGCCACCACAGCGCGAAACCAGCCAGAACCATGAAAACCCGACCCGAAAAAGCCGCCACCCTCTGCCTGCTTCTGCTGGCGGCCGCGTGTGCGGCACCGGCCAAGCCCATCACGGCCCCCGCCGACAGGACCGTCGCCCAATTCGACCTGAAGTCGACATTCATCCGTGAATATCCCAACGAATCCATTCGGCTGGGAGAGGAAGGGGATGTAAAGGCAAGCGCGTTGTGCAACGCCGACGGCCATATCACGGACAGCAAGATCCTGGTAAGCACCGGCTACAAGCGCCTGGACAACGCCACCCTGGCCATGGTGGCGCCCTCCCGCTGTTTTCCCGCCCTTGATCCCGCGACAGGGCAGCCCATCGCGTCATGGATCCCCTTTGCGTATCACTACGCGCTCAAGTAGAGGCCGGCGCAGTAATCAGGCGCCCCGGCGTGCCAAACCATCCGCGACAAGCCGATAAAATTCTGCAACCATCGGATCGTCATGCATGGCGGGGGGACATCATGCGCACCAGCACCGGACACGCGGTCGTCAGTGGCCTGCTGATGGTGGCCATCTGCTGGCCGGCGACCAAGCCCAAACCCACGTGGGCGGGCGAAGCGGTGTTTGCGCCTGTCCGGCCAATCGAACGGCTCGTGATCAAGCCCAGTATATCCCCTGGCGTCTATCTTCCTCCTCCAGACGCTGACGCCGGCCCGCCACCGACGGCACGTATTGACGTTTCTTCCTTCGGGAAGGCGCCACCCCGCTATCCCCGGCGATCAATCGCGCTGAAGGAGGAAGGCCGCGTGGTTTTTTCCGCGCGCTGCGATGCGGATGGCTGGATATCGGAGGCGATGATCCGCAAAAGCAGCGGTCACGAGCGGTTGGAGGAGGCGATCCTGGTGGCCGCCCGATCCCACCATTGGCGATGCCTGCCGCTCAAGCCCGGAAGCGGCACCTTGGAGACCCGGGTAGAATTGGCCTATCGATTCAAGCTTGCCGACGTGGCCAAGACGAAGGCCTCACCCCAGCGTCCGGCGCGCCCGTAACGCGGCGGTGAGGGTGCCGTCGTCCAGGTAATCCAACTCCCCCCCCACCGGCACGCCGTGGGCCAGGCGGGTGATGGTCAGGTTCAGGCCGGACAGGCGGTCGGTCAGGTAGTGGGCGGTGGTCTGGCCGCCGGCGGTGGCGTTCAGCGCCAGGATGACCTCGCGCACGGGCGCGCCGTCCGCCCCTTGCGCGGCGCGGGCCAGCAATCCTGGGACCGCCAGGTCGTCGGGGCCGATGCCATCCAGGGCCGACAGGGTGCCGCCCAGCACGTGGTAGAGGCCACGATAGGCGCCCGTACGTTCCAGGGCCCAGAGGTCGCCCACCTCCTCCACCACGCACAGCGTCGTGCGGTCGCGCGCCAGGTCGCGGCAGACGCCGCAGGGGGCGGCCGTGTCCAGGTTGCCGCAGACGGGACAGGTGACGATGCGGGCGGCGGCGGCGGCCAACGCCTCCGCCAGCGGTTCCATCAGCTGGTCGCGCTTCTTGATCAGGTGCAGGGCGGCGCGGCGGGCCGAGCGCGGGCCCAGGCCCGGCAGGCGCGACAACAGCTGTATCAGGCGGTCGATTTCAGGGCCGATCATGGGCCCCAAGATAGGGACTATGGGCTCATAAAGAAAGGCCGGCCCCGATGACCGGGCCGGCCTTTCAAAACGTCAACAGGATGTCGCCGCCGATCAGAACGGCAGCTTCATGCCCGGGGGCAGCTTCAGGCCGCCCATCAGCTTGTTGGTCTCTTCGGCGATATGCGCCTCGACCTTGGCCTTGGCGTCGTTGAAGGCGGCGATCAGCAGATCCTCCAGCACCTCGATCTCCTCGGGGTCGACGACGGACTTGTCGAGCTTCACCTTCTTCAGCTCGCCCTTGCCGTTGACCACGACGCTGACCATGCCGGCGCCCGCCTGGCCGCCGGCCTCGATCTCGCCCAGCTTGCCCTGCATTTCCTGCATCTTGGCCTGCATCTGCTGGGCCTGCTTCATCATCTGGCCGATGTTTTTCATCGCCTAAAAATCTCCTTCCCAGTCGCCTTCGCCCATGTCGGGCGGCGCGTCGAAAAACGGGTTGTCGGGGGCATCCATACCGCCATCGCCGTAAGAAGGGAAGGCGGGTGCGAGGGCGGCCTCTTCCGCCGCCTTCGCGGCGACGGCGGCGGCCACCTGGTCCAGGTCGCGCACGGTGCCCATCTTGGCGCCGGGGAAGGCCGCCAGCAGGGCCTGCACCACCGGGCTGTTCGCCGCCTGGTCACGGGCGCGGTTCTCCGCCGCGCGGTCCTGGTCGCTGAGCGTCGCCTCGCCCGGCGCGCCGGAAACGGTGACCATCCAGCGCCGGCCGGTCCATTCCGTCAGCATCTTGCCCACCTGGCCCGCCAGGTTGGGCATGGCCATGTTGGTGGGCCGCAACTCGATCAAGCCCGGTTCGAACTTCACCAGGTGGACCATGCTCAGCAGGTTGCCCTGGATCATGCCCTCGCGCCGGGCGCCGAACAGCTCCGCCACCTCACGGAAGTTTTGCGGGTTGGCCGGCGGCAGGGCCGGCTCGACCACCGGGGCGGGGGTGGGTGCCGGCGCCATCTGCACCGCACCCGCCAGGCCACCGCGCAGCACCGCCATGGGGGCGCCACCGCCGTTGGACGTGCCGCCGGCCATCATGGAGCCGCGCGCCGTGGCGCCACCGCCATTGCCGCCCGTAGGCGCGCCACCGCCGCCATTGGGGGCACCGCCGCGGCCGATCTCCCCGCCTTCCATCACCTTGCGCACCAGGTCGCCGGGGTTGGGCAGGTCGGCGGCGTAAGCCAGGCGGATCAGCACCATTTCCAGGGCCTGCATGGGCACCGGCGCCTGCTGCACCTCCGCCAAGCCCTTCAGCAGGATTTGCCAGGCGCGGGCCAGCGCCGGCATGCCCAGCTTGGACGCCAGGTCGCCGCCGCGCACCCGCTCCATCTCCGGGATGCCCTGATCCTGGGCGGTGCCGGGCACCACGCGGGCGCGGGTCAGGAAATGGGTGAAGTCCAGCAGGTCCTGCGCGATCACCACCGGGTCGGCGCCACGCTTATGCAGGTCGTCCAGGATGGCCAGCGCGTCGGCCGGCCGGCCCGAGAGGGTCGATTCGAACAGGTCGACCACCAGGGTGCGGTCGGCCAGGCCCAGCATGTCGCGGACCTGCTGGCCCGTCACATTGCCGCCGCCCAAGGCGATGGCCTGGTCCAGCAGCGACAGGCCGTCACGCACGGAACCATCGGCGGCGCGGGCGATCAGGCTCAAGGCCTCCGCCTCCACCGGCACCGATTCCTGCTGGGCGATCCGGTCGAAATGGGCCTGCAAGGTGCCCTGGTCCACCCGGCGCAAATCGAAACGCTGGCAGCGCGACAGCACCGTCACCGGCACCTTGCGGATCTCGGTGGTGGCGAAGACGAACTTCACGTGCGGCGGCGGTTCCTCCAGCGTCTTCAGCAGCGCGTTGAACGCGCTGCGCGACAGCATGTGGACCTCGTCGATCACATAGACTTTATAGCGGGCGCCGGCCGGGGCATAGCGCACGCCCTCGATGATCTCACGGATGTTGTCGACCGAGGTGTTGCTGGCGGCGTCCATCTCGATGACATCGACGTTGCGGTCCTGGGCGATGGACACGCACTGCTCACACACGCCGCAGGGGCTGACGGTGGGGCCGCCCTTGCCGTCCGGCCCGACGCAGTTCAGGGCGCGGGCGATGATGCGGGCGGTGGTGGTCTTGCCCACGCCGCGCACGCCGGTCAGCATGTAGGCCTGGTGGATGCGCCCCGACTGGATGGCGTTGCGCAGGGTGCGCACCAGGGCATCCTGGCCGATCAGCTCATCGAAATTGCGGGGACGGTACTTGCGCGCCAACACGCGATAGACGGCGCCCCCGGAGGACGGGGACAGCTCGGCGGCGGGGGAAAGCGTGATTTGATCGGTCACGGGATCGCTTGACCCTTCCGGCGCTGACGGGCGACCGGCGGATCAGGCGCCGGGCGCGCGGCTTTCGATTTTTTGAGGTGGGAGGCTGGACATGCGACCCGCGCCGAAACTCGTTACGGCTGCTTCCTTCCGGACCTGACCGGGTTGGCGAGGGACACGTCCGCCGCCAACCTCCCGCCGCCATATATCGGCATGGGCCCACCCCATGGCAAGTGAAAAGGCGGCAAGGCCGCACCGTCGCCCATGCGCGGGCCCGCGACCGGCCGCCCCCTTGTCGCCCCGGCGTCCTTCATGAGACCAATGGTGATCATGACGAACCGGTCCCAGAAAAACTTCTACACCGGCGCCGGCCTGGACCGCGCCACGGTCTTCCGCAAGCAGGCCGATTGGCTGGCCCAGCGCCTGGCGGCACCCGACAGCCGCTTCGTCGGCGTCTGGCGCGGCCAGTTCCTGGTCAGCCAGGGCGATGCCGGCCCCCTGCCGGCCTTCCTGGACCCGGCCACGCCCTGGTGGCGCGAGGGCGCCGCCCCGGCCTTCCTGGGCGTCGAGGGCGAGATCGCCTATTTCGCGGTCGACCTGTCGGGGCTGGAGGAAGGCCATCCCGACCTTCTGGGCCTGGGCACGCCCACGGAACTGCGCACCCTGGCGCACCTGGTGGACCGCCCCACGGCCAGCCTGTTCGCCTATGCCCGCGGCCTGCTGTTCTGGCACCAGCGCCACCGTTTCTGCGGCGTCTGCGGCTCCGTCACCGAGGTGGTGGAGGGCGGGCATGTCCGCCGCTGCACCAACCCGGCCTGCGCCACCATGCACTTCCCCCGCACCGACCCGGCCGTGATCATGCTGGTGCATGACGGCGACCGCGTCCTGCTGGGCCGGCAGTCGCGTTTCGCGGCCGGCATGTATTCCACCCTGGCCGGCTTCGTTGAGCCGGGCGAAAGCCTGGAAGAGGCGGTGGCCCGCGAGGTGATGGAGGAGGCTGGCGTGTCGGTCACCGACGTGCGTTATCAGTCGTCCCAGCCCTGGCCCTTCCCGTCGTCCCTCATGCTGGGTTTCCACGCGCGGGCCCTAAGCACCGAGGTCAAGGTGGACCTGGATGAGTTGGAGGACGCGCGCTGGTTCACGCGGGATGAAGTGGCAGCAGCCGCCGCCAAGCGCAGCCCGCCGGACGGCAGCTTCCGCCTGCCCGGCCCCGACAGCATCGCCCGCCGCCTGATCGAGGATTGGCTGGAAGAGGGCTGATCGCCGCCAGTTTTTTTGTTCCTAGGCCGCGACTGCGGCCGCCGGAGGTTCTGGGGAGCCGAAGGCGGACTGGAAACCGAGGATGAGGCAAGCGGCCGGATGGCCGCGCCCGCCGCCTGAGGGCGAACTAAAAACCACCCATGATGGCGAGGGCCTCGGCGTGCGCACGCGCGTCGCCGGAGGCCACCACCTCGCCCACCGCGCCCAGCACCAGGTCGCGGCCCTGCCAGTCGGTCATGCGGCCACCGGCGCCCTCGACCACCGGCACCAGGGCGACCCAGTCCCAGGGCGCCAGATCGCGTTCCACCGACATGTCCAGCCAGCCGTTGGCCACCTGGGCGTAACCGTAGCAATCGCTGCCGTAGACGACGTAGCGCGACGCGGCCTTCAACCGGGCGAAACGCTCCGCCTCCTCCCCCTTGAACATGTCGGGGCTGGTGGTGGTCAGCGTCGATTCGGCCAGGGTGGGACAGGCGCGGGTGCGCACCGGTTTCCCGTTGAAGCGGGTGGGATGGCCGACACCGCCGATCCAGCGTTCGCCCAGGATGGGTTGGTCGATGACACCCAGCACCGGGCGGCCGTGGCGCAGCAGGCCAATCAGGGTGCCGAAGATGGGCCGGCCGGTCATGAAACTCTTGGTGCCGTCGATGGGGTCCAGCACCCAGACGTATTCGCGGTCCAGGCCGTGGGTCCCTAATTCCTCACCCAGGATGCCGTCATCGGGGCGCTCAGCGGCCAGGATGGCGCGCAGGGCCTCTTCCGCCTGGCGGTCGGCGATGGTGACCGGCGTCAGGTTGGACTTGGCGTCGATTTCCACGTCCGCCCGGAAATAGCGGCGGATGACAGCGCCTGCCGACTCGGCCATGCGGTGGGCGAGGGCAATCAGGTCTTCCGGCACGGGCGGCGGCTGCGTGGTCATGGGAGCTTCCTGCATGGAAAAAGGGCGGCCCCGGATGGGACCGCCCCTTGTCTATACCTCAAACCCGAGGTCTTACCCTATGCCCTCAGGGCAGCGGGGCCGGGCTGTCGGCCTGGCTGCGCAGGAAAGCGATGACGTCGGCGCGGTCCTTCACGGCCTTGAAGCCGGCGAAGGTCATCTTGGTGCCGGGCGCGTAAGCCTTGGGGCTGGTCAGGAACTCGTTCAGCTTTTCATAGTCCCAGGTGCCGCCCAGCTTCTTGATGGCGTCGGAATAGGCGAAGCCTTCCATGTGGCCCTGCTTGTTGCCGATGATGCCCCACAGGTTGGGCCCCACCTTGGCCGGGCCGCCCTTGTCGAAGGTGTGGCAGGCCTGGCAGACCTTGGTCAGCTTGGCGCCATTGGCGGCGTCGGCGCTGGCCAGCAGGGGCGACACCGGGTCGGGCTTGGCGGGTGCCGCCGGCTCGCCGCCACCGGCGGGGGCGGCAGCCTCCGCCCCTTCGATCTTGTAGACGTTTTCGGCCAACATGGTCGGATGCACGACCTTCTGGGCGATGAACCCCGCCAATAGGGCGACCAGCACCCCCAGCAGAACGGCCATGACTATCTTATTGAGTAAGCTACCCGCCATCAGATCAAGCCCTCATGTCCCACGCTGCGTGCGGTTCGCGTGATGGTTATGGTGCCTGGCGTTAGGTTAACGTCAGGTGGTGACGCTTGTCGATGCCCGGGGCCGCGTTGGTCCGGCCATCATTCTCCCAGTTACGGGCGACGATAAGCGGCCTGTTCAACCAGGGCAAGATAGATCCCATGCCCCGGCTGGAAACCGGCTTGACCACGGGAGGTAAATGTCGCACGCCTGCCCCCGCCATGAGCCAGATCAAATCGTAGGGCCCACGAATGTCTTCCGCCCCCATCGGTGCCGCCCCCAAATCGCCCATCGTCATCATCCCGGCGCGCCTGGCGTCCACCCGCCTGCCCAACAAGCCGCTGGCCGACATCGCTGGCGCGCCCATGATCGTGCAGGTGTGGCGGCGCGCGGCAGAGGCGGACATCGGCCCGGTGCTGGTGGCGGCGGCCGAGAAGGAAATCGTGGAAGCGGTGCGGGACGCGGGCGGCCAGGCGGTGCTGACCGACCCGGACCACCCCTCCGGCTCCGACCGGATTTATGAGGCGCTGCGCCAGGTGGACCCGGACGGCAAGTATGATGCCGTGGTCAACGTTCAGGGCGACCTGCCGACGGTGGAGCCGGCCACGGTGCGCGCCGTCTTCGGTCCCCTGGCCAACGCGCAGGTCGATATCGCCACCCTGGCGGTGGAGATCACGGTGGAGGAGGAGCGACACAACCCCAACGTGGTGAAGGCGGTGGTGGAACTGGCGCCGGGCGCCCGCGTGGGCCGCGCCCTGTATTTCACCCGCACCACCGCACCCTCGGGTGCCGGCCCGCACTATCACCACATCGGCCTGTACGCCTATCGCCGCGACGCGCTGGCCCGCTTCGTGGCCCTGCCGCCGGCGGCGTTGGAACAGCGCGAAAAGCTGGAGCAGTTGCGGGCGCTGGCCAACGGCATGCGCATCGAGGTGGCGGTGGTCGATGCCGTGCCGCTGGGCGTGGACACGGCCGAGGATCTGGAGCGGGCGCGGGCGCTGCTGGGCCACGGCTGAGGCGACACATCCGACCCTTGCGAATCCGCCCGGTTCTAAAACCGGCGCCGTCGTGGTCCGATCAGGCGGAATCAACGACGCCAAGCCTGGGGAAGCAGCCGCGCATGTCGAGTAATGGGCAGGACGCCAACAACACCATCGCCTATCAGGGGGCGCCCGGCGCCAATTCCGACCTGGCCTGCCGCCAGGTCTTTCCCGATATGGCGCCCCTGCCCTGCCATTCGTTCGAGGATGCCTTCGCCGCCGTGACCGGGGGCCAGGCCCGCCTGGCCATGATCCCCATCGAGAACTCGGTGGCCGGCCGCGTCGCCGACATGCACCATCTGCTGCCCCAGGGCGGCCTGCATATCATTGGGGAACATTTCCAACGCGTGGTCCATTGCCTGGTGGCGCCCAAGGGGGCGACCATCCAGGGCTTGCGCAAGGTGCATTCCCATATCCAGGCGCTGTCGCAATGCCGGGGCTATCTGCGCGACCATGGGCTGGCCCCCGTGGCCCATGCCGACACCGCCGGCGCCGCCGCCGACGTGGCGACCTGGAACGACCCCACCCAAGCGGCCATCGCGTCCGACCTGGCGGCCCAGATCTACGGCCTGGAGATCCTGGCGCGCGGCATCGAGGACGCGGCCCACAACACCACGCGCTTCCTGGTGCTGTCGCGGGAGCCCAAGCCGGCGCCGCGCGGCAACGGCCCCACCATCACCAGCTTCGTCTTCCGGGTGCGCAGCGTGCCGGCGGCCCTGTACAAGGCCATGGGCGGCTTCGCCACCAACGGCGTCAACATGACCAAGCTGGAAAGCTACATGGTGGGCGGCCGTTTCACCTCCACCCAGTTCTATGCCGACGTGGAGGGCCATCCCGAGGACCGGCCCCTGCGCCTGGCGCTGGAGGAGCTGGATTTCTTCGCCCGCGAACTGAAGATCCTGGGCGTCTACCCCGCCCACCCCTTCCGTTCAGAAAGCAGCCAGCGCGACGACGGGCAGGACTAAGGGTCCCGCCCCACCACCTTCTTCACGGAAATACGCCTGATCATAAAACGGGATCAAAACCATGGCCTTGCTGTTCGTCTCCGCCCATGACCACGCCGCCGATTGGGTGGCCGAGTTGAAAGCGCAGTTGCCGGACATGGCGGTCAGGGTGTGGCCGCATGAGACGGGCGACCCGGCGGAGATCGACTATGCCTTGGTGTGGAAGCCGCCGGCCGGCCTGCTGGCCACCCTGCCCAATCTGAAGGTCATCTTCTCGCTGGGGGCCGGCGTCGACGCCCTGCTGGCGGACGACACCCTGCCCGACCTGCCGCTGGTGCGCATGGTGGAACCGGGCCTGACCGAGGGCATGACGGAATACATCTGCCTGCACGTCCTGCGCTGGCACCGCGACGCCCCCCTGTTCGAGGCGCAGCAGCGCGACGGCGTGTGGAAGCAGCTGACCCACCAACACCTGGCGCGGGAACGCAAGGTGGGCATCCTGGGCTTAGGAGCGCTGGGCAGCGACGCGGCCAACGCCCTGAAGGCCTTGCGCTTCGACGTGGGCCGGGTGGAGCCGGTCGCCCAAGACCCTGGACGGCATCCAGACCTTCCACGGGACCGACGGCCTGGCGCCCTTCCTGGCGCGCACCGAAATCCTGGTCTGCCTGCTGCCCCTGACGCCGGACACGGAGAACATCCTGGACGCCCGGCTGTTCGCCCAGTTGCCCAAGGGTGCCGTGGTCATCAACGCCGCCCGCGGCCGGCACATGGTGGAGGAGGATCTGCTGGCGGCCCTGGACGACGGCCATCTGGCCGGCGCCACCCTGGACGTGTTCCGCACCGAGCCGCTGCCGGACGACCACCCGTTCTGGACGCATCCCAAGGTGACCATCACCCCCCACGTCGCCGCCATCACCCAGGCGCGCACGGCGGTGGAACAGGTGGTGGGCGGCCTGAAGCGGCTGGCCGCCGGCCAGCCGCTGGTCAACCTGGTGGACCGGACGCGGGGATATTGAGGGGTTTCGTATGCCCTGCGGGCGGGCGCATCCGCGCCCTTGCCATCCTCGCTTTCCAGTTCGCTGACGCTCCCCGGAAAGCTGCGGCGCCCGCCGTCGCGGGCTACCAGCGGCATCAATCATGCCGCTGGCTTAAGATCACCCCAGCCGCTTCACGGCAGTGACGCCCTTGCCCGCACCGGCGCGGGCCAGCACGTCGGCCAGGGGTTCGCTGACCGTGGCCATGTGGTGGGCGTTGGCGTGGATCAGGTCGGTCGCGTCGGCCATGATGCCGACATGGCCGGGGAAGAACACCAGGTCGCCGCGTTGGTAGGCATGGCCCACGCCGTCGGCCGAAACCAGGGTGCCCAGGGCCGCCTGCTGTTGGTCGCTGTCACGCGGGCAGGGCAGGCCGGCGGCGTCCAGCGCCAGCTGGATCAGGCCGGAACAGTCGATGCCGATACTGGTGCGGCCGCCCCAGAGATAAGGTGTGCCGAGAAAGCGCAGGGCCGTGTCCACCGGGTCAGCCGTCACCGACCCGATTTCCGCCACATGCACCAGGGGGACCCAGCCGCCACCGGCCACGCCGGCAAAGCCGTTCTCCACCTCCACCACGCACAGGGGCGTGCCCAGGCTGATCATGTCCAGCGGCGGGGTCTTCAGGTCGGGCTCGGGATGGAAGAAGCTGCGCAGCGCCGTCAGCTTGTGCGTCGGCTCCGCCAACTCATCATCCAGGGCCTCCAGCTGCAGATAGCCGACATACCCGTCGGTGGCGTTCTGGCCCCAGACCCAGCCGTCCTTTTCCTCCAGCACCGTGAACACCTCGCCGAACAGCAGCTGGCTGGACTGGCGGGCGGTGACGGTCGGTTCCTCCTTCAGGCTGACGTAGCCGGCGCGCACCTGGCAGGGCACGCCATCGACGTACCGTTCCGCCGTCACCTTGCCGTAGAGGTGGGCGGACGCCAGATCGGAACGGTAAGGATTCACGCGCGGGTCGAGGGCCGGCGTGGTCTTGGACTTGCTGGACATGGGCTCAAATCATACCGGTGCGGACACCGGCTCCGCAGTTGATGGACCGGGGCCGGCAGCGGTCCCCGGGGGCACGGGCGCCGTCCCGGCCGACGCCGGACGGGCCGCCGCCCCGACGGACTTTGCCCCAAGCGCCTTCGCCCCGTCCAGGGCGCCCTGCACGGCACCGGCATCGATCACCATCTGCCCGAACTCATGCAGGAAGACGGAACCCTTGACCGTGCGCTGGACCAGGACGTTGCGCCGATCCTCGGCATCGCGCTTGCGCTTGGTGAAGCCCAGGCGACCCAGCCGGTCGAGCGCGCGGGTGATGGCGGGCTTGGAAACGTTCAGCGTCGCGGCCAGGCCGCGCACGGTATGAGGCGGCGGGGTCATGTAGACGGTCAGCAGCAAGGCCAGCTGGCGCGCAGAGAGATCCGGGCTGGCCGCCCGCACGCTGGCCACCAGCGCCCCGCGCCAAAGCTCCAGGGCTTCAAGGTTACGCGACATGATGCCCCCCGCATCCCGGAAATGCCGTTCCGGCCGTCCCGTTGTTCCGGCAGCGTATCGGCCACCCACAACTGCGGGGGCAGTGTGCCGAAGATCAAGGACAGCGGCAAGAGCCTGACACCTCTTTTGGGGTAGCTGTGGCGCCAAGCGCGCAGTTTATGCCGCCGATGCCGCCACAATGGCACGCTTAACTCCGGCAACAGCCCGCGAGCGCCTTCGCGATCTCTTCGGCGACATCATCCTGGATTTTCAGCACATCATCCGATGACCGGTCATAGGTGCCAGACCAAACGACGAAGCCATCCCGTGCCCGCACCAGCCGCGCGGCAACGCGCAGCTTGGGGCCAGCCCGGCGCACGCTACCGTCCAAGAGATAGGCGACGTTCAGGGTCTGGGCGATAGCGCCCA
Source organism: Azospirillaceae bacterium (assembly GCA_028283825.1). Taxonomy (NCBI): domain Bacteria; kingdom Pseudomonadati; phylum Pseudomonadota; class Alphaproteobacteria; order Rhodospirillales; family Azospirillaceae; species Azospirillaceae bacterium. Next base: position 2,268,298 of record JAPWJW010000003.1, on the reverse strand, counting down.
ATGGCATCTTGCTACCCTTGAAAGAGAAGGATGCCGTAGGTGGCGGCACCTGGAAGCCGGCGACCTTGCTCAGCTTGTCGATCAGTTCCTCAGTCATGCCGTCGGCGAAATACTCCTCCGCCATCGCCTGACTCGTCAGGTCGAGAAAGGGCAGAACGGCTAGCGAGGCCGGTGCCGCCACGGCCGACGGCCCGGTGCGGGGAATCAGGAAGGCCAGGCCCAAGCCCACCAGCAGTGCCAAACCGATCGCCCCCCAAAGCGCGTGCCGCCGGCCTTCACGTGGGCGGCTCAGCGGCGGGCCGGATTGGTGATCCGGCGGCACGCTCACGGAGGTGGCATGCACCTGTGCGACCATCGCCACCAGCCGATAGCCCCGGCGGGGAACCGTCGCGATGTAGCTGGGATTGCGCGGATCATCGCCCAACAGCCGGCGTAGCGCAGCGATGGCCTGATAGACCGAGTCCTGCGTGACGATGGTCCCGGACCAAGCCTGCTCCAGCAGGTCATCACTGGTCACGGTTTCGCCGGGACGTGCCGCCAACGCCAGCAGAACCCGTAAAATGCGCTCCTCCACCCGCACCGTCTCCCCCTGCCGGCTGAGTTGGCAGGCGGCGGGATCGACAGTCCAGGCGCCGATACGCACCGTTTTGGCCGTGATAGGGGCCGCTGGGGTGTCTTGAGCGTTCGCCATGGCGCCGGCACTCTTGATGCCCAAGATGTCTTGGGACGGGCCCATCGGCCCACCCGGACACCCTATCGCATCTATCATCCCCTGCGCCATGACCGCACCATGAAATGCGGCGCCTATTTCTTCACAAAGGCGACGCTGATGGTGATGCTGGTGGCATCGCTGACGATGGGTACCCACTTGCCCAGACCGAAGTCCGACCGGTTGACCATGCCCACCGCCTTGAAGCCGGCGGTCAACAGTTTGGCATCAAAGGCGTTGGGACCCGCCGCGTTGAATGTAACGTCGAGCACCACTGGCCTTGTCACCCCATGCATCGTCAAATTACCCGTCACCTTGGCCGTCGCGGCCCCGGTGCGCATGACTTCAGTCGAAACGAAGTGCATGGATGGGTAGTTCTTGGCGTCGAAGAACGTGTCGGATACCAGGGCGCCGTTCAGTTCCTGGTTGGTCGTCTCGACCATGGCCACCGGCACCATGACGTCCAGCTTGGCGGCGTCGACCATTTTTGGATTGATGGTGAGCGTTCCGGTGGCGCCGGGGAAGGTGCCCCAGAATTCATTGAAACCCATGTGAACGGTGCCGTAGCGGACCAGCGTTTCCTTGCTGTCGATCTCATAGACGCCAGCGGGCAAACTGTCCGGCCCCTGCATCCCGGACTGCCGCTCCTGCCCGAAGGCGGGGACCGCCAGAACCATCATGGCGGCGGCGAGGTTTCTTATGGTCTTCATGGCTTTCCCCGTCAGTCTGCCGGGCGAAGCGCCAGCAATGTCCCTCTATGACCGACGGCACGCAGGAAAGTCCTGAAACGCTCCCTGAAAAATCCTGAATGGCGCTGAAAACCGCATCACAACTGGGTCGGATAGCGCCGACTGAGCATGGCGAAGCAGGCGCGCAGGCCCATCGCCTCCCCCCCTTCGGGGCGGCCGGGGCGGCTGGCGGTGTTCCAGGCCATCAGGTCGATGTGCGCCCAGGGGGTGCCCTTGGACACGAACCGTTCCAGGTAGAGGGCCGCCGTGATGGCGCCACCATAACCGCCGCCGGGCGCGTTGTTCAGGTCGGCGATCTTGCTGTCCAACTGCTTGGCGTAACCCTGCCACAGCGGCAGGCGCCACAATGGGTCGCCGGTTTCCTTGGCGCCTGCCAGGATGTCGTCGGCCAATTGGTCGTCATTGGCGAACAGGGCCGGCAGGTCGGTGCCCAGCGCGATGCGGGCCGCCCCGGTCAGGGTGGCGAAGTCCAGGATCAGCGCCGGCTTGGCGCTGTCGGCCTCCGCCAGCGCATCGCACAGGATCAGCCGGCCCTCGGCATCGGTGTTGCCGATCTCCACCGTCAGGCCCTTGCGGGTGGTGATGATGTCCATGGGGCGGAAGGCGTTGCCCGCGATGGCGTTTTCCACCGCCGGCACCAGCACGCGCAGCCGCACCGGCAGCTTGGCCGCCATCACCAGCCGCGCCAGGCCCAGCACGTGGGCGGCACCGCCCATGTCCTTCTTCATCAGCAGCATGCCGGCCGCCGGCTTGATGTCCAGGCCGCCGCTGTCGAAGCACACACCCTTGCCCACCAGGCAGACCAGCGGATGGGTGGCATCGCCCCAGGTGAGGTCGATCAGGCAGGGCGCCTTGGCCGCCGCCCGGCCCACGGCATGCACGGTGGGATAGTTGGCGGCCAGCAGGTCGTCACCGGCGATCACCGACACGGCGGCACCAAACTCGGCGCCCAAATCCTGCGCCGCCTTGGCCAGATCCGACGGGCCCAGATCCTCCGCCGGGGTGTTGATCAGGTCGCGCACCAGGTAGACGGCGCGGGCCAGGCTGTCGATGGCCGCCGCATCGGCGCCGGCCGGCAGCACAAGGCGCGGCAGTTCCTTGGTGGGCTTGCGATAGCGGGTGAAACGATAGCTGGCCAGCGCCCAGCCGGATGCTGCCGCCGTCGCCTGTTCAGGACTCAGGCTGTCATCCAGGGCGTAGCTGGCATTGCCCTTGTCCGAGGGCAAAGTGGTGGGCAGGCCGGCGAAGCTCCACAAATCCAGGCTTTCACCCACGCCCACCAGCACGCGATCCAACCGGCCCTCAGGTGACGGCAGCAGGGACGTCGTGCCCGGCTCGGCGGTGAAACCCACGCTGCGCACCCAGGCGGCCGTGGCGGCACCGGCCTTTTCCAACCAGGCGTCCAACCCGTCTTTGCGCACGGGGATCAGGGTGACGGTATCGGCGGCCTTCTCGGCCAGGAAACAGGACAGCACGGGAGGAACCCTTTCGGCCTCGGAAGAATGTTGGAGCGCAGGGTTCCACATCCGGCGGACGGTTTCAAACCCCGCCGACGTTTCCTTATGGCTAAGGCCACGCTACCTTGGCGCCCGACCATCTTCCGGGAGCCCACCAACCATGTCCGCCGACCTGACCCTGATCCTGGGCAGCAAGACCTATTCATCCTGGTCGCTGCGGCCCTATCTGGCGATACGCCATGCCGGGTTGGCGTTCGAGGAGGTGGTCATCCCCCTGCGCCAGCCGGACAGCAAGGCGCGCATGCTGGAACACAGCCCCGCCGGCAAGGTGCCGTCCCTGATCCACCGCGCGCAAGGCGGCGATGTCACGGTGTGGGACAGCCTGGCCATCTGCGAATATGTGGCCGAGTTGGCCCCCGACGCCCATCTTTGGCCCCAGGAGCGCCCCGTCCGTGCGCACGCGCGGTCCGTCGCGGCCGAGATGCATTCCGGCTTCATGGACGTGCGTCGCAACCTGTTCATGGATTTGGGCCGCACCATCGACCGGCCGGAGCGGGTGGCCAAGGCCGCCGGCGACATCGCCCGCATCCAGGCCATCTGGGCCGACTGCCTGGGCCGTTACGGCGGCCCCTTCCTGTTCGGCACCTTCACCATCGCCGACGCCATGTACGCCCCGGTCGCCACCCGCTTCCAGACCTGGGGCGTCGCCTTGACAGATACGTCCAAGGCCTACGTCGCGGCGCTGGAGGCCCTGCCCGCCATGAAGGACTGGCGCGCGGACGCGGCCAAGGAGACCTTGGTTCTGGATATGTTGTTGGACTAAGTACTTTCGTTTCCCCTCAGGCGCCGGGCGCGGCCATCCGGCCGCTGGGCTATCCTCGGTTTCCAGTCAGCCTGCGGCTCCCCGGAAACCTCCGGCGGCCTAGGGGAGGGGCCTAAAGCATCGTAACCGATGCTTACCCCGACGTGGCCAGGGTCACGTCGAAGCCCTGCTCGCGGTAGTACCGCGCCGCGCCGGGGTGCAGGGGCACGGACAGGCCGGTCAGCGCCGCCTCTTTGCGGATGGCATCACCACGCGAATAGCCCGCCACCAGCAGGCGGTGGGTGGCGGGATGCCACAGCGCCTTGACGATGCCGTAGGCCAACTCATCCGTCAGGGCGGTGGTGGTCAGCCATTGGGCGCCCACGCCCAAGGTCTTGGTCTCCGGCACGCCGACATAGGCGCCATCGCCGCCGATCAGGGTTTCGGTGAACAGCGGCAGGCCGGGGCTGAGCCGGGGCAGGCGCGCGTCGATGATGGAGATCAGGCGCACCGGCAGGCGCGCCGCCAGGTCGGCCACCGCCGGCAGGGGATAACCGCCGATGATGAAAAAGGCGTCCAGTTCCCCCGTGGCCAGGCGGTCGCCCGCCGTGCCGGGGTTGAGGTAGAAGGGCTGCACCGTCTTTTCCGACAGATCGTGCGCCTGCAGGATCAGCAGGGCGGTGGGCAGGGTGCCGGACCCCTTCTCGCCCAGGGCCACGCGGCGGCCCTTCAGGTCGTTCACCGTCTTGATGGGGCTGTCACCGCGCACCATCAGGTGCACCGTCTCGCTGTACAAATTGGCCAGCGCCCGCAGTTCGGTGAAGGGCGGCTTGCTGGCGTAGGGGCCCTTGGCCTTGTACGCCAGGAAGCCGATGTCGGCCTGCACCAGCCCCGTCTCATACCGCGCGGCCCGCAGCGCCTCGATATTCTCCACCGCACCGGAGGTGGTCTGCGCCACCGCAATCACGCCCGGCACGCCGCAACTGCCGCCCCGGTCACAGCCGGGGGAGCCCGGCGGGTTGCTGATGGCGTTGGCCAGGATGCCGCCGATGGGGAAATAGGTGCCGCCGGTGGTGCCGGTGCCGATGGTCAGGAAACGGATGGATTCGGCCCGGGGCCGCCCGACACCGCCGCCCAGGCCCAGCCCGGCGGCGGCCAGCGCCCCCAGCGATCCGGCCAGCACGCGCCGCCGGCCGGGCCCGCGTGAAGACGGGTCGTTAAGCCGGGTGGTGCGGGCCTCGGACACGGGCTTGATCCTTGGGTGAAGGGCGCTGCGGGACCCGGGGCGGCGGGTCCGGACGGCAGTGCCCCTGGGTTCAATCATTGCGCCAATGGTACGGCACCCGCAACGCTTGAATGCCGCAGTTGCACAATTGACACCGAGGGCCCCTCTCAGGGCACCACCAGCCACAGCTCACGGCGCAGCAAGCGGGACCGGTCCTGCAGGGTGCGCAGGCGCACCTTGAAGTTCTGCGGCGTCGGTTGGTAATGCATGATGATCGCCACCCGATCCAGGGCGCCGTCCGGCCCCTGGAAGGGCAGGCCCAGGCGGGGAACGTGGTACATCACGCCCTCATCCGTGCCCAGTTGGTCGCGGCAGAAGACGGGCTGGCCATCGCGCGCGACCGCCGCCTGGAAACCCAGCGCCGCCTCCAGCATCTCCGGCGGATAGAACTCATTGAAATAACGGCCGGTGGGGTCGCTGCCGGCGGCCAGCGCGGACAGCGAGCCGCAGAACACCACCTGGATCCGGCCGTCGGGCCGGTAGGCGGTGGTCAGGGCGAAGTAGGGCAGGAAGCTGTCGGGCACCGACGCCAGGTCCAGGCCGGCCGAGGATGGCGCGTCGATGCCGCCCCCCAGCCCCCGCCACCACGCGTAGGCATGGGCGATCGGCCCGTCGGGCAGATCGGCCGACGGGATGGGCCCCGTGATGTCCGGCAGAGGCAGGGTGGCGTTCAGCGACATAATGACCGACCATAGTCGCAAAGGCCGGCCCATCGCCACCGGCAAGACCAGGTGCCAGGCCCGTCCTATGGTCGCAGGAGGATGCCCTTGAAGCTTTACGGCAGCGCGCTGTCGCCCTACGTCGCCCGGGTCGTCCTGGCCATCCGCGCCAAGGGCCTGCCGATTTCCCTTGAGGATCCGCCGGGCGGCCAGAAATCGGCGGCCTTCCTGGCCATCAATCCCCTGGGCAAGACACCCGTGCTGGAGATCGACGGCGGCTATATCCTGGAATCCGCCGTCATTTGTGAATTTTTGGAGGATGCGTTCCCCGCGCCCGCCCTGATGCCGGCCGCACCCGGCCCCCGGGCCGTGCAACGCACGGTGTCGCGCCTGCTGGATCTGTACGTGCTGCCGCCACTGCTGGCCGTCATGGCGCAGCCGACCGACAACGGCGCCCCCGCCCGCCTGGCGGAACTGACCCGCGGGCTGGACGCGCTGGAGGTGGTGGCCGGACGGGGCCCGCTGCACCCGCCGCGCGGGGCCAGCCTGACCTTCGCCGACTGCGCCCTGGTGCCGACGCTGATCTTCCTGGAACGGTTCCTGCCGCTGTACAGCGCGGTGGACATGCTGGAGAAGCGTCCCCTGCTGGCCGGCCTGTGGGCCGCCTACAGCGGCCATCCGCTGGTCGCCCCCATCGCGAAGGAGATGGAACAGGCGCTGGAGGCCTTTCGCCGTCGGCGGAATTAGCCGTAGCGGTGCAGGCGGGTGCCGTGGCTTTTCAGCCAGGCGCGCGGGCGGTCAACGTCGCCGGCCAGTCTTTCACACAGCACCCAGAACTTGGGCCCGTGGTTCATTTCCTGAAGGTGTGCCACCTCATGCGCCACGACATAGGCGACGATGGGCGGCGGCGCCAGGATCAGGCGCCAGGAATAACTGATGCGGCCGGTGGCGGAACAGCTGCCCCAGCGGCTGCGGGTGTCGCGCACCGTGACCGCGCTGGCGCGCAAGCCCGCCCGTGCCGCCGTCTCCGCCGTCAGCGCCGACAGGTGGCGACGCGCCTCCGCCTTCAGGAAATCGGTGACGCGGCGGTTCAGGAAGTCCAAATCGCCGCCCACGCGCAGTTCCAGTCCCCCTTCGCCCGCGACCAGGCGGGCGCCGGTGCGGCGGCTGGGGTCATGGATGATCACCGGCGACCGGCCCAGCAGGGGTAGCACCATGCCGTCGGTGAACGGCTGGCGCGGTGGCAGGGCGGCCAGCCGGGCATGAACCCAGTCCAGGTGCCGGCCGACGAAACCCGCGATCTCCGCATCCGCCACCCGGGGCGGTACCGTCACCCGCACCGTGTCGGTGGCGGTGTCGACCTTCAGCGACAGGCGCCGGGCGCGCGGGCTGCGCCGCACCTCCACCGGCTCATCAATGCCGGTGATGCGCAACAGGCTGACCTTGACCGGTGCCGCCGGACGGGCCGTGACCCTGGTTCTGGTCTTGGGCGCCGGTTTCTTCGGGGCCGGCAGCCCCATTCCGCGCAACAGGCCCATCAACCCCATGGTCCGGCCCCTCGAAACCCTCATCTGGCCGGCCGCAAACCGGCCGATCCCTTACCCACCTATATAAGGGGTCCGGCCATCCAACGCACCCCCATATGCATGAGGACACTCTTATGGACGGCAACCGTTTCGTTCTGATCACGGGCTGTTCCGGCGGTGGCAAGTCCACCCTCCTGGCGGAACTCCAGGCCCGGGGTCATGCGGTGGTGGAAGAACCCGGCCGCCGCATCGTGCGCCAGGAACTGGCCGGCGGCGAACGGGCCCTGCCCTGGGTGGACCCGGCGGCCTTCGCCCGGCGCGCCATCGACATGGCCCTGGCGGACAGGGCCGCCGCCGCGACGGCACCGGCCGGATGGGTGTTTTTCGACCGCGGATTGATCGACGCGGCCGCCGCCCTGGAAAGCCTGACGGGACAGGTGGTGTTGGCGCCGCTGGCGCGGGCACACCCCTATCACCGCACGGTGTTCCTGGCACCGCCCTGGCCGGAGATCCATACCCCGGATGCGGAGCGCCGGCATGGACTGGACGCGGCGGTGGCCGAATATGAACGGCTGGAACGCGCCCTGCCCGCGTTGGGCTACACCGTGGCCATCCTGCCCAAGGTACCGGTGGCGGCCCGGGCCGATTTCGTGCTGGCGGAACTGGGCCGGGAAGATGTCATCCGGCCTTGAGCCAATCCCCAAAAAGCGAACCCCCGCGCCGGTCAGGGCTACGGGGGTTCTGTTCGGCTTCAGCGAAGCTCAGATAGTCCATCGAGCGATACACCGATTAAAGTCGGCGCTCACAATCGCTATAAGTGCAGGAGCTGTCACACAGCTCAGACAATATGCGTCGGTGGAGTCATGATTTGACACACCCTCCTGGTTACGGGCAACACATCGAATACTGATTGCATTCGAAGATTTACCTGAGGTGGTGGGTTTATCTGGGTTCTGAACCCTCCTGAGTGCTTCGGTAAGACAAAGCGTGCACCTGTTACAGTTCCGCGTCAACCCCGTTTCTCAGGCGTTTTTTCCCCCCTTCTGGATAGCTTTTTTACCGGCACGGCCGACAGGGTGCGGTTGACAGGGGTAGCCCGTGCGACGCACCGTCGCCGGCGAAACCTTGGCATAACAAGACCCTTGCGGGAGGGGCCGTTCATGACCGCCGACCTGATTCTGGCCATCGACCAGGGCACCACCTCGACCCGCGCCATCCTGTTTGACGCGCAGGGCCGCCCCCTGGCCACGGCGCAACGCGAACTGCCCCAGCACTACCCCGGCGACGGCCAGGTGGAGCATGACCCGGAGGACATCTGGCGCGACACCGTGGCCGTCTGCCGAGGGGCGGTGGAAAAGGCGCGCGTGGACGTGACCCGCGTGGCCGCCATCGGCATCACCAACCAGCGTGAGACCACCTTGGTGTGGGACAGGGCGACGGGTGAGGCCCTGCACCCCGCCATCGTCTGGCAGGACCGGCGCACGTCCGGCCTGTGCCAGACCCTGCGGCGCGAGGGGGCGGAGAACCTGGTGCGGGCCCGCACCGGCCTGCTGCTGGACCCCTATTTCTCCGCCACCAAGCTGGCCTGGATCCTGGACACGGTGCCGGGCGCGCGGACGAAGGCCGAGGCCGGACAGCTGTGCTTCGGCACCATCGACTGTTTCCTGCTGTGGCGGCTGACCGGCGGGGCGGTGCACGCCACCGACGCCACCAACGCCGCCCGCACCCTGCTGTACGACCTGCACACCCAGGATTGGAACCCGGAGCTGCTGCGCCTGTTCGGCATCCCGGCGGCCATCCTGCCCCAGGTGCGCGACAATGCCGGAATCTTCGGCGTGGCGGAGGCATCGCTGCTGGGCCGGCCCATCCCCATCGCCGGCATGGCGGGCGACCAGCAGGCGGCCGCCATCGGCCAGGCCTGCCTGGCGCCCGGCATGATCAAGAGCACCTATGGCACCGGCTGCTTCGCCCTGATGAACATCGGCGACCGGCCGCGCCCTTCCACCCACCGCCTGCTGACCACCCTGGCCTATCGCCTGGACGGCCGCGCCAGCTTCGCGCTGGAAGGGTCGATCTTCGTGGCGGGTGCGGCCGTGCAGTGGCTGCGCGACGGCCTGGGCCTGATCCCCGACGCCGCCAGCAGCCAGGCCCACGCCCAGGCGCTGGCCGACACCGGCGGCGTCTATCTGGTGCCGGCCTTCACCGGCCTGGGCGCCCCCTATTGGGACCCCGACGCCCGGGGCGCCATCCTGGGCCTGACCCGCGACAGCGGCGTCAGCCACATCGTGCGCGCGGCGCTGGAGTCGGTCTGCTACCAGACCCGCGATCTGATGACCGCCATGGCCGCCGACAGCGGCTGTGAGCTGACGGCCCTGCGCGTCGACGGCGGCATGGTCGCCAACGATTGGCTGATGCAGTTCCTGGCCGACCAGCTGGACCTGACGGTGGAGCGCCCCCTGGTGACCGAGACCACCGCCTTGGGGGCCGCGTTCCTGGCCGGACTGGCCGTCGGCCTGTTCCCCTCGCTGGACGCCATCTCCGGCCTGTGGCGGGAGGAGCGGCGGTTCGAAGCGGCCGCCGACCCGGCCGCGCGGGAGCGCCTGTACGACGGCTGGCAGCGCGCCGTGGCGCGGGTGCGCAGCGCTTAAGTGCGAATCTCCTATTACAGGCAATTCAGCGAACAATTTCTGCAAATAGGCCGTTGCGAGACTTACCTCTTTATGGCTATCCCTCCTGGCGGGGACGTTAGAGGGGGATGAGTTCCGTGATCGCTTTTGCCTATCGGAGTCGGCGTCTTGTTGCCGCAGCACTGCTGTCTATCGTCGGCCTTGGCCTCTCATTTCCCGCCCTTGCCGACGCCCCTGCGGCGACCGGCGGCTGCAAGCTGCTCAAAGTCGGCACGCTTCCCCTGGAATTGGACGGCAATTCCCTGCTGGTGAAGGCGCAGGTCAACGGCAAGCCGGCCTATTTCCGCGTTGTCACTGGCAGCAACGTCTCAGTCATCAGCGTGCAGGCACTGGCCCAACTGGGCCAGCCCTCCCGGACCAAGGTATTGCCGCCCGAATATTTCAGCCTGGACTGGATGACCCTGGACACCCTGGACCTGGGGGACTGGTCCGCCAAGGACGTGCGCATCCTCTCAGGCCTGTATGGCACCCTGTCCGACCAATACGACGTGGTCGGCCTACTGGGCATGGATATCCTGGGCAAGTTCGACGTGGAGTTCGACGTCGGGCACAAACAGATCGTGCTGTACCAGCCGCAGGGGTGCGAGACGGCGGAACTGGCCTATTGGTCCAACAACTACAGCCTGGCGGAAATGGACGCCGACAACGCGCCGCGCGCCCATATCCGCCTGCTGGCCACCCTGAACGGCCAGCAAGTGCGGGCGCAATTGGCCAGCGGCGTGTCGATCAGCCACCTGGACCAGGGGCTGGCCCGGCAATTGGGGGCAGAGGTGGTGCAACCCGCCGCCGAAAGCTTGGCCGACGACCAGGCCAAGGCCACGCACGGCCCGGTCGCTATGCTGGACACGTTGGCGATCGGCGACGAGGCGGTCCGCCACGCCAAGCTTCGCGTTTCCGACCTGTACAAGCAGTCATCGGTCTGGGCGGGTCAGTTGCAGAAGGTCTCGTACGGTCGCGACCATGTCCCGCTGTCCCTGGGTGTGGATTTCCTGAAATCCCACCGCCTGTACGTCGCTTTCAGCCAGCGCAAAATCTACTTCACCTACGAAGGCGGCCCCATCTTCCAGACCGTCGGGCCGGAGTTGACCAGCGGCCGCGAGATCGATGCGGTGTCGGAAACGGGCGTATCCCGTAAATAAGGCCAATCACCGGACAGGGCCCGGCCCCTGAACGAACACCAATACGCGTGTGGTGAACAGACTTCCCCACCACACTGGTTGCAATAGTATGAACTCGCCGTGAGAGTTGTGACAGGCCCCTGGGGGTGAAGATGGTGATGGATTCTGGAATTGGACGCCTGGCCAGCGCGCTGGGCACGTGCGCGCTGATACTGCTGGCGGCGCCCGCCGCGGCGGAAACAAAATGCCAGTTCGTCAAGGTGGCCAGCCTGCCGGTCAAGATGGAGGGCAACCGCCCCCTGGTGGACGGCAGCATCAACGGCCAGCCGGTGCAGTTCCTGATCGATTCCGGCGCCTTCGCCAGCATGCTGTTCCGCAGCGCGGCGGAGAAGCTGGGTTTACCGTTGGGCATCGTCCAGGGTGCCACCGCCTACGGTGTCGGTGGTGAAAGCAAGATCATGTCGACCACGCTGGAAACGCTGACCCTGGATCAGGCGACCCTTCATGATCTGCGCCTGAACGTGGTCGGCGCCCCCGGCAACGATGGCACCCCCGTCAAGGTCGCCGGCCTTCTGGGCGAGGATTTCCTGCGCCATTTCGACGTGGAGATGGACCTGTCGCATGGGCAGATGTTTTTCTACCAGGCCCACGACTGCGACGGCGTGGATCTGCTGCCCTGGACCGGGGCCTACACGGTCGCGGATTTTCCCACGGTCGGTATCAACAACCCCCACATCCGCCCCAAGGTCCTGATCAACGGCGAGCCGATCCTGGCCGAACTGGATTCCGGCGCCTATTATTCCATCCTGACCAAGGACGACGCGGGCCGCCTGGGCGTCACGCCGGAAAGCGCGGGCGTGACGGCAGCCGGCCACACCACAGGCATCGGCGCGGCCCGGGAAGCGGTATGGATCGGCCGGTTCGACAGTTTCACCATCGGCGATGAAACCATCCGCCATCCCAAGATGCGCTTCGGCGACATCTTCAAGCACGACACCATAACGTGGAGCGGGTCGCGCCTCGCCAGCCAGGTGATCGATACGGAGATGCTGCTGGGCGCCGATTTCCTGCGCGCCCACCACGTGCTGATCGCACACAGCCAGGGCAAGCTCTATCTCAGCTACATTGGCGGCCCCGTCTTCCAGACGGACACCCCACGGCCCGAGGCACCGGCCGCCACGGGCGCGGAGCCGGCGGGGGACGCGATACCGGCCGGCCCGCCACCGGACAAGGATGGTGGATCATGAATTCCCCGACGGCCCCAAGCGATCCCAACCCGGGCCTCGGCCGCGCCACCGCGCCATTAATTGCATTTTTCCTAATATAAATCGGCGATTGGCGCGCAGAAAATATGTGCACGCCCGCAATTCACGCGCGTATCATGCCGCCCAAAGCCCGATAAACGGGTGATGCGGGGATTTAGCGATGCGTATCGGGAACGGGCCGTTGGCCCGGGTGATGGGGCTTGCGGTTTGTCTGTCATCAATGGTTCTGGGGCTGCCCTCCCGGGCGGAGGAGGCCCCCACCGCCAAACAGGGTTGCCAGTTGCTGAAAGCCGGCGTCATGCCGTTGGAGATCGTCGGCAACGCGTTGCTGGTCCAGGCCAAGATCAACGGCAAGGCGGCCCGTTTCGTCATCGGCACGTCCAGCAATGCGACCGTCGTCAGCAGCCACGCCCTGGAGCGGCTGATGGACGGAACGGATCTCAAATATGCCGCGCCGCGGAATGGCTCGGTTGAGATACGCAAGACCACCTTCGACAGCTTGGAAATCGGCAGTTGGAAAGCCACGAACGTCGAATTGTGGATCGGTCCCATCGGTGAAATTGGGGGCGGTGATGATGTCGTCGGCGTCTTGGGCATGAACGTGCTGGGCCAGTACGACATGGAATTCGACCTGGCGCACAATCTGCTGACGCTGTACCAGCCGCTGGGCTGCGAGAAGAGCGAACTGGCTTATTGGTCCGACACCTACAGTCTGGCCGAAATGGATGACGATCCGGCGCCGCGCGCCCGCATCCGCCTGCCGGTCATGGTGAACGGCCAGGTCGTGCACGCGCAGATCAACACATCCAACGCCATCTCTCTCTTGGATGAAGGCTTGACCCAAAATCTGGGCCTGGCGGTCCAAGCCCTGGACAATCCACCTTCCGATGGCGCCACGTTCCATCATTTTGCCGTGCTGGACACGATCGCCATCGGTGATGAAAACGTCAAACACCCCAAGATACGGGTGGTTGACCTGTTCAAGGGCGGCGAAGCGTATGTGGGCAGCCGGCTGAAAACCACCTACAACGACGGCGTTCGGCTGAACTTGGGTGTGGACTTCCTGAAGGCCCACCGGGTCCTGGTCGCCTTCAGCCAGCGCAAAATCTACTTCACCTATGGGGGCGGCCCCCTGTTCCAGCTTCGGGGCTCGGGCACGTCACAAGCGGTGATCGCAAGCCCCCCTTGACGGGATCCCCCCCCCCAAGACACCCGATGCGGAGTCCGCAAAACTGCAATAAGATTTCATTGGGGACCGCAGACAGGGGGAAAGGGCGCCATGAATCCTCAGCGGGCACGGCCATATCCGATAAAAGCGCGTCTGGCGAAAATCCGAATGGCGGTCGCGGGCGTGGCCCTGGCCGCCGTCTATTCAACCGCGTCCGCCCCCACCCAGGCCGCCACCGGCTGCAAGCTGGCCAAGGTCGCCACCATTCCCCTGGTGCAGGACGGCAACCGCCTGCTGGCTGAGGTGGTCATCAACGGGAAGCCCGCGCACATGCTGGTCGATACCGGCGCCTGGATGTCCATTATCAACCGACCGGCGCTGGGCCGGCTGGGCCTGCGCGCGGTGGACGGCGGCGGGGAGATGATCGGCGTGGACGGCACCAGCCGGCTGCTGCAGACCACCATGGACACGCTGGAACTGGGCACCTGGCACGGCAAGGATGTGCGGGTCTATGTCGGCGGCTATGGCAATGATAATGACGGCGACATGGTGGGCATGCTCGGCATGGACCTGCTGGAACGCTATGACATGGAATTCAATGTCCACGACAACCTGCTGAGCCTGTACAAGCCCGAGGGATGCGACGGCAAGGTCTTGGCCTACTGGTCCGACAGCTACAACGTGGTGGAAATGGAGGAGATGCAGGGCTCCCGCTCCCACATCCGTCTGGTCGTCTCGGTCAATGGCCAGCCCGTGCATGCGGAACTGGACAGCGGCGCCAGCATCACCCTGATGGACGAGGGCGTGGCCCGGCGCCTGGGCGTGGACGTCAACAACGGCGATGCGGAAAAAGCCGGTTCCATCCGCGGGGCCAACGGCTATCTGGTGCCCGCCCACATCGGCGTCTTCGACACCTTCGCCATCGGCGATGAGAACATCCGCCATGCCAAGCTGCGCCTGACCGATCTGTATGGCGCGGTGGGCGAGGCCTATGTCGGCAGCCGGCTGCAGACGTCCTACCGCGACACCGACCTGTACCTGGGGGCCGACTTCCTGCGGTCCCACCGCGTCTACATCGCGTCCAGCCAGCGCAAGATATATTTCACCTATGCCGGCGGACCGGTGTTCCAGGTCATCGGCCCTGCATTGGTGCAGGGGCCCGACGGCACCACCGCGGCCAGCGGCAGCCCTCACGCCAAGCCGCCCATGGCCGACCCGCCGCCGCAGCCCAAGCAATGACCCCCTGCCCCGCGCGCCCGCGCATGGAGAAGACGATGTCGATGTTGTCCCTGGTGAAACGATGGTTCACGGCCACGGCGGCCGCCGGCGTCATGGCCCTCATCGGCGCCAGCGGCGCACAGGCGGACTGCGTGTTCGCCAAGTCCGGGACCATGCCATTGAGCCTGGAAGGCGGCCGCCTGGTGACCAGCGCCACCATCAATGGCAAGCCCGTCCGTTTCCTGGTGGATACCGGCGCCTTCGCCAGCCTGGTCAGCCGGCCGGCCGCCGCCCGTCTGGGCCTGGGCGCCCGGGACGCGAATACCCTGATGTACGGCCTGGACGGCGGCGACCGAATTAAGCAGGCGACATTGGCCAGCCTGGACCTGGGCACCTGGCACCGCCAGGGGGTGGCCGTCTACGTCAGCGGCCAGCATGACTTCGTTCCCGCCAACCCTGACATCGTCGGCGTCCTGGGCATGGATTTCCTGCAAGGCTACGACATCGAATTCGACCTGTCCCACAAGGCGCTGAGCCTGTACCGGCCCGAAGGCTGCGACGCGGTGGAACTGGCCTATTGGACCAAGACCTACAGCGCCATCGCCCTGGACGACAGCCACGCCAACTGGCGCGACGCCATCCGCCTGCAGATCGCGATCAACGGCCGGCCGGTCGCGGCACAACTGGACAGCGGCGCCGCCGTCTCGGTGCTGGACGCGGCGGTGGCCCGCGCGTCGGGCGTCCATTATGGCCAGGCCCCCACCGGCACCACGTATGACCACGGGCCCGTCGAAAGCCATGTCGGCGTCTTCGACACGCTGACCCTCGGTGACGAGGCCATCCGCAACGCCAAGCTGCGCATCTCGGACATCTACGGCGACTTCAGCGGCGGCTGGTCGGGAAGCCAGTTGAAGGCGCCGCTTGGGGACGTGAACCTGTTGCTGGGCGCGGACTTCCTGCGCGCCCACCACGTCTACGTCGCCTTCAGCCAACGCAAGGTCTACTTCACCTACGAAGGCGGCCCCGCCTTCTCCCTGCAAAAGCCGATGCGCACCTGCGATTGCGGCCAGGGGGGCGGGGCTTAGGCCTGGAGCCCGACAACAAAGCGCCTGGGCAAGCCTATCGGCACCGTTGAAGAGGAAGCGACCACCTGAAACGCGCGTATCGCGCGCGGGCGGTCGCGTTCTGTAACAAGCGGGGCCTGAAGCGTGACAACGAGAACGATGGTGTGGGCGATGGCGATCGCCTCGGCCATGCCGGCAATGGCGGCCTTGACAGTGAGCAGCACCATGGTGGCGACAACCGCCAACGCCGCAGAGGCGTGCAAGGTCGCCAAGATCAACACCCTGCCGGTGGTTATGGACGGCTTCCAACCGCTGGTCCGGGCGGAGGTCAACGACACCCCGGTCTATTTCCTGCTGGATACCGGCGCCTTCGCCACCACCCTGTTCGTTGACCAGGCGTCGAAGCTGGCCTTGCCGTCGGTGGACATGGTCAGCATCAACACCGCGCGCCTGGTGGGTGTGGACGGTGTCACCGGCATGCGGGGCGCCAATATCGCCAAGTTCACCCTGGGCGACCAGACCATCCAGGAATGGCACGTCGCCGTTGGGGCCGCCGATATGGGCGGTGCCGGCAAGGACGGCATTCCCGTGGTGGGCCTGTTGGGCGAGGACGTGCTGGGTCCCTATGACCTGGACATCGACCTGGCCCATGGCGCGCTGACTCTCTACCGCGCCCAAGGCTGCGAGAAGACCTATCTGGCGCAATGGAGCAAGGACGCCCTGCTGGCGGAGGTAGAGCCCGCCACCGCCGGCAATGCCTACATCAACATCCACGTGGCGGTGAACGGCCAACGGGTGCACGCCATCGTGGACAGCGGCGCCTCACACTCGCTGCTGTCGCTGAAGGCCGCGGCGCGGGCCGGCATCACCCCGGACAGCCCCGGCGTGACGGAGGCGGACAAGGCCGTGGGCGTGGCCGGCCGGTCCTTCCAGGAATGGCTGGCGGTGTTCGACAGCGTGGCGGTGGGGGATGAGACGGTGCAGCACGCCAAGCTGCGCGTCGGCCGCATGTACACGCCGACGGAACACCTCAACACCGGCACCCGCCTGTCCGACCATCCGGACAACCGGATCGAGATGTTGCTGGGTGCCGATTTCCTGCGGGCCCACCATGTGCTGGTCGCCCGCAGCCAGAACCTGATGTACTTCACCCACCAGGGCGGCGCCATTTTCCAGACCACCGGCCCGGCGCTTAACCGCCCCCAGACCGGCGAACCGCCGGCCCAATAAAAAACCGCCGCCGGAGCGATCCGGCGGCGGTCCCGTTTGCGGGGGGCGGGGGCTCGCGATCCTGACGGACCCGGCCCTTGTCCCCTCTTCTTCGTCCCTCTTTGTGGGGCTCCCTTCACCCGGGCGCCGCCATCCGGCGACGCCCGATTGGGAAAGGACGTTACTCCGCGCTGAGCGCCTGCGGCGGAATCACGGGAACCGCCAGGCGGTGCAGCATCTCCTTCGGGACCACCTGCCAGAAGTGACCGCGCACCAGCGGCCAATCGTTCAGCAGGGTCATGGCCCAGCGGCTCTGCGTGCGCGCCACGTGTTCCTCGATCAGGCCGACCAGCATGTCCTCGTAATGCTGCACCTGGATGCGCTGGTAGATGACGCTTTCCGGGTTCAGGTGCAGCGGCAGGCTGCCCCCCTGGTCGTAGACGAAGGCCATGCCGCCGGTCATGCCGGCGCCGAAGTTGTCGCCCACGCCACCCAGGACGACCACCATGCCGCCGGTCATGTACTCACAGCCGTTGGAGCCGCAGCCCTCCACCACCACGGTGGCGCCGGAGTTGCGGACGGCGAAACGCTCACCCGCCTGGCCGGCGGCGAACAGCTTGCCGGCCGTGGCACCGTACAGCACCGTGTTGCCGATGATGGTGTTCTCGTTCGACTTCAGCGGCGTGGCCGTCAACGGCCGGACGATGATGGTGCCGCCCGACAGGCCCTTGCCGACATAGTCGTTGGCATCGCCGAACACCTCCAGGGTCAGGCCCTGGACGGCGAAGGCGCCCAGCGACTGGCCGGCGGAACCGCGCAGGCGCACGGTGCAATGGCCGGGCTGCAGGCCGCTCATCCCGAACTTGCGGGTGATCATCGCCGACATGCGGGTGCCGATGGCGCGGTGCGTGTTCTGCACGTTGTAGGCCAACTGCATCTTCTCCCCATCCTCGAACAGGGAACGGGCGTCGCGGATCATCTGGGCGTCCAGGGTGTCCGGCACCTCATTGCGGCCGGCCTGGGTGCAGTAGCGGGCACTGTCGCCCGCCGGGTCCGCCTGGGCCAGCAGCGGGTTCAAGTCCAGATCATCCAGGTGCACGGCGCCGCGGCTGACCTGATGCAGCAGGTCGGTGCGGCCGATGACTTCCTGCAAGGACCGGAAGCCCAGGCCGGCCAGGATCTCGCGCACCTCTTCCGCCATGAAGCTGAACAGGTTGACGACCTTTTCCGGCGTGCCCACGAACTTCTGCCGCAGCGCCTCATCCTGCACGCACACGCCCACCGGACAGGTGTTGCTGTGGCACTGGCGGACCATGATGCAGCCCATGGCGATCAGGCTGGCGGTGCCCACGCCGAACTCCTCCGCCCCCAGCATCGCCGCCATGACGATGTCGCGGCCGGTCTTCAGGCCGCCGTCGGTGCGCAGGGTCACGCGGTGGCGCAGGCGGTTCAGGGTCAGGACCTGCTGCACCTCGCTGAGGCCCATTTCCCACGGGAGCCCCGCGAACTTCACGCTGGTGACGGGCGAGGCGCCGGTGCCGCCGACATTGCCCGACACCAGGATGACGTCGGCGCCGGCCTTGGCCACGCCGGCGGCGATGGTGCCGATGCCGGACCGGCTGACCAGCTTCACGCACACCTTGGCATCGGGGTTGATCTGCTTCAGGTCATAGATCAGCTGCGCCAGATCTTCGATCGAGTAGATGTCATGGTGCGGCGGCGGGCTGATCAGCATGACGCCGGGCGTGCTGTGACGCAGGCGGGCGATCAGTTCCGTCACCTTGAAGCCGGGCAACTGCCCGCCCTCGCCGGGCTTGGCGCCCTGGGCCACCTTGATCTCGATCTCACGGCACTGGTTCAGGTACTCGGCGGTGACGCCGAAGCGGCCCGAGGCCACCTGCTTGATGGCGGAGTTCCAGTTGTCGCCGTTGGCGTCCGGCTTGAAACGCGCCGGATCCTCGCCACCCTCGCCCGAGTCGGACTTGGCGCCGATGCGGTTCATGGCGACGTTCAGCGTGCCGTGCGCCTCGGGGCTCAAGGCGCCCAGCGACATGGCCGGGGTGATGAAGCGCTTGCGGATGGCGGTGATGCTTTCCACCTCATCCACCGGCACCTTGCCCTTGGAGGGGCGGAAGTCCAGCAGGTCGCGCAGCTGCATGGGCGGCCGCTTGTGGATGCCGTCGGAGTAGCGCTTGAAGGTGGAATAGCTGTCGTTGGACACCGCCTGCTGCAGCAGGTGGATCAGCCCGCCCTCCCAGGCGTGGCGATCACCGCCCTTGCGGAACTTGTAGAAGCCGCCGATGGGCAGGGCCACCACGTCCTCGTTCCAGGCCAGGGCGTGCTGGTCCAGCACGTCCTTCTGGATGCCGACCAGACCCAGGCCGGAGATGCGGCTGATCATGCCGGGGAAATGCTCGGCCACCAGCGAGCGGGACAGGCCCACCGCCTCGAAATTCAGGCCGCCGCGGTAGCTGGAGATGATGGAGATGCCCATCTTGGACATGATCTTCAGCAGGCCGTCGTTCACGGCCTTCTTGTACCGCTCCAGGCACTTGTCCAGGGCCAGGTCGCCGAACAGGCCGCGCCGCTGGCGGTCGGCGATAGCCTCCTGCGCCAGGTAAGCGTTGACCGTGGTGGCGCCCACGCCGATCAGCACGGCGCAGTAATGCACGTCGATGCATTCGCCCGACCGCACGTTCAGCGAGGTGAAGGTGCGCAGTTGCTGGCGGATCAGGTGGGTGTGGACGGCGCCCGTCACCAGGATCATGGGCAGGGGCGCCCGGTCGGGGCCCATGCCCTCATCCGTCAGGATGACGTGGGTGGCGCCGCCGCGCACCGCGTCCTCCGCCTCCTGCCGCACGCGGCGCAGCGCGTCGGTCATGGCGAACTCACCGGCCGCCGGGTCGAAGGTGCAGTCGATCTCCGCCGCCGTGTCGCCCATGTAGCGGCGCATGGCGCTGAATTCCGCCGTCGTCAGGACCGGCGTTTCCAGCTGAAGCAGGCGGGTCTGGCTGTCGTCCTCGTCCAGGATGTTGCCCAGGTTGCCCAGGCGCGTGCGCAGGCTCATCACCCGATGCTCGCGCAGGCTGTCGATGGGCGGGTTGGTCACCTGGCTGAAGTTCTGGCGGAAATAGTGGTGCAGGCCGCGGTAGCGGTCCGACAGCACGGCCATGGGGCTGTCGTCACCCATGGAGCCGATGGCCTCCTTCGCGTCCTCCACCATGGGATGCAGGATGGTTTCCACATCCTCCATGGTGACGCCGTAGGCCACCTGGCGGCGGCGCAACTGGTCACGGCTGAGTTCGGCGGTGGCGGCGGGCGCCCCCTTCACCAGATCGTCCAGCACGGTGATGTGGCGCACCCAGCTGCCGTAGGGCTTGCCGGCGGCCAGGTTGTCCTTGATCTCCCGGTCGCGGTAGAGGCGGCCTTCCTGCAGGTCCAGGGCGATCATCTGCCCGGGCCCCAGGCGGCCCTTCTCCCGCACGGCGTATTCCTCGACCTTGACCATGCCGCTTTCGGAGCCGGCGATCAGCAGGCCGTCGCCGGTGACGACATAACGCATGGGACGCAGGCCGTTGCGGTCCATGCCGCCCACGATCCAGCGGCCGTCGTACATGGCCAAGGCGGCCGGGCCGTCCCACGGCTCCATCACCGCGTTGGCGTAGCTGTACAGGTCACGGTGGTTCTGGGGCATGGTCTCACGATCGGACCAAGCCTCCGGCACCAGCATGGTCTTGACCATGGGCGCGGAACGGCCGGCGCGCACCAGCACCTCGAACACCGCGTCCAGGCAGGCGCTGTCGGAACCGCCGGCCGGGATGATGGGCTTCACGTCCTCGATCAGCTGACCGAAGATTTCGTGTTCCATGCGCGTCTCGTGCGCCTTCATCCAGTTCACGTTGCCGCGCAGCGTGTTGACCTCGCCGTTGTGCGCCAGCATGCGGAAGGGCTGGGCCAGCCACCAGGTGGGGAAGGTATTGGTGGAATAGCGCTGGTGGTAGATGGCGAAGTTGGACTCGAAACGCTCGTCCAGCAGGTCCGGGTAGAAGGATGTCAGCTGTTCGGCCAGGAACATGCCTTTGTAGATGATGGACCGGCAGGACAGCGTGCAGATGTAGAAGTCGCTGATCGACTCCGCCTTCACCGCCTTTTCGATGCGGCGGCGGATGACGTACAGGTCCCGTTCCAGCTGGTCTTCCGGGATGCTGCGCGGGTTGCCCACCATGATCTGCTCGATCTCGGGGCGGGTGGCGTTGGCCTTCTCGCCGATGATCTCGATGTTGATGGGGACCTGGCGCCAGCCATAGATGGTGTAGCCGAACTTCAGG
The DNA here is from genome assembly GCA_028283825.1 of Azospirillaceae bacterium. Lineage (NCBI taxonomy): Bacteria > Pseudomonadati > Pseudomonadota > Alphaproteobacteria > Rhodospirillales > Azospirillaceae > Azospirillaceae bacterium. The sequence continues at coordinate 2,247,054 of JAPWJW010000003.1, read as the reverse complement.
ATCTCGGTCTCGACGATGCAGCGGCAGCGTTCCTGCGCCTCCATGTCGGTGCGCGGCAGGAAGACCTGGCCGACGGAGATCAGGCCCTCGGGCGGCAGATGGCCGCTGCGGGCCACGTGCTCGCGAAAGAAGCTCTGCGGAATCTGGACATGGATGCCCGCACCGTCGCCGGTCTTGCCGTCGGCATCGACGGCGCCGCGGTGCCACAGGGCGCGCAGGGCCTCCACCGCCTTTTCCACCACGGCGCGGCGGGGCTTGCCGTCCAGCGACGCGACGATGCCGACGCCGCAGGCGTCGTGTTCCATCTCCGGCGACCAGACGTGCGCGTCCTCCAGCCGGCGGGCGCTTTCGCGGTAGCGCTCGACGAACTGGGCGCCGGATTCCATCTGGGGGCTGTTCTCAATCATCTCGGTCATCTCTGGAACTCCCCCTTACTCTGCGGCCATGGCGCCGGCGGCGGCGCGGGCGGTGATGTAGTTATGGATGCCGACGGCGGCGTCGCGGCCGTCGCGGATGCCCCAGACCACCAGGGACGCGCCGCGCACGATGTCGCCGGCGGCAAACACGCCCTCCAGGTTGGTCATCAGGCTGCGCGGGTCGGCCATCACGGTGCCCCAGCGGCTGACCTTCAGGCCCGGTTCCCCGAACAGGGTGGGCAGGTCCTCCGGATCGAAACCCAGGGCTTTGATCACCAGTTCGGCCTCCAGGGTGAAGGCGGACCCCTCGATGGCCTGCGGCGTCTGGCGGCCGGAGGCGTCGGCCACGCCCATGTGCATGCGGTGGGCGCGCACGCCCGTCACCTGCCGGTCGCCCAGGAAGGCGTCGGGGGCGGCCTGCCACACGAACTCCACGCCCTCTTCCTCGGCATGCGCCACCTCGCGCTGGCTGCCCGGCATGTTGGCGCGGTTGCGGCGGTACAGGCACTTCACCGACTTCGCCCCCTGGCGGATGGCGGTGCGCACGCAATCCATGGCGGTGTCGCCGCCGCCGATGACGACGACGTTCTTGTCCTTGGCGTTCAGGCGGCCGGTCTGATAGTCGACCACGGTGTCGCCCAGGCCGGTGCGGTTGCTGGCGGTCAGGTAGTCCAGGGCGGGGACGATGCCGTCAGCACCACTGCCCGGCGCCTCAAGCTCACGCGCCTTATAGACGCCGGTGGCGATCAGGATGGCGTCGTGCCGGGCGCGCAGCGAGGTCAGGGTGGCGTGGCGGCCAACCTCGAAGCCTAAGTGGAAGACGACGCCGGCATCGGCCAGCAGCTTGGCCCGGCGCTCCACCACTTCCTTTTCCAGCTTGAAGCCGGGGATACCGTAGATCAGCAGGCCGCCGACGCGGTCATAGCGGTCGTAGACATGCACCTGGTAGCCGCGGCGGCGCAGCTGGTCGGCGGCGGCCAGGCCCGGCCGGGCCGGCGCCGATGATGCCCACGCTTTGCGTCCGTTCCCGCACCGGCACGGCGGGCTTCACCCAGCCGCGTTCCCAGGCGGTATCGGTGATGTACTTCTCCACCGCCCCGATGGTGACCGTGCCGTGGGTCGACTGCTCGATGGTGCAGTTGCCTTCGCACAGGCGGTCCTGCGGGCAGATGCGGCCGCAGATTTCCGGGAAGTTGTTGGTGGCCTGCGACACCTCGTAGGCCTCTTCCAGGCGGCCTTCGGCCGTCAGCTTCAGCCAGTCGGGGATGTTGTTGGAGACGGGGCAGTGCACCTGGCAGAAAGGCACCCCGCATTGGGAGCAGCGCGAAGCCTGGGTGGTCGCCTGGTCATCGGCGAAACGCGCATAAATCTCATCGAAGTCCTGCCGGCGCAGTGCGGGTTCCCGTTTGTCGGGCATCTGTTGGTCCGTGTGGACGAACTGGAGCATCTGCTGCTTCTGCGCCATGGCCTTGATCCTCGTGTCTATCCGGCCGGGGTGTGACAACCCGGGGCCGGCAATCCCATTCCTGAACAATCCCCCGGGCACCTCTCAGGGGGCACGTTTTCGGGGCGCCCCCCCCCCGTATGCACCCGGCCGATGCGGCGGCCGGATGCCCGGGGCAGTCCCCTCCCGCCCGGCGCCGGCCCGATGGAACGGGCGGCGATGCCGGATCATGACGCCTCAGGTCCGCCGTTGGGAACCGGACCCAGGGTCACGCCCTTACGCGCAAGCGGGTGTGCCGTGTTCATATAAGTCGATTCAGCCTATGCCTCCAGTACTTTTTTCTCATTGAGTCAGTATAGCTGACCTTTATGTCCCCACCCCATGGACTCCCGTGTGGAAAAGCGGTGACGGAGGGACTCAAACGCCACTCTCATTGGTACCGTTTGTGTACTAGTATCATTCATCATATTGAAATAAAAAGAATATCTAATTAAGAGACGCTATCACTCCACGGCACTGCCGGCGCCAGCCGGCTGTCGCCGGCTTCGCGCCCCGCTGCTATAAGCAGGCTGCCGCCCTTTGGGTGCGGCCCCATCCGACCGCCAACCGCCCCTAGACGTTGAGGCGCCATGTCTTTTTTGCAGACCCTGATCTTCGCGATCATCCAGGGCATCACCGAGCTCTTCCCCATCAGCAGCGTGGCGCACGGGGTGTTGACCCCCTTCCTGCTGGGCTGGGACCTGGACCAGGCCTTCCTTAAGGAGCACTTCCTGCCCTATCTGGTGATGCTGCACCTGGGCACGGCCGCGGCCCTGCTGGTGTTCTTCTGGCGGGATTGGGTCAACCTGCTGGTCGGCGTGATCAAGGGCGGCGAGGATCGCCGCGTGCTGGCCTTGCTTATCGTCGGCACCATCCCCGCCGCCGTGCTTGGCCTGGCGTTCGAGAAGGTGCTGCGCGCCGTCTTCAGCGACCCGGCCAGCGCCGCCTTTTTCCTGATCGTCAACGGCGTCCTGCTGTTCTTTGGCGAGCGGCTGCGGGGACGGGGCGACCGCACCCTGGCGGAGCTGGGCTTCGGCCAGGCGCTGATGATCGGCCTGGCCCAGTCGCTGGCCCTGATCCCCGGCTTCTCCCGCTCCGGCGCCAGCATGGTGGCGGGCTTCTGGGCCGGCCTGAAACATGAAGAGGCGGCGCGCTTCTCCATGCTGCTGGCCACCCCCATCATCCTGGGCGCCAGCCTGCTGGTGGTGCCCAAGATGCTGCGCCAGGCCGACCCGGACGTGATCCAGAGCGGCCTGATCGGCGGTGCCGTGGCCGGCGTCTGCGCCCTGATCGCCGTCTGGGCCCTGATGCGCTGGTTCAAGCGCAACGAAGTCGACGCCATGCGCCCCTTCGCCTTCTATTGCTGGGCCCTGGGCGCCGTCGTGCTGGGCATGGTGTACCTTTAAGTATTCCTCAGGCGCCGGCGGGCCATCCGGCCCTTGGCTGTCCTCCCTTTCCAGTCCGCCTGCGGCTCCCCGGAAAGGTCCGGCGGCCGCAGTCGCGGCCTACAGCGGCGTGAGGGTCACGCCGCTGGCAAAGTATTCCTCAGGCGCCGGCGGGCCATCCGGCCCTCGGGCGTCCTCCCTTTCCAGTCCGCCTGCGGCTCCCCGGAAAGCTCCGGCGGCCGCAGTCGCGGCCTATAGCGGCGTGAGGATAAAAAAAGGCGCCATCCCGCGAGGGAGGCGCCCTTTTTATTGGAAACGCGGGCTGGCTCAGTGGTGCTGGCCGTGGGCGTCGATGCGGGTCAGTTGCGGCAGGGACGGGCCCTGGCGGTAGGTGTCGAAACGGCCGTTGACCTGGAAACGGTCCAGGTAGGTGGGCAGGATCACCTCGGCCGCAGTGGGCGTGACACCCAGGTCGGCCAGGCCCGGCAGCTTGCCGGACAGCACGTTGTCGGACTTCAGCAGGGTGACCTGGTCGCGGGTCAGCGGCTTGCCGGGCACCAGTTCCAGGAAGGTGGCCTGCAGGCTGGCCAACCCCCAGGGCAGGGACACCAGGCGCGTCTTGCGGCCGGTCAGGTCCAGGGTCAGTTGCACCAGTTCACGGAAGCTGTAGGCGCGCGGGCCGCCCAGCTCGAACGTCTTGCCCTCGGCACCGGTGTTCAGCGCGGCATTGATGATGGCATCGGCCACGTCACCGACATAGACCGGCTGGAAGCGGGTGGAACCGCCGCCGATCAGCGGCACGAACGGCAGGCGGGCCGCCATGCCGGCGAAGCGGTTGAAGAAGTTGTCCTCGGGCCCGAAGATCACGCTGGGGCGCAGGATCGTCGCCTCGGGGAACACGGCGCGCACCGCCTGCTCACCCGCCGCCTTGCTGCGGGCGTAGGCGGAACGGGAGCCGGCGTCGGCGCCCAAGGCCGACACATGGATCAGGCGGGCGACATCGGCGCCCTTGGCCAGGCGGGCGATGCGGCCGGGGCCCTCGCCATGCACCAGGTCGAAACGCTGGCGGCGGCCGGACTCGGCCAGGATGCCCATCAGGTTGATGACCAGGTCGGCGCCCTCGATGGCGCGGGCGACGGAGGCATCGTCGGCGATGTCCACGGCCATGGGGACGATCTGGCCCACGGCGCCGTTGGTCTTCAGGAAGGCGGCCTCGCCCGGGTGGCGGGCGGGCACGCGGATGATGCAGCCCGTCCTGGCCAGGCGGCGGATGACATGGCGGCCGATGAAGCCGGCCCCGCCGAACACGGTGGCGATACGAATGCTAGTGCCCATCCTATTAGACCCTCTGCCCACGATCAAAACCGGCCCCGGGGTTACCCACCGGGAGATAGCATTCGGCGATATGCCGGACAGCGGCGCATGCGGGCGCCCGTCCGAAGCCGAATGCGGCTGATGCCACAAGCTTATAACGAAGCCGGCGGGCCAGGGCTAGGCGCTTGGAACGCCACCCGCGACGCCCCTGGGCTGCGCGCCCGCGGGCGCATACATGCGAAGAGAAGAGCGTGGCGAGGGGCGCCTGAAAAATTTTGCACGAACCCAAAAGAAGAACGTTGACAGGGCAAGTCCGGAATCGTACTTAAGCGGCCCGCGCTGCCCAGGTGGCGGAATTGGTAGACGCGCAGGTTTCAGGTACCTGTGGCAGAAATGTCGTGGAAGTTCGAGTCTTCTCCTGGGCACCAATTGCAGCGCGGGTTTAAGGTCGCAGGGCCGCTGATGTTCCGATGGAACACAGCGGCCCGCGGCGTTTCTGGGCCCTGCTTGGACCGGCCCCTCCCCGCCGCATTTTATTCTTGCACGCACCGGATGCCGAACCGGGACGCCCGACCGGGCGGACAATCCGCATGATCGCGCGCGCCCTTTCCGCCTTCGTGGTCGCCCTTAAGAAAAATGGAAAAAGCCAAAAGAAGGGTGTTGACAGCCCCCGCCGGCAATCGTATCTAGGCGGCCCGCGCTGCCCAGGTGGCGGAATTGGTAGACGCGCAGGTTTCAGGTACCTGTGGCAGAAATGTCGTGGAAGTTCGAGTCTTCTCCTGGGCACCAATACAGCGTGGGTTTAAGGTCGCAGGGCCGCCGTTGTTCCGATGGAACGCCGGCGGCCCGCGGCGTTTCTGGGCCCCGCTTTCTTCAGCCTCAGCAAAAGGACCGGTATGATGCCCATCGATCTTTATGACGGCGATTTGCCCGACGGCCTGGACCTGGGCCCGGTGGTGGCCATCGATACCGAAACCATGGGCCTGAACCCGCACCGCGACCGGCTGTGCCTGGTGCAGCTGTCGTCCGGCGACGGCCGCTGCCATCTGGTGCAACTGCGCCAGGGCCAATATGACGCACCCAACCTGAAGCGCCTGCTGACCAACCCGGCCCAGCTGAAGCTGTTCCATTTCGCGCGCTTCGACATCGCCGTGCTGAACAAGTACCTGGGCGTGGTGACCGCGCCGGTCTACTGCACCAAGATCGCGTCCAAGCTGGTACGCACCTACACCGACCGCCACGGCCTGAAGGATCTGTGCCGCGACGTGCTGGGCGTGGAACTGTCCAAACAGCAGCAGTCGTCCGACTGGGGTGCTGAGGAACTGACGGCCGAACAGCTGAAGTACGCCGCCTCCGACGTGCTGTACCTGCATGAGATCAAGGCCAAGTTCGACGCCGTGCTGGCGCGCGAAGGCCGGACGGAACTGGCCGACGCCTGCTTCCGCTTCCTGCCGCACCGCGCCCTGCTGGACCTGGCCGGTTGGGACGAACCCGACATTTTCGCCCACTGATTTACCCCCGGGGCGACACCTTCCCGGCCCGCCCATGCCGACCGCATGGGTGGGTCGCGGACGTGCCCCCTGGAAAACGGGACGGTGCATGACGATTTGACCGTGGAATCGCGGCTCAGTTAGATTGCATCAAACCGGCGGTGGTGTCGGGGCGGCCGGATCGCCGTCCCAGACCACCGCCCGGACATGCCCACGCCACAATTGGCGGCCAGACCCCGTGGAACCATGACCCTGCCCCCCACCCCAGAAAGCCCCGGCGCCCAGAACGGCGACGCGGGCGGGATTCGGCAGCCGGCGACGCCGGCCGGTTCCGCTTCCCCCGACAAGGCCGCGTCCGCGCCGCCGGCGGCCACCACCCGCGGCGGCTGGGCCAGCGCCCGCCACACTCGGCGGGTAAACCAGGCCAAGGTGGTGCTGCCCACCCTGGCGGGCCTGACCATCGCCGCCATCGCGCTGTGGCCCCTGATCAAGGAGACCACGCAGCCCCGGCAGGCCGACCCCGGCAATGGCCAGCTGGAGATGCTGGACGCCCATTTCCTGGGCACGGACAAGACCGATCGCCCCGTGGAGGTGCGCGCCGACCGCGCCATGCAGGAGAGCAATCAGGAAAACCTGATCGATCTTGTTTCGCCGGAAGCCGAGATCACGTTAAAGAGTGGACAGTGGGTGACCCTGAACGGGGACACCGGGCGGTACGACAAGCAGTCCGGCCACCTGACGCTGGAAGGAAGGGTCACGCTGTTCCACGACCATGGTTATGAGTTCACGACCGACAAGGCGGAAGTGGACACCAACAAGAACCTCGCCTGGAGCAACGCGCGCGTGGCCGGCCAGGGCCCGTTCGGCGACATCGACGCCGGCGGCTTCCGCATGACCGACAAGGGCGACACCATCGTCTTCACCGGCAAGGCGCGCCTGCGCCTGATGGAGAAGGAACGCAAGCCGGTGGACGGCGCCCAGCCGCCCCAGGCGCCCCCCCCGCAAAAGACGCCCCAGCCGGCGACGGCGCGCAAGGCGCCCACCGTCCAACCCCCAACCACATCCACCAGCAAGGCCCCGGCCGGGACCGCGCGGACCGGAGGCATGCAACCGTGAAGTTCCGGTCCAGGACAGTTGGTTTGAGGAAAGCCGGTTTCAGGACGGCGGCCTTGGTGACGGGAACGCTGGTCCTGGGCGCATCCGCCCTGGTGGCGACCGCCCTGCCCTCCCGCGCGCAAGAGGCGGCGGCTTCTGCTGCCACCCCCGCGAAGCCGGCGGCGCCCAAGCCCAAGAAGGCGGCGCCGGCCCAGCCCCCCGGCCGTCAATCCCCTGGTGGCGGGGGAACCCGGCCTGCTGCCCTTCAACCCGCCCGCGGTGACGCCATCGCCCACCGGCGCCATCGACATCACCTCGGATGAGACGATGGAATGGCACGACGACCAGTTGGCCGCCGTGGCGCGCGGCCATGTCATCGTGATCCGGGGGGAAGACACCCTGCATTGCGACACCCTGGTCGTGTATTATCGCAAGACCAAGGACGGCTCGACCGAGATGTACCGCATGGCCGCCGACGGCCAGGTGCACATGGCCTCGCCCAGCCAGGAGGCGTTCGGCGACCACGGCGTCTATGACGTGGACCAGGACGTGACCGTCCTGACCGGCGACCACCTGCACATGGTCACGCGCGCCGACACCGTCTACGCCAAGGACACCCTGGAATATTGGAAGCAGCAGCAGCTGATGGTGGCGCGCGGCAACGCCGTCGCCATCAACGACAAGGGCGACCGTATCCGCGCCGACGTGCTGGTGGGCATCCTGGAACAGAACGCCGCCAAGCAGCTGGAAATGACGCGCATGGACGCCAAGGGCAACGTGCTGATCGTCACGCCCAAGGACATCGCCCGCGGCAGCGAAGGCACCTATAACGTGAAGACGCGCATCGCCATCCTGACGGGCGATGTGAAGCTGACTCAGGGCCAGAACCAGGTGAACGGCCACCGGGCCGAGGTCAACAACGCCACGGGCGTCAGCCGCATGCTGCCCGACGACACGGTGAAGGGTGGGCGCGTGCACAGCGTGCTGGTGCCCAAGAAATCCAACAACCCGCCCCCCGCCGCCCCCGGCACCCCCCCCACCAGCACGCCCGGTCCCGGCGGCGGAGCACAGCCATGAGCACGGCCAAGACCCCCGATACCGCCAAGGCGCCCGAAGGCAAGGTGCCTGCGGCACCCAAGGCCAAGGACGATGCCAAGGGCGGTCCGCGCCTAGTGTCGGACAACCCCAACAACGGGCTGACCGCGACCAAGCTGGGCAAGAGCTACAAGGGCCGTCCCGTGCTGCGCGACGTCAGCGTCAGCGTGCGCCGGGGCGAGGTCGTGGGCCTGCTGGGCCCCAACGGCGCCGGCAAGACCACCAGCTTCTACATCATGACCGGGCTGATCATGCCCGATTACGGCACCATCACGCTGGACGGGCTGGAGGTCACCGACCTGCCCATGTACCGCCGCGCGCGCCTGGGCATCGGCTATCTGCCGCAGGAGGCCTCGATCTTCCGCGGCCTGTCGGTTGAGAACAACATCCGCGCCGTGCTGGAAGTGGTGGAGCAGGATCGCGACAAGCGCGAGGCCACGCTGGACGAGCTGCTGGCGGAATTCTCCATCAGCCATTTGCGCCGCACCTCCGCCCTGGCGCTGTCGGGTGGTGAGCGCCGTCGCGTGGAAATCGCCCGCGCGCTGGCATCGGCCCCCAACTTCATCCTGCTGGACGAACCCTTCGCCGGCATCGACCCCATCGCCGTCAACGACATCCGCGAACTGGTCAGTCATTTGCGCGACCGCGGCATCGGTGTGCTGATCACCGACCACAACGTTCGCGAAACCCTGGACATCGTTGATCGCGCATACATTCTCCACGACGGTATGGTATTGATGGAGGGACTACCGTCGGAGATCGTGGCGCACAAGGACGTGCGCCGTGTGTATCTGGGGGAACGGTTCAGTCTGTAAATATAAGCGCTTATCGCGCACTTCCCTTTCGGGCCACAGTTCTTATTCGGGCGGGTGATGGCGCTTCAACAACGCCTCGATCTTCGGCAGACCCAGGCGCTGGTGATGACTCCCCAGCTGCAACAGGCAATCAAGCTGTTGCAGCTGTCTAACCTGGAGTTGGCCGACTACGTCGATCGTGAGATGGAGCAGAACCCGCTCCTGGAACGCGACGATAGTGACCGTAATCGCGACCCGGCCCCGGACGGGGTGGACCGCGAGGATCCGGTCGCGCGCGCCGACGACATGCCCGTCCGCGACACCGCCGACCTCACCTCCTCAGACCGGTTGGGCCCGTCCAGCGACGCGCCGCTGGATACCGACTTTGAGAACGTCTGGACCAATTCCAGCGCCGTGGACATGGCTGCGGAGTTGCGTGAGGGCGGTGGCGAGGGGGAAGCCTTCGGATCCTGGTCCGGCCGGGGCGGCAGCTTCGACGACGATGATGGCTCGTTCGAACAGACGCTGTCCGGCACCGTGTCGCTGCGCGACCATCTGACCGAACAGATCACCATGGACATCGTCGATCCGCTGGATCGCATGGTGGCGTTCGCACTGATGGATTACCTGGACGAGGCCGGCTACTTCACCGGCGATGTCGCCCTGGTCGGTGACCAGCTGGGCTGCACCGAACAGCAGATCCTGTCGGTCCTGGAACGATTGCAGCGCCTGGACCCGGTCGGCATCTTCGCCCGCTCGCTGAAGGAATGTTTAGCCCTGCAGCTGCGTGAGCTGGACCGGCTGGACCCCTGCATGCAGGCCTTGCTGGACAACCTGCCCCTGCTGGCCGCCCGCAACGTCCCGGCCCTGCTGAAGGTCTGCCAGGTCGATGCCGAGGACCTGTCCGACATGGTGTCGGAGATCAAGGCGCTGAATCCCAAACCGGCGCTGGCCTTCGACCATGAGCCGGTGCAGACCGTGGTGCCGGACATCATGATGCGGGCCCAGCCCGGCGGCGGCTGGCTGGTGGAGCTGAACAGCGACACCCTGCCCCGGGTGCTGGTCAACCAGCGCTACTACGCCCGCATCCAGGGTTCCGCCCGCAACAAGCAGGACAAGGAATACCTGACCGAACAGTTCCAGTCGGCCAGCTGGCTGGTGAAGTCGCTGCACCAGCGCGCCAACACCATCCTGAAGGTGGCGACGGAGATCGTGCGTCAGCAGGACGCCTTTTTCCTGCACGGCCTGCAGTTCCTGCGACCCCTTATCCTTAGGGATATAGCGGAAGCGATCGGCATGCACGAAAGCACCGTCAGCCGCGTGACGACCAACAAGTTCATGGCCACGCCGCGCGGCCTGTTCGAACTGAAATACTTTTTTACATCAGCCATTTCCGGGGCGGACGGCCAGGCCTCGCACTCCGCCGAGGCGGTGCGCTACCGCATAAAAGTCCTGATCGACGCGGAAAAGGCGGATGAGATCCTGTCGGATGACCGGTTGGTCGAGATCCTTAGGGATGAGGGGATCGACATTGCACGGCGGACGGTCGCCAAGTATCGTGAAGCCATGAAGATCCCTTCCTCAGTCCAGCGTCGCCGGGAGAAGGCCCTTGGGATCTGATGATGCGTTCGGTGCACGACGCATGATGGCCGGCTAAATCAACGCCCTGGCCGGCCGCGGGCCGTATTAAAGGCCGACGGCAAGGCACACGCCGCCGCCACTCCTGGCTTCCAACCAAGCGAGACGGACAGGCCATGCATATAATCGTCAAAGGCAAGCAGCTAGACGTTGGCGAGTCCCTGCGCACCCATGTCGAGACCTCATTGACTGGGTTGGTGGAGAAATATTTCAGCAATCCGTTGGAGGCAACCGTCGTGCTGTCGCGCGAGGCGCACCTCTACAAGGCGGATATCCAGGCCCATGTCGGGCGTGGCATCGTCCTGCAAGCCTATGCCGAGGCCACGGAACCCTATCCGGCCTTCGATGAGGCGGCCGAGCGCGTCGCCAAGCGGCTGCGACGCTATAAACGCCGATTACGCGACCATCACCAACGCGTGCATGGCGAGGCGGAAGCCGCCGTGCCCGCCCGCAAGTACATCATCAACGCCGACGCCCATGACGACGACGCCGATGAGGCGGCCGGGGGTGAGGTGAACGGGACCCACGTGAATGGCCACGCCGACGGCCACCACCCCATGATCATCGCCGAAATGCAGACCAACATCGACATGCTGACGGTCAGCGAAGCGGTGATGCGCATGGATCTGGCCGACCTGCCGGCCCTGCTGTTCCGCAACCGGGCGCACGGGCAGTTGAACATGATCTACCGCCGGCCCGACGGCAATGTTGGCTGGGTGGACCCGTCCGACGGCAAGCCCGCCGCCAACGGCAAGACCCATTAATGGTGCCGCCGGTTGGCTACCCCCATTGACCTGGGAGCAGGGATGCCCGAAGCTGGGTTTGGGGTTTGGACGGAAAAGTTGGGTAAACTTTTCCGTCCTATAAAAGCCATACGACAAGACCGGTGAATGAGTGTGGTGGCAATGCCGTCCCAGTTCCTTTTGACGCCAATGATCGAGCTTCTCAGGCCGGACGGCATTGTCGCCAACCTCAAGGTTTCCTCAAAAAAGCAGGTTCTCCAGGAACTTGCCAAGCGCGCCGCCGACCTGACCGGCCAGGGGGAACGCGCCATTTTCGATGTGCTGCTGGAGCGGGAACGCCTGGGCACCACCGGCGTGGGGCGTGGCATCGCCATCCCCCACGGCAAACTGCCCACCCTGCCCAAGGTCAGCGCCCTGTTCGCCCGCCTGGAACGGCCAGTGGACTTTGATTCCATCGATGAGCAGCCGGTGGACCTGATCTGCCTGCTGCTGGCCCCGGAATCGGCCGGCGCCGACCACCTGAAGGCCCTGGCCCTGGTATCGCGCATGCTGCGCAACCCGCTGTTCTGCGAAAAGCTGCGCGGCGCCGACACCGCCGACGCCATCTACGCCCTGCTGACCCACACGGAAGCCAGCAACGCGGCGTAGCCGCGTTTTCCCTCAGGCGCCGGGCGCCGGCATCCGCCGGCTTGGCTTCCTCGATTTCCAGTCCGCTCCGCTCCCCAGAAATCTCCGGCGGACGCCGTCGCGTCCTACGCTTCGCGCTGGGTGAACTCTTCCGTTGGGGCGGCTTGGTTTCGGTTGCCCGACCGCTATAGTGGTCGGATAAGGAATCGGGAGAGCGTCCATGACCGAGCCTGCGCCCACGTTCGGGCCCCGCGTGACGACCGTACCGCCGGGGGAGGATCGGGAGCGGCTGGTATGCCCGGACTGCGGCTACATCGCCTATGACAATCCCAAGATCGTGGTGGGGTCGGTCGCCCTGTGGGAAGACCGCATCCTGCTGTGCCGCCGCGCCATCCCGCCCCGCATCGGCTATTGGACCCTGCCCGCCGGCTTCATGGAACTGGCGGAGACGACGCAGGATGGTGCGGCCCGCGAGGCGTGGGAGGAGGCCGGCGCCCGCCTGGCCATCGGCCCCCTGCTGGCCGTCTACAACATTCCCCGCATCAGCCAGGTGCAACTGATCTACCTGGCCCGCCTGGTGAACCCGGAAATCGCCGCCGGCCCGGAAAGCCAGGAGGTGGCGCTGTTCGCCTGGGACGACATCCCCTGGACCGACCTGGCCTTCCCCAGCGTCGACTGGGCGTTGCGGGAATATGAGGCGCGGCTGGATGCGATCCGCGCCGGCCACCCCTTCGCCCCCGCCACCAACCCCGTGGAGGGGCTGTGACGACCCGTTCGCCAACAGGCGTATTTACTTTTGTACGTACACATCTTATGCTCAGATCAGCCATAGAGGCAAGGGCTTCCGGCCTTGCCGGATCGTCCATTTCCCCATTCGAACGGAGAGTGACATGACCCAAGCCATCCAGTGCCGCCCAGAGGAGATTCTGGCCAAGGCGCCAACAAGGACTGAAAATTATGGAATTCGAGTGGGATGAGAAAAAGGCTGTTCTAAATTATCGAAAACATAAAATTAAATTCGAAGATGCAATTCATATCTTTTTACGATTTACATTAGAGTGGGAAGACAACCGACATGACTATGGCGAAAGCCGATTTATCGCTTTAGGAACCTTTGATGGACGGGTCGTGTGTTGTGTTTACACGGATCGCGGCGACGTTCGTCGTATCATTTCAGCATGGAAGGCGGATAGCCATGAGCAGCGAACGTATTACACGGCGCTCTCTCGATATGCAGCACAAGGCGAAGACGGATTGGACGGAGTTTGACGCGCTAAGCGATGCCGATATCCGGGCCGCCATCAAGACGGACCCGGATGCGGCCCCCTTTGCCGATCAAAGCTGGATGTCCGAAGCCAAGATCATGGATAACGCGGGTAAAGTGCCGGTCACGATGCGGCTTGATCGGGATATCGTTGATTTCCTGAAATCCAGGGGCCCACGGTACCAGACCCAGATCAATAACATCCTTCGATCGTATGTCGATTATGAGCGGAAGAAAACCGGCTAAGCTGCGGTTCTTTCAGAAGCGGATCTTTTCATTGGAAGCCTGCCGGCTCTCCATGTCGCGCAAGCGATCGCTGGTGGGGTCAGTGTATTCCTCCGGCAGGCCGTCCAGCTTGCCCAGCCAGGACAGCCGGCTTTCCACGCCGCACTGCGCCTCCGGCACCGCCGCCTCGGGCTCATCCAGGCTGCCGATGGTGAAGCTCATCCAGTCGCTGTCGGGATAGGCGAAGGACAGGGGCGTGCCGCACTGGGCGCAGAATCCCCTCTCCGCCACCGAGGATGAGGCATAGAAGCTGGGCCGGCCGGTCCAGGTCACCGTCTCCTTCCGCACGCCCGCCAGGGCGGCGAAGAGATTGCCCACCGCCCGCTGGCACATGCGGCAATGGCAGAGGTGCACGCCCTCCGCCGCCATGGTGCTGCTGTACCGCACGGCGCCACACTGGCAACCGCCGCTGAAACCTTCCGAAGCCATGCCGTCCTCCCCGTTCTTTTCGACAGGATGGACAGCATGCGGCCGCTTCCGCGCGATGTGAAGAGCCGCCCCCAAATAACAACGGCGCGACCCCGGGACGGGCCGCGCCGTTGCCATCGAAAACCGGAAACCGCTCAGTTCAGCGTACGCACGTCCGTCAGCTTTCCGGTCAGGGCCGCGGCGGCGGCCATCTCCGGGCTGACCAGATGGGTGCGGCCGCCGGGACCCTGGCGGCCCTCGAAATTGCGGTTGGAGGTGCTGGCGCAACGCTCGCCGGGCTTCAGCTTGTCATCGTTCATGGCCAGGCACATGGAGCAGCCGGGCTCACGCCAATCGAAGCCGGCGGCCACGAACACCTTGTCCAGGCCCTCGGCCTCGGCCTGTTCCTTCACCAGGCCGGAGCCCGGGACCACCATGGCATAGATGCCGTCCTTCACATGACGGCCTTCCACCACCTTGGCGGCGGCGCGCAGGTCTTCGATGCGGCTGTTGGTGCAGCTGCCGATGAAGACCTTGTCCACCGGGATGGCGTTCAGCGGCGTACCGGCCGTCAGGCCCATGTAGTTGAGGGAGCGCTGCATGGCGGCACGGCGATGCTCATCCGCCTCGGCGGCCGGGTCGGGCACGCTGGCGGTGATGGGCAGCACGTCCTGCGGGCTGGTGCCCCAGGTGACCATGGGGGCGATATCCTCGGCCTTCAGCACGACCTCACGGTCGTAGACGGCGTCGGCGTCGGACGGCAGGGTCTTCCACCAGTTGACGGCCTGTTCCCAGGTGCCGGCCTTGGGCGCGTGCGCCCGACCCTTCAGGTATTCGAACGTGATCTCGTCCGGGGCGATCAGGCCGGCGCGGGCCCCCGCCTCGATCGCCATGTTGCAGACGGTCATGCGGCCTTCCATGGACAGGCCACGGATGACGGAGCCGGCAAATTCGATGACATGGCCGGTGCCGCCGGCGGTGCCGATCTTGCCGATGATGGCCAGCACCACGTCCTTGGCGGTCACGCCAGGCGGCAGCTCGCCGTCCACCGTAATGCGCATGTTCTTGGACGGCTTCAGCAACAGGGTCTGCGTCGCCAGCGTGTGTTCCACGTCCGACGTGCCGATGCCGAAGGCCAGGGCGCCGAAGGCACCGTGCGTGGCCGTGTGGCTGTCGCCGCAGACGATGGTCATGCCCGGCTGGGTCAGGCCCTGTTCCGGGCCCACCACATGGACGATGCCCTGGCGGATGTCAGACATGTCGTAATACTCAACACCGAATTCCTTGGTGTTGATGGCCAGCTGCTCCACCTGGATGCGGCTTTCCTCGTTCTTGATGCCGGCCAGGCGGTCGTGGCTGGTGGGAACGTTGTGGTCGGCCACGGCCAGGGTGGCGGACGGGCGGCGCACCTTGCGGCCGGCCATGCGCAGGCCTTCAAACGCCTGCGGGCTGGTCACCTCATGCACGAGGTGAAGATCGATGTAGAGCACGCAAGTGCCGTCCTCCTGCCGGTGAACGACGTGGCTGTCCCAGATCTTGTCATAGAGGGTGCGCGGCTTGCCCATGGATCTTCACTCTAATACGACCGACATATTGAAACAGCGAACCCGATGCGGCGGGTCTTTTTGTTTCACGGAGGCGCAGAATAACGATCACTCCTGTCGCGGACAAGGCCCGCCACGCGCACCCACCGCATAGGGGTTATGTCAGCCCGGGCGCCCAAGCGCTGCATTCAGCGGCATGGGCATCGGGGCCGTTTGGAGTGAAGCGATAAGCCCCAAGCGGGCGGATACCCCGCCCGCCGCCTGGGGAAACATACAAAAAAAGCCCCGACCTGTGGGGGCGGGGCTTTTTCTCCTATCACGCGCTGATCGGCTCGCGTTCGTCTTCGGTGCCGTCAGGCTCACCTTCATCCCCCGCCTCACCCTCTTCGCCCTCGAAGCCAGGCTGCGACTGGTTGGTGTAACCGCCGCGCGGCTCGGGACCGCCCCGCTGCCGCTGCTCGGACTCGTTGATCTGGGTGATGATACGGAAGTAGTGCTCCGCATGCTGCAGGTAGTTTTCCGCCGCCACCCGGTCACCGGACGACTGCGCGTCGCGGGCCAGGGCCAGGTACTTTTCATGCACCTGGAAGGCGTTGCCACGGATGCGGACATCCGGGCCGTTGCTGTCAAAGTTCTGGTGGCGCAGGGGAACGTTCTGACGGCGGTTGCCGCCACCATTGTTCCCGGCATTGCCATTACCGCCGCCGCCGCCGTTACCGCCGGCATTGCCACCGCTATTGTTACTGCCGCGCCCACGCGAACGCCTGGAGTTCGGTCCCTGTCTCATCCGACTGCTGCTCTAGCCCCGTTGGAGTTCGATGCATGCCTAAAGCCAAAGGGGGCGGATCTTGTCGATCCGCGCCGCCGCATCCGAATTCCGGAATCCACTCCCGTCATCGGGGGAACCATCCGGATCGACCATGCTGGGCAAACTGGCATGCCGTGGTGTTCATCATCGGCCCATGAACGCTAGCCACATCCCCAGGGTTTTCCCCGTTTAGGACCTGGCGCGTCGCCCCTTCGGCCTTCACCACGCAAAACGACCCTAACCGCTGTATCCCACTAATCCAACATCTTTTTTGGATAAGCCGCCCCGCGCCACCGGCATCCGCCGGCGAAAGGGCCCGTCAGGCGCCGGCGACCACCACGCGGTCGTGCCCCGCCAGGTCGTCCACCCGGTCCCGGACCATCAGGCCGGCATCCGCGAACAGGTGGGCAACCTCCGCACCCTGCCCCGCGCCATGCTCCACCGCGATAATGCCGCCGGGGGCCAGCAGATCGCCCGCCACCCGGGCCAGATGGCGATAGGGGTCCAGGCCATCCGCCCCGCCATCCAGCGCCCGCCGGGGATCAAAGGTCCGCACCTCCGGCTCCAGCCCTTCGATATCGGCGGCCGGGATATAGGGCGGATTGGACAGGATGGCGTCGAACCGGGTGCCAACGGCCAGCGCATCCACCCAACTGCCTACCAGGAAGGCGCTGCGGTCGGCGAAGCCCAGCCGCCGGGCGTTGGCGACGGCGGCATGGGCAGCACCGGGGGCGATGTCCACGCCCAGGCCCCAGGCGCCGGGCAGTTCGGACAACAGCGCCAGCAGGATGCAGCCACTGCCGGTGCCCAGATCCAGCAGACGCCGGGGATGGGCGCCGTCCGGCAGGTGGCGCAGGGCGCTTTCCACCAGGGTTTCGGTGTCGGGGCGAGGGTCCAGCGTGTCGGGGGCCAGATGGAACTCCAGGCTCCAGAACTCGCGGCGTCCCAGGATGCGGGATACCGGTTCCCGCGCCGCCCGGCGTTCCACCAGGGCCGCCAGCGCCGCTTGGGCCCCCGGTGGCACCGGACGGTCGCCCTCCAGCAGCAGGACGGTGCGCGACCAGCCCAGCGCCTCTTCCGCCAGCAGGCGCACGTCCAGGCGCGGGCTGGCGCAGCCGGCGGCGGCAAGCCGCACCTCCGCCGCCTTCAGCACGTCCTTCAAGGGAAGCAGGTCACTCACTGCAGTTCAGCCAGACGCTCCGCCTCGTCCTGGGCGATCAGCGCCTCCACCACCTCATCCAGGGCCTCGCCCGCCATGACCTTGTCGATCTTGTAGAGCGTCAGGTTGATGCGGTGGTCGGTCACCCGGCCTTGGGGGAAGTTGTAGGTGCGGATGCGTTCGGAGCGGTCGCCGCTGCCCACCTGGCTCTTGCGGTTGGCCGCGCGCTCCGCATCCAGGGCGCTGCGCTGCTGGTCGTACAGGCGGGAACGCAGCACGCGCAGGGCCTTGGCCTTGTTCTTGTGCTGCGACTTCTCATCCTGCTGGATGACCACCAGGCCGGTGGGCAAATGGGTGATGCGCACGGCGCTGTCGGTGGTGTTGACCGACTGGCCGCCGGGACCGCTGGAGCGGTACACGTCGATGCGCAGATCCTTGTCGTCGATCTGGATGTCCACCTCTTCTGCCTCGGGCAGCACGGCCACGGTGGCGGCGGAGGTGTGGATGCGGCCCTGCGTTTCCGTGGCCGGCACGCGCTGCACCCGGTGGACACCCGACTCGAACTTCAGCCGGCGGAACACGCCCCGGCCGGAAATGCTGGCGATGGCTTCCTTGTAGCCGCCCAGCCCCGTCTCGGAGATCTCCATGACCTCGAAGCGCCAGCCCTGGAAGGCGGCGTAACGGCGGTACATGTCGAACAGGTTGGCGGCGAACAGGGCGGCCTCATCACCGCCGGTGCCGGCGCGCACCTCCAGCATGGCGTTCTTGTCGTCGGCCGCGTCCTTGGGCAGCAGGGCCAGCATGACCTGGCGTTCCAGGGCCGGCAGGGCCTTTTCCGCCTGGACCAGCTCATCCTGGGCCAGTTCCCGCATCTCGGGATCGGCCTCGGCCTCCGCCATGCGGGCGAGGTCGCCCAGATCGGCCCGGGCGCGGCGCAGATGCGCGATGGACTCCGCCACCGGCGTCAGCTCGGCGAATTCCTTGCTCATCCGGGTATAGGCGTCGGCCGCCAGCGTGCCCGTCGCCAGGGCGTCGCGCAATTCGTCATGCCGGGCCGACAGCTTGGACAGCGTGTCCCCGAACCGTTCTTCCAAAGTTGTCATGTTTTATCCGTCATCCCGTGTCCGGGCTGACTAAAGCCCCTCAAGCGCCGGGCGCCGCCATCCGGCGGCTTGGGGCTTCCTCGCTTTCCAGTCCGCTACGCTTCCCGGAAAGCTCCGGCGGCCCCGGTCGGGGCCTACAGCGGCATGAGGCAAGTCCTCATGCCGCTGGCATTTCTCTACTCGGCGGCCGCGGCGGCGGCGTCTTCCGCAGCCTTCGCGGCAGCGGTTTCGGCCTGGATCTCGGCGGCCTTCTTTTCGACCAGCGACACCAGGTGATCGACGATGGCGCCATCCTTCAGGCGGTGGGCCGGCTGGCCGGCCAGGAACACCTGGTGCACGCCCTTGCCACCACCGGTGAAGCCGATGTCGGTCATGGTCGCCTCACCCGGGCCGTTCACCACGCAGCCGATGACCGACACGGTCATGGGGGTGGTGATGTGGGCCAGACGCTCTTCCAGCACCTCGACCGTCTTGATGACGTCGAACTGCTGGCGGGCGCAGGACGGGCAGGAAATGACGGTGACGCCGCGGCGGCGCAGGCCCAGCGACTTCAGCATTTCGAAGCCGACCTTGACCTCTTCCTCCGGGGGGGCGGACAGCGACACACGGATGGTGTCACCGATGCCCGACCACAGCAGCATGCCGAGACCGATGGACGACTTCACCGTGCCGGCGCGCAAGCCGCCCGCCTCGGTGATGCCGATGTGCAGGGGATAGTCGCAGGCCTCCGACAAGCCCTGGTAGGCGGCCACCGCCAGGAAGACGTCCGACGCCTTCACGGAAATCTTGAACTCCCGGAAGTCATGGTCTTCCAGGATCTTGGCGTGGGTCAGCGCGCTTTCCACCAGGGCTTCCGGGCAGGGCTCGCCATACTTTTCCAGCAGTTCACGTTCCAGCGAGCCGGCGTTGACGCCGATGCGCATGGCGCAACCGTGGTCCTTGGCGGCCTGCACCACCTCACGCACGCGGTCGGCACTGCCGATGTTGCCGGGGTTGATGCGCAGGCAGGCCGCACCCGCCTCTGCAGCCTCGATGGCGCGCTTATAGTGGAAGTGGATGTCGGCCACGATGGGCACGTTCACCGCCTTCACGATCTCCTTCAGTGCCGCCGTCGACTCCTCATCGGGGCAGGACACGCGGACCAGGTCGGCGCCGGCCTCTTCGGCGCGCAGCACCTGGGCGATGGTCGCCTGGGCGTCGGCCGTCAGGGTGTTGGTCATGGTCTGGACGGAGATCGGCGCATCGCCACCAACCAGAACGTTGCCGACGCGGATCTGTCGTGAGGTCCGGCGCAGGATCTGGCGATACGCGCGATGGGAGGTCGTCATGGCGGAACTTGCCTCATGCGGGAATTTTGATCGTAAAGTGCTGTCGTCGGGCCCCGGGATCAAGAGCCCATCACACAGGTCATGGGCGCGCCGGTCGCGGGGCGTCCCGATTTATCTGGTAACGCAATCCAGATAATTCACCAGCCGAACCGGTTTGCCAATGGCACAACCGGCCGAATCGATCGCCGTCAGTGCGCCCGGGCCTGCAGATCGTCGGCCTGCAGGGGATAGCTGCGCACCACCTGACCCTTGTTGCCCAGCACCGGCAGGTCCTTGCCGTCCAGGCTGATGACCAGGCCGCCGGCGTTGCCGGTTTCCAGCGACAGGCCCGGCACGTCGGGCGCGCGGAAGCTGTCGCCCGGGTGCAGCACGCGGGACGCCCACAGCGTGCCCTTGGCGTCGCGCACCTGGATCCAGGTCTCATCCGTGGCGCGCACCACCACCCGCGCCGGGCCGGTCTGGCCAAAGACGCGGCCCTTGGCCGGCGTGGCGGCGGCGTTGGGATCCGGTGCCGTGGTGTCAGGCCGCATGGAGGTATCGGCGGCGGCGCTGTCGCCGTCGGCGGGCACAGGCCGGGGCTGGCCCAGGTCGGGCATGGCCGGCGCCTCTTCCTCCGGTGCCTCGGACGCCAGGGCCTGGGCGGCGGGCGGGGCCGCGGCGGGCGCCTTGCCGGGGGCGGCGGGCACCGGAGTCGCCGGCGCGCTCACCGGCGGCTGCGCCTGGGGCACGGGACCCGGCACGGCATCGGCCAGGGGGGATGAGGCGTCGGGGGCGGCCCCCACCTCGGGTGCGGTCGGCTGCGCCTGGTTCAGCAGCGCCTGCACCTCGGGCGCCGGCAGCACACCCGCCGGCGGCGGGGCCTGGTCGCTGCTGCTGGTCAGGTGGGCCAGCCGCTCGGGCAGCTTGGGCACCAGGTCCAGGGCGCTGCGGTCGGCGGAGGAATAGAGGTACCAGCCGCCGTAGAGCACGGCCGCCAGCACGGCGGCCCCCACCAGCAGCAGGCCGCTGGGCACGCGGTTCTCACTGACCGGGATGGGCAGGTACAGCTCGGCCGGGCGGACATGGCCCGCCGTCTCATCCTTGAAACGGTTGATCAGGTCGCCCGAATCGATGCCCAGCAGGTCGGCGTAGCTGCGCAGGAAACCCAGGATGTAGGCCTGGCCCGGCAGATCGCCGTAACGGCCGTCCTCAATGGCTTCAAGATAAGGGCGGCGGATGCGCAGGACGTTGGCCACACCGGTCAGGTCGTAGCCCAGTTCCTCGCGCCGCATGCGCAGGATGTCGCCCACGGTTTCGCGCGGGGCCGGGGGCTCCCCCGCCCCCCGGTTGGCGTCGATCATGTCCCGGTAACGGTCGCGGCGTTCAGTCATGACGGCAGCCCCAGCGCCCATCGGCGCGCGAATTATCCCAACCGCCGGTTAACCTGTTATGCCGACGACGATATCGCGCGGAGTCTTATCAAGCGCGTGACGGCGCCGCAACTGCGCCGCCGTCACACCTTGTCGGAACTGCGGATCGAAACCCTGTGCTTAGTGGGCCTCGGGGGGATGGGCGCGGACGTCCCGCACCTGGGCGGCGGTCACCGGGGCCGCCTCGTTACCCCAGCTCTTGCGCAGGAAGGTCACCAGTGCCGCCACCTCATCATCCGAATAGCGGAGGGCGAACCCGGGCATGCCCAGGTTGGACGGCCGCTTTTCGGTGGCCGGCATGGCCGTGCCGAACAGCACCGCGCGGATCACCGTCACCGGTTCGGGCGACAGCACCGACGGGTTGTTGGCCAGCGCCGGGAAGGCGTTGGGATTGCCCTGGCCGTTCGACTTGTGACAGGCGGAGCAGCTATCGACGTAGATCTCCTCGCCCCGGCCCAGATCCTGGCCCGCCAGCAGGGCCGGCGTGGTGGCATCGTTGCCGGTGAACCTGGCATCCTCATGGGCTGCCGGCGCCAGGGTCTTCAGGTAGGCCGCGATGGCCTGGACATCGGCGTCATTCAGCTTCTGCATGCTGAGGCGGACGACGTCGGCCATGGGCGCGCCGGTCACGGCGTGGTGCGGGTTGCGGCCGGTGGTCAGCGTGGCGACGATGTCGTCCCGGCTCCAGTTCCCCAGACCCTCGGCCTTGTTGCTGCGCAGGTTGACGGCGTACCAGCCGTCGATCACCTGGCCGCCGGCCAGATAATCGGGCGAGCGGTCGTCCAGGCCCTTCTCATTCAAGGTGGGGGAACGGGGCGTGTGACAGGCGCCGCAATGGCCGGGGCCCTGCACCAGATAGGCGCCGCGCGCGACCTCAGGATCCGTATAGCGCGCGGCGTCGAACAGCGGCTGGTCGGCATTGGGTGCAAACGTCTTGCGCCAGATGGCCAGCGGCCAGCGCATGGACAGCGGGAAGGGGATGTCGCCGGCCTGGTTGGCCTGCTTCACCGGCTCCACGCCCTTCATCATGTAGGCGTAGAGGTCGGTCACATCCTGGTCCGTCAGGTGGGCGTAGGACGGATAGGGCATGGCCGGATAGAGGGTGTCGCCATTCTTGGCGATGCCGTGGCGCAGCGCGCGGTCGAAATCCGCCAGGGTGTAATGGCCCAAGCCAGTGTCCGCGTCCGGCGTGATGTTGGTGGAGCGGATGGTGCCGATGGGGGTGGCGAACGGCAGGCCGCCGGCGAAGGGCTTGCCGCCGGGTGCCGTATGGCAGGCGGCACAGTCCGACGCCGTGGCGATGTAGCGGCCTCGCTCGACCGCCTGGGCGTCGTCCAGGGCGGGCGCCAGGGTGATGGCCCGCGTCGTCGTCGGCAGGTAGGCGTAGGTAACGGCGGCGGCCCCCGCGACGACAGCGAGGGCGGCAACCGACAGGATGATCTTTTTCATCGTCATGGCCGGTTCCTCACGCCTTGACCAGGGCGCCGGGGTTTTTCAGGTACTGCTCCCGGATCGCCTTGGCCGCCCAGTAGGTCAGCGCGCCCACCATGCCGGTGGGGTTGTAGCCGTTGTTCTGCGGGAAGGCGTTGGCGCCCGGCGCGAACACGTTGGGCACGTCCCAGGACTGGAGATAGCGGTTCAGCGCCGAGGTCTTGGGATCGGCGCCCATGATGGCGCCGCCGCAGGTGTGGGTGCTCTGGTAGTTGGTGATGTTGTACTTCTCGCCCGCCTTCTTGGCGTCGCCCTTGGCGGCCAGGGGGTTCAGCGACTTCACCATGTCCAGCGCCCTGCCCACCAGGAACTGCGAACCGGCGATTTCATTGTCATGCCAGTTGAAGGTCATGCGCAGCAGCGGCCGGCCGAAGGCGTCCTTGTAGGTCGGGTCCAGGTCCAGGTAGCTGTCCCGGTAGGACATGCACGATCCCTGGACCTCGTAATAGAAGGAATGGCGGAAGTTGTCGGTGACCGCCTGCTTCCACTTGGTGCCCCATTGCGGGGTGCCCGGCGGCACGGCGACGCCGCGGACCGGGCCGTTGCCGGGCTGGCGCGCCCAGATGACGCCGCCGCCGACGAAACCGGCCTTGGGGTTGTCCAGCTGGTTGCCGTTCAGATCGTCGATCACGGCGCCACCGCCGCCGATGCCGATGAAGCCGTTGGCCTGCACGTCCTTGCCGAAGAACAGGTTCACCCGGTTCAGGTTCTGGTAGGAATAATTGCGGCCGATGGTGCCGGTGTTGCTGACCGGGTCATAAGCCTTGCCGATGCCCGACAGCAGCATCAGGTGCACGTTGTAGAGGGAGAAGGCGCACAGCAGCACCAGGCCGGCCGGCTGTTCCGTCTCCCGCCCTTGGGCGTCCAGGTAGGTGACGCCGGTGGCCTTCTTGCCGGTGCTGTCCAGATTGACCTTCAGCACCTGCGCCAGGGTGCGCAGCTCGAAATTCTTGTCCTGCCGCAGGGCCGGCAGGATGTTCACGTTGGGGCTGGACTTGGAATAGTTCAGGCAGCCGTAGTCACTGCAGAAACCGCAGAAATTACAGGGGCCCATCTGGCAGCCGTACGGGTTGACGTAGGATGCCGAGGCGTTGGCCGCCGGGATGGGATAGGGGTTGTAACCCGACTCGCGCGCCGCCTTGTAGAACAGCTCCGCCCCCAGGTAATTCCGGGTGGGCGGCAGGGGGAAGTCGCGCGACCGCGACCCTTCGAACGGGTTGCCACCCGCCACCTTCTGGCCGTTCAGCACACCGGCCTTGCCGGAGGTGCCACAGACATACTCGAACCGGTCGAAATGCGGTTCCAGCTCGTCATAGGTGACGGGGTAGTCCTGGATGGTCATGTCTTCGGGCAGGAACTTGGCACCGTACTTCTGCACCATGTTCGACCGGACGCTGAAATCCTCCGGCAACGCCCGGAACTGGCAGCCCGACCAGTGCGAACCCGCACCGCCCACGCCGGTGCCCGGCTTGAACGAGCCCATCTGGCGGTAGGGTACCGCCGTGTCCTTGATGCCGTGGCGGATGGTGACGGTTTCCTGCGCCAGGCTTTGCAGGTACTTGCGGTGGACGGAGCCCTCAAGCTCATCCACTACCTGCGGATAGGCGAAGTCCGGCTGCGTATCGCGGTCGGGACCGCGTTCCAGCGCCACGACCTTCAGGCCCGCTTCCGTCAGTTCCTTCGCCATGATGGCGCCGGTCCAACCCATGCCGACGATGACGGCGTCGACTTCCTGCTTAACGATGGCCATGGGTTCAGCCCCTGCGTCCGGAAAGGTCAACGGGCGGAAGGGGATAGGGCTTGTCCCGCACCTCCACCCAATCGGAATAGTCGGCGCGCATGCCGGGATAGCCGATCATCTTCCACGAGCCCATGCCGCGATTGCCGCCATGCTTGGGGTCGCTGAAATAACCGTTGCGCACCTCACCCAGGAAATAGGTGAAGAAAGTCTTGGCCGGGATGGCGTCCAGTTTGATGTCGCCCTTCTCCAGCCCCTTCAGCACCGTTTCCTGATCGGCGTGTTCCAGGCCAGCGAACGTCTTGCCGCCGAAGGTGGCGCGGGCGTAGTCGTCCACCGCCCTGATGCCGACGCGGATGATGTCGCGCAGGACCAGGCGCCCCTGGTAGCCGAACTCCGCCGGCGCCTCCAGGAAGGGACCCTGCATGTACCAGATGCCGCCGGCGGCGTAGGAGGTCTGCATGTGGCGGTCCAGAAACTCCGGCACGCCCAGTTCGACCGCGCCAGGCCCGACCTCGTCATGCGGGATCAGGCGGTCGCAGGCGGCCACGACAAAGGCCCATTCGTCGGCGTTGAAGAAGCTGGGCTTGTAGCCGCCGGCGGGTGCGTCTTGCGGGGCGGCGGCCACGGCGGCGGTGGCAAGCGAGGAGGCCGCGATGGGCAGCAGCGAGAAGCCCTTCAGCAGGCTGCGCCGCGACGACAGGGCATCGCCCGGCTTGGCGGGTGTCTTGGACATGGGTTCTTCCGTCTCAATTGCGCCTGCCCGATGCGGGGGGCGGCGCGTTTCTTGGGTCGGCACGTTTTTGGTCGGCAGGCGGGCTTGATCGATGAGGTGGAAACACCCTTCCGGCGGGGACGCCGGATCGAAACAGGCGGGATGCTGAACGATTAGCCCAACGCACGTCAACCGAAATGAATAATGAATTCATTTATGGGGGACAACGATTCCAGCCGGACTGAAGGTCCACGCCAGCGGGGCGGCGCCATGCCGTAACGGACATGAAGGCGGAATCGTTCCCGGGACCGAAGCGATGTCAGTCTATCATGATGGCGGGGCGGTTTTGAAAGTCGGCCCTTGGGCATATTTTACACCCGGGCGGCGCCGCCGGCACCCTAACCTTATGGTTGTGCTGGGTTTCGGCCTCAGCCGACCTTCTGGCCCAAGGCCGCGGCCCGGCCCTTGGCATCGACCATGCCGCGTTCCACCAGGTCGCTGATGGAACTGCGCACCGAGTCAGCGGTGTGGCCGACATGCCGGCGCAGGATGCCGGCCAGGCGCTGGCCGTCGCGGGCCGCCAACGCGCCCATGATCTCATCATGGTCCAGAAGGGCCTGGCGCCAATCCGTCGGTTGCTTGCGCGCCGTATGACGGATGTTCCAGATGCGCTGTTCCAGGTTCCTGTACAGCGCCAACAGGGAACGGTTGCCCGCCGCCTCGAAGATGGCGAAGTGGATGGCGCGGTTCAGGCGGCCGTATTCCAGCCGGTCCTCGTTCCCATAGGCGACGATCATCTGGTGATGCATCGCCGTGATCGCTTCCAGCTGGGCTGCCGTCATGTGCTGGCAGGCCAGTTCGCCGGCCAGCGCCTCCATGCTGCCGATGATGGGGAACAGCTCGTCCAGTTCCTCATCGGTCAGGACGGCGACGCGGGCGCCGCGCTGGGGCAGCAGTTCAATGACACCCTCGGCGGCCAGCGCCTTCAGCGCCTCCCGCAAAGGGGTGCGGGAGATTTCGAGTTGTACGCAGAGTTCCTTTTCCGGAATCTTCTGACCCGGCTCCAGCTTGCCGCTAACGATCATGTCGCGTATGGCGGCAACGATCTCGCCGTGCAAAGTCCGTCGGCCCAGGGCCGTGATTTCGGTCAACGCCTATCCTCAACCACTGGTTCAGCGGCGGCAAGGCTAGCCCATCCGCAGGAAATGCTGCAACAGCCTGTGACCACATGCCGCCCGCCTTGTGATGGTGCGCGCCCGATTCAGCACAACCGTGAAGGGGACAGGCGTCAGATTCGGATGCCGTGATCGCGGGCGAAGGCCAGCAGGTGCAGGCGCAAGGATCGGTCCGCCCGGTCCAGCAGGCTGTCCAGGAAGGGTTGCAGCATGCTCACGTCCAGCGAACGGATCATGGTCTTGACCTCGCCGAAGGCCGACGGGCTCATCGACAGGGTACGGAAGCCGCAGCCCAGCAGGGCCATGGCGTCCAGCGGCCGGCTGGCCATCTCACCGCACAGCGACAGCTGGACACCGGCGGCGTCGCAGCGCCGCACCAGCATGCGCATCACCGACAACATGGCCGGCGACAGCAGGTCATAGCGGTTGTTCAGCATGGGATTGCCGCGGTCGCTGGCGAACAAATACTGCAGCAGGTCGTTGGAACCGACGGACATGAAGTCGATCAGGGGCAGCAGGGCGTCCAGCTGGAACAGCAGGGCCGGCACCTCCATCATCACGCCCACCTGCAGGCTGCGCGGAGGGGCCACGCCGTCCTGGTCCAGGCGGCGCAATTCCAGGTCCAGCACGCGCCGGGCGCGGATGAATTCCGACACCTCCGCCACCATGGGGAACATCAGGCGCAGATCGCGACCCGATGCCGCCCACAGCATCGCCCGCAACTGCTTGCGCAGCATGGCCGGGCGGTCCAGGCCGATGCGGATGGCGCGCCAGCCCAGGGCCGGGTTCTCCTCCCCCAGATCGGGGAAGTAGGGCAGCGTCTTGTCCCCACCCACGTCCAGGGTGCGGAAGGTGACGGGCATGTCTCCCGCCTCGTCCAGCACCTTGGCGTAGGTTTCCTTCTGGACCGCGGTGTCGGGATAGGTGTGGCGCACCATGAAGGGAATTTCGGTGCGGTAGAGGCCGATGCCGTCGGCGCCGGTGGCATGCAGATGCGGCAGGTCGATCAGCAGGCCGGCGTTCAGCATCATGCGCACGGGCACGCCGTCGCGCGTCACCGATTCCAGCAGCCGGTTGGCGGCGAACTCGCGCTTGCGCTCCTCCCCCACCTCCATGCTTTTCAGGAAAGCCTCGGTGATGTCTTCCGCCGGTCGCACGAAGACCTGGCCGTGGTCGCCATCGACGATGACGAAGTCCAGCGGGTCCACCCGGCTCAGCACCCCGGTGCATTGCCCCACCACGGGGATGTCCAGAGCGCGGGCGACGATGGCCACGTGGCTGTAGGCCGACCCCTCCTCCAGCACTAGGCCGCGCAGGCGCGACCGGTCATAGTCCAACAATTCGGCGGGGCCCAAATTGCGGGCCACCAGGATGAACTCATCCGGCAGGGTGCCCCCGTCCGCCTTGTCCTGGCGGCCGGCCAGGTGCTGCAGCAGGCGGTTGGTGATGTCGTCCAGGTCCAGCTGGCGTTCGCGGATGTAGCTGTCGGTCACCGACGCCATGCGGGCGCGGTTGTCGTTCTGCACCTGCTGCACCGCGGCTTCCGCCGTCAGGCCGGTGCGGATGGCCTCGCGGATGCGGGACAGCCAGCCGCGATCGGTCGCGAACATGCGGTAGGTTTCGATGATCTCATGATGCTCACCGCCCGAGTCGCCCGACAGGATCAGCAGGCGGTCGATGGCGGAATGCATGCTGTCCACCGCCTCGCGCAGGCGGCGCAGTTCCAGCTCGGGATCGTCGGCCACCATCTGGCGGATGGTCAGCTGCGGCCGGTGCAGCACGGCCACGCCCATGGACACGCCCCGGTTCAGGCTGACGCCATCCAGGCGTGAGGGCAGCAGCACCAGGTCGTTGGCGACCTGCAGTTCGCGGTTGTCCACCAGCTCGCCCGTGGCCCACCAGTTCGGCCACCACCATGCCGATGGTTTCCAGCGTCTCCACGTCCTGCTCTTCATAGGCGCGGCGGGCGATGTGCTGGATGGCCAGCACGCCGCGCACCCGGCCGCCGCGCAGGATGGGCACGCCCATGAAGCTGTCGAACGGGTCTTCGCCCGTTTCCGGACGGTAGGCGAAATTGGGATGGCTGGGCGCATTGGCCAGCGCCACCGGCCGGGCGTGGGCGGCGATGTCGCCCACCAGCCCCTCACCCACCCGCAGCCGCGTCTTGTGCACGGCGTCGGGGTTCAGGCCGATGGTGGCGAACAGTTCCAGCACCTCGCCCGCGCGCATGACGTAGCAGGAACAGACGTCCGCCCCCATCTCCGCCGCGATCAGCATGACGATCTTGTCCAGCCGTGCCTGGGCGGAACCGCTGGCGGCCATGACGTCGCGCAGACGGGCCAGCAGGCGCCGTGCCGCACCGGCGGCATCGGCGGACCGCTGTGCCCCCACCTTCGCCGGCGGAACGCCTCCGGCCTCCGGAACCTCAAGCCCCGGTTCGATCACGGATGGGGGTGTTCCGGACGGCGACGTCACAAGCCTGCCGCTCCCGCCAACGCCACCAGCGCTGGTCCCGTGCCTTCTTGGGTATGGCCATAGCGACCGGCCAGCGCGGCCTCCGCCTGGGCCACCAGGTCGGCCAGGATGTCGGCCGTGGGCTGTTCGCGCGTCACCATGCCGACCGACTGGCCGGCCATCAGCGACCCGTTCTCCACATCGCCGTCGATGACCGCGCGGCGCAAGGCGCCGGCCCAGAAATGCTCGATCTCCAGCTGGGCGTCCTTCTGGTCGACCTCACCCCGGTTGAACCGTTCCACCACCTCGCGCTGGAAATCCATGAAGCGGCGCGTGCCCTCGTTCTGAAGCGCGCGCACGGGGATGACGGGGAAGCGGCTGTCCAGCTGGCCGGACGGCATGGCGTCGCGGGCCGCGGCCTTGATGAAGGCGCGCTTGAAGTTCGGGTGCGCACGCGATTCGGTGGCGCAGACGAAACGGGTGCCCAGTTGCACGCCGGCCGCCCCCAGTTCCAGATAGGCCACGATGGCCTCGCCCCGGCCGATGCCACCGGCCACGAACACCGGCACGTCGCGAATCTCGGGCAGGATTTCCTGCGCCAGGACGGAGGTGGAAACCGGGCCGATGTGGCCGCCGGCCTCCATCCCCTCGATCACCAGGGCGTCCACGCCCATGCGCACCAGCTTCTTGGCCAGCACCAGGGCCGGCGCGAAGCAGATGACCTTGGCGCCACCGTCCTTCAGTTGCTTGATCACCGGTGCCGGCGGCAGGCCGCCGGCCAGCACCACATGGTGCACACCGTGGGACAGGCAGACATCGGCCAACGCGTCCAGCTGCGGATGCATGGTGATGAGGTTGACGCCAAAGGGCTTGCCGGTCAGGGCGCGGGTGGCGTCGATCTCATTGGCCAGCAGGTCCGGCGTCATGGCGCCGCAGGCCAGCACGCCGAAGCCGCCGCCGTTGGAGATGGCCGCCACCAGGCCTGCATCCGACACCCAGGTCATGGCACCACCCATGACGGCGAATTCGGTGCCCAGGAAATCGCGGCCCCGGCCCCACAACGCGTCCAGCCTGTCACGGGCGGTCCCGGCAGCGAAGGTCGTGGCGTTGGTCGTCATCAAGAACAATTCCCTTATGGCGGAAAGAACCGGGTTTTCGCCCCGTTTCGGCCCGGCATCATATCGATGCGGCCCTTGAAAACAACAAGCCCCGGGCGACCTTTCGGCCACCCGGGGCTTATTGTCGCTCAGATGCTTATGCCTGGTCCAGGCCGTATGCGGTGTGCAGCGCGCGCAACGCCAGTTCGGTGTACTCCTCGGCGATCAGGACGCTGACCTTGATTTCGCTGGTGGAGATGACCTGGATGTTGATGCCGCGGTCGGCCAGCGCCTTGAACATGCGCTGGGCCACGCCGGCGTGGCTGCGCATGCCGACACCGATGACCGAGACCTTGACCACGTTGCTGTCGGCCGCCAGACGGCGGAACTTCAGGTCATCCCGGGCGCTTTCCAGCACCTGGACGGTGCGGTCGAGATCCGCCTTGGTGACGGTGAAGGTCATGTCCGTGGTGGTGCCGTCTTCCGACACGTTCTGCACGATCATGTCGACGTTGATGGCGGCGTCGGTCAGGGGGCCGAAGATGGCGGCGGCGACGCCCGGCCGGTCTTCCACGCCCAACAGGGTGACCTTCGCCTCATCCCGGCTGTAGGCAATGCCGCTGACCAGTTCCTGTTCCACGATTTCGTCCTCATCAACGACAAGAGTTCCCGGCAACGCGCTGCCGGCCGCTTCCTCAAAGGTGGACAGCACCTGGACACGCACCCGGTGCTTCATCGCCATTTCCACCGACCGGGTCTGCAGGACCTTGGCGCCCAGGGACGCCATTTCCAGCATTTCCTCATACGTGATGCGGTCCAGCTTGCGGGCCTTGGTAACGATGCGCGGGTCGGTGGTGTAGACGCCATCGACGTCGGTGTAAATATCGCAGCGTTCGGCCCCCACGGCCGCCGCCAGCGCCACGGCCGAGGTGTCGGAGCCGCCGCGGCCCAGCGTGGCGATGCGGCCGGTGCGCGACACGCCCTGGAAGCCGGCGACCACCGCCACCTCACCCGTCGACATGCGGGCGACGATGTCCTGGGACTGGATTTCCTCGATGCGCGCCTTGCCGTGCACATCGTCGGTGATCAGGGGGATCTGCCAGCCCTGCCAGGACCGGGCGGGAATGCCGATCTCCTGCAAGGCGATGGCCAGAAGGCCGCTGGTCACCTGCTCGCCCGAGGCCACCACCGCGTCGTATTCGCGCTGGTCGGCCAGGCGGCCGACGGATTTGACGTAATCGACAAGCTGGTTGGTCACACCCGACATGGCGGAGACGACCACCGCCACCTCATGGCCGGCGTCGACCTCCTGCTTCACTTTCTTGGCGACATTCTTGATCCGGTCGATGTCACCGACCGACGTGCCGCCGAACTTCAAGACGAGGCGTGCCATAACCCGAGTCTGCCTTTGCGATGCCACCCCAGTGGGGGCGGCGGTGGGTACGAACCGGGCCCTTGGGGGAAACCCTGGGGGAACCGGCGGGTGTTGCCATGCGACCCCCAGGCCGCACAGGGGGACCACCGCATCTTGGCGAGGCCAACCCCAGGCTGATGGGAAGCGCGCTATCCTTACCGCGTCGGGCGCGTCCAGGCAATGAACGGGTAATAAAAGGGCAGGGTTGCGCAAACCGAACGACAGACAGTTTCGCGTTTTGCCCTTAACCGGCCGCCAGAACGCACCGGCCAGGCAACTTTCAAACCAAGTCCGGGTCTTGTTCCGGCGGCGCGAGACGGTGGCTCGTGCCGCCGGAGGCCGGCGACGGCCGGCCCCGCAGTGAGCACCACAGGGCGCAACGAGGAAGCCAAGCCGCCGGACGGCGGCGCCCGGCGATTGAGGGAAGCCTTAATGACCGCTGGCCCACAGCAGGTAGTTCACGTCCAGATCGCGCGGATCCAGTCGGAAGCGGTCGGACAGGGGGCTGTAAGTCAGGCCCATGACCTCCTGCACCGTCAGGCCGGTGGCGCGCAGGCCCGCCGTCAGTTCCGACGGTTTCAGGAACTTGTGCCAGTCGTGGGTGCCGCGCGGCAGCCAACGCAGCACATATTCCGCACCGACGATGGCCATCAGATAGGATTTGGGCGTGCGGTTCAGGGTGGCCATGACGACCAACCCCTCGGGCTTCATCAGGGCGGCCAAGCTTTGCAGGAATAGGGGCACGTCCGCCACGTGTTCCACCACCTCCAGCGACAGCACGGCGTCGAAGCGTTCACCGGCTGCCACCAGATCCTCCGCCGTGGTGTGGCGGTAATCGACCTGGGTGCCGGTCTCGGCGGCGTGGGTGGCGGCGGTCTTGACGTTGCGCTCGGCAGCATCAATGCCCACCACCGTGGCCCCCATACGGGCCAGGGGTTCCGACAGCAGGCCGCCGCCGCAACCGATGTCCACCAGGCGCAGGCCCTTCAGCGGATAGGGGGCCAGCGGGTCGCGACCGAAATGGGCGCAGACGCGGTCACGGATGTATTCCAGGCGCACGGGGTTCAGCTTGTGCAGCGGCCGGAACTTGCCCGCCTCGTCCCACCATTCGGCGGCGATGGCCGAAAAACGTTGGATTTCCCCGGGATCGACGGTGGTGGCGGTCTGGCTCATGGGTAGGCTTCTCGTGAAAGATCGGCGCGGAGTATGGGCCGCCACCGGCCCCAACTCAACCGCGCCGGCCTCATGCCTGCCTGAACCAGGCGCACGGGCCCACACACAAATCGGCGGCATAAGCCGCCATAGGCCCCGACCGGGGCCGCCGGAAGTTTTTGGGGAGCGTAAGCGGACTAAAAACTGAGGATAAGGCAAGCGGGCGGATGCCCGCGCCCGCCGCCTGAGGGAACCCCAATCACTCACGAATCATGCTGCGGCACCCAGGGGATGCGGGTGAAGGCCACCCCCTCGTCCGCCAGGTCGGCGGCTTCCTGGTCGGTGGTCTCGCCATAGATGGCCTTGGCCTCGGTCTCGCCGTAGTGGATCTTGCGCGCCTCTTCGGCGAAGCGGTCGCCGACATGGGTGGCATTGGTTTCCACCTGGCGGCGCACCTCCCGCAACAGGCGCATCATGGCGGCGGGCCCTTCCGCCACGGCCTGGGCCACCGCCGCCGGCGTGGGCTCCGGCGCGGCGGGGACAGGTGCCGGCGGGGCCGCCTCGGGCGCGTCGCCCCCGCGGGACTTGCCGATGCGGGGCGCCATGGGCGCCTTGGTCACGCCGTGGTCGCCGCAGAGGGCACAGGCGACCTCGCCCGCCGCCACCTGCTGGTCGCAGGCATCGGCGTTGCGGAACCAGACGTCGAAGGTGTGGCCCTGGCCACATTTCATTTCGTAAAGGATCATGGGATCGCGCGGCCACCGGTAAGGGCCCAACGGCGGGGAAACCGTGCCGACGGGAAAATGTCATATACAGTCTGCATGTGGGTGGGGAAAGCCGGCGTGGCAATAATCCCGCCCTTGGCATCCCGGAAAGCCTATCCCCATGAACGAGCCCCCCGCCGCCCCGCCGCATCTCGACCCTCGGGGAACACCGTCCCCCTGGGTGCGCCGCTTCGCCCCCCTGGTGGCCCGGGGCGGCACCGTGCTGGATCTCGCCTGCGGCGGCGGGCGGCATGCCCGGCTGTTCCAGGGGGCAGGTCATCCGGTGACCGCCGTGGACATCGATTTGCGCGGCGTGGCCGACCTGGCGGGCGCCGATGGCGTCACCCTGCGTCAGGCTGACCTGGAGTCAGGCCACGCGATCGACCTGGGCGGGCCCTATGCCGGCATCGTCGTCACCAACTATCTGCACCGCCCCCTGCTGCCGCTGCTGCCCGGCCTGCTGGTGCCGGGCGGGGTGCTGATCTATGAAACCTTCGCCCAAGGCAACCAGCGCCATGGCCGGCCCAGCAGCCCGGCCTTCCTGTTGCGTGCCGGGGAGTTGCTGGCCCTGGCCAGCGAGGCCGGGCTTCAGGTGGTGGCGTTCGAGCAGGGGGAGACGTCCCTGCCCCGGGCCGCCGTGGTCCAGCGCCTGGTGGCGGTGAAGCCCAGGCCGGCGCCCGACCTGGACGGCGATCCGGAACCCCGGCCCCTGCCCCTGGCCTGAACACAAGAACGGCCCCGACCGCTGGGGCCGGGGCCGTCTTGGCACTCTTGTGAACAGGCTCAGGCTTACTTCTTCGGCGCGGCGGCGGCTTCGGTGCCGGCGGCTGCCTTCTTCACGTGATGATGGGTGGTCTTGGCCTTGGTCTCGGTCTTGCCGGCCTCGGTCTTCACCTCGGTCTTGGCGCCTTCAACCTTGGCGGCCTCGGGGGCCTTCACTTCCGCACCCTTGGTCTCAACCGTCTTGCCCTCGGGCGCCTTCACCGGGGCGGCGGCCACGGGGGCGGTGACGGCGCCGGTGGCCGCGGGCGTGGCGGCCGGGACGGCGGGGGCTTCCGCCGCGAACGCCCCGTACGACACCATCATGGCCGCGGCGGTCGCGAAGGCCAGCAGGGGACGGCGGTGGGCGAACATGTTCATGGTCTTGGGATCCTTGGAAGATTGGGTCCGGGTTTCGACCGGGCGTCCCACCATCGGGGCGCAGGGTCATAATCCCAACGGATGAGGGCCGCCGTTGGACCGGATTGTGTCAGCCGCGCGATATCATCGCGGCCTTTCCGCCGAACTGATTGCCGAATCGTTAAGACTTCCAGCCGGGGCCACCTGCCGTTAAGCCGACGCTAAGCCTTTCGGCCCCCGGCCTTTTTCCTGATGGGGTCAGCGGGAACCCGCCAAATCCTGTGTCGTTAACCAATTATGGGCGCCAACGGCACGGGCGCGTCATTTCAGGATTTCGACATGGCCACGCAGTCGACTACGGCAACCGGAAACGAACAGGCCAACCGCGAGCATGTGGCCAAGCTGGTGCGGCTTCTGGGTTCCGATTATGAGGGTGAGGCGGTGACGGCATTGGCCAAGCTGCGCCGCATGCTGCCCAAGCGGGGCCTGGGCTTCAACGACGTGGGCCAATGGATCGCCACGCCCGGCCGCACGACCTACAAGGCGGCGCCCGCGTCCCCGCCACCGGACCTCAGCCCTTACAAACACCGCATCGCCACGCTGGAGCGCCAAAAGGACGAGGCTTTACGGGCCCTACGGCAGGCCCAGGCAAGGGCGGATGAGGCCGAGGACCAGGCCGGCCAGCTGGTCAGTGAGTTGGTGGCCACCCGGATGGAGACACGGCAGGCCGACACGCCGGCGCCGGCCGAGGCACCATCCCGCCGCGCACGGCGCTGGCGGCGGTATGTCAAGACCTACGCCTTGGCGGTGGTGGCCGGCGTCGCCCTGGCCATCGTGGTGCATGCCTACGTTCCGTCCGCCGGTGCGGCAAACGTGCGCGATGGCCTGCTGTCCCGCGCGGCAATGATGTTCAGCCCACCGGCGAACACGCAAGCACACCACCCGAGGGGTTGAGCCGGCTTATTTGGGCGCCGCCCCGTCAGTCTTCTTCTGGTCCGCCTTGCCATCCGGCACGTCTTTGGCGGGATCCTTGCCGTCCAGGCGCATGATGTTGTCCTGGGCGGCGGCACCGGCGGCACTGTCGGTGCCCGCCACCTGCACGGCGTGGGCCCAGTCGGCCTTCGCCCCCGGCTTATCGCCCCGGTCAGCCTTCAGGTTGCCGCTGAGCAGCAGGGCCTGGACGTTGTCCGGGTCCAGCGACAGGGCCATGCGCAGGTCGCGTCCGGCTTCCAGGTCGCGGGCCAGGCGGTGCTTGGTCTCCGCCCGCATGACGATGGCGTCCACCCGGGCGCCGTCCAGGGTCAGGGCGCGGTCCAGGTCGCGCAGCGTGTCCCACCAGCGTTCGGCGCCGGCGCGTTCGGTGGCGCGGTCGATCAGCAAGTCGGGGTCGGTCGGTTGCAGGCCGATGGCCTTGGTGTAATCGACGTCGGCCTTGGTGTGTTCCTTGGCGTTGAACCAGGCCCAGCCGGCCTTGCCCCACAGGCCGGCCGTCACCTTGGGCGGCAGGCCCAGCTGGGGAATCAAATCCTCCAGCGCCACCGCCGATTCCTTGTATTCGCCCCGGAACAGCTGGGCCATGGCCTGGCACAGGCGGGCGTCGTTGCCGCCACCCTTGCTTTCCCACAGCTTGGCCTCGGCATAGGCGAAGTCGGGCAGTTCCTTGGCCCGTTCCAGGCAGGTGTCGCGGTTCAGCGCCACGGGGGCGGCAACGGCGGCGCCACACAGGACGGAAAAGGCGAAGGTGCCGGCGGCAAGCCGGACGACGGTGGACTTGAGGGTGTTCATCATGGCGCCTAGAGTCCCGAACGGCGGGTGGATCGCAAGTGCTTTCGTCCCCGGGCCGCGTTCCTGCGACCGGATGCCCCCTGATGTGGGGCGGCGGGACGAGGATACCACGGGCCCCACCCGTCCCGGCAGGCGCACAGACCTGCCATCTTCTGGTTGCGGGTGACGGCCCTCCGTCCCCGTTATGGTTAACGGAGCCTGCCCGCCATGACGTCCCCCACTCCCCAGCCCGGCCGCCTGTTCTGTTTCGGCCTGGGTTTCAGCGCCACCGCCCTGGCCCGGCGCCTGCTGGCGGCGGGCTGGCAGGTGGCCGGCACCTGCCGCACGGCGGAGAAGGCGGCCCGCCTGCGCGACCTGGGGATGGAGGCGCACGTCTTCAGCCCCGACCAGGCGCTGGACCCGGCCGTGCTGAAGGGCGCCACCCACCTGCTGGATTCGGTGCCGCCGACGGCCGAGGGCGATGTGGTGCTGGCCGCGTTGGGCGCCACCATCGCGGCCCTGCCCAGCCTGCGCTGGGTGGGGTATCTGTCCACCACCGGCGTCTACGGCAACAAGAACGGCGACTGGGTGGATGAGACGGCGCCGGTGCAGCCGGCGACGGAACGTGGCCGGGCCCGCGCGGTGGCGGAGGCGCAGTGGATGGCCTTGTTCCAGGCCCACGGCCTGCCCGTGCACCGCTTCCGCCTGCCCGGCATCTACGGCCCCGGGCGCAGCGCGCTGGACCAGATGCGGGCCGGCACCGCCCGGCGGGTGGACAAGCAGGGCCAGGTGTTCAGCCGCATCCACATCCATGATTTGGCCAGCGCCGTCATGGCCAGCATGGACCGGCCCGACCCGGGTGCGGTCTACAATGTGGCGGACGACCATCCCTGCCCCTCCCCCGACGTGGTGGCCTATGCCGCCCAACTGCTGGGCATGGACCCGCCGCCGCTGGTGCCGTTCGACCAGGCCGCCCTGTCGCCCATGGCCACCAGCTTCTATGGCGAGAACAAGCGCATCGCCAACGCCCGCATCAAGCAGGAGCTGGGCGTGACCTTGCTGTACCCCAGCTATCGCGCCGGGCTGGAAGCGCAATTGGCGGCGGAGAAAGCCTGACCTTAACGCGGGGCAGGCGCGTAGGC
Organism: Azospirillaceae bacterium; assembly: GCA_028283825.1. Taxonomy (NCBI): domain Bacteria; kingdom Pseudomonadati; phylum Pseudomonadota; class Alphaproteobacteria; order Rhodospirillales; family Azospirillaceae; species Azospirillaceae bacterium. Next base: position 2,209,641 of record JAPWJW010000003.1, on the reverse strand, counting down.
GGTGAAGGTCACGCGCGCAGTCTGCACCGCCTTTTGCGCCACGTCCAGGCCGGGCGCCATTGGGGCGGCCGCCTCGTCCGTCGCCATTTTGGCCATCGCCATCACCGGACGGCCGCCAGAGATCACCGGCTGGTTGAAGTCCACCCGGCCGACGCGGAAGTCGCGGCCGGGGAAGGCGGCGTTCAGGGCCTTCATCTCCTCGGTCACGCGGCGGTAGAGGGTTTCGCGCAGGCGGGTGCGCGCGGCCTCGTTCTCCGCCAGGGTGGGGGTGAAGTCTATCCCCTCCACCCGGATTTGCAGGCCGGCGCGGCTGGCCTGGCGGGCGCGCTCGGCCAGGCCGCCCAGTTGCGCCTCCGGCAGGCGGGCCTCAAGCTCCGCCCGCCAGCGGTCCAGGCCGGCGGCGTCCTGCTGGCGGTCGAAGGACACCACGCGCCAGTCGCCCTTGTCCGATACCGCCTGGGCCGCCTTCAGCACGTCACCGCGCGCGGAGCCTGCGTTGCCGCCGCCGGCGTCCACCGTCAGGGTCACGCGCGCCGTGTCGGTCTTGACCCAATCCTCCGCCGTCAGCGACAGGGTCACCTGGTCCTGCGCCGGCTGGGCCGCCATCACCTGGGCGAAGGCAGCGGGTGCCGAGACCAGCGGTGCTGCGGCAGTCATGACGAAAAGGGAGGCGGCGAGAAGGCTGCGCATCGGCTTCGACCCATCCGTTGGCGCCCCGGCGGATGACGGGGCTCAAGGCCCCCGTTATGCGACGGGGGCCGTGGCGGATTTATGGCGATGCGCGACAGATCTGCGAGGGATCAGAAATCCAGATCAGCGTAGTGCTTGGGCGGCGGGGCGCCCGGCAGATGGTCGGCCAGCAGGGGGCGGAAGCTGGGTCGGCACTTGATGCGCATGTACCAGTCCTTGGCCTCGGGATGCTGGTCCCAGGGCACGTCGCCCAGATAGTCGATGGTGGACAGGTGCGCCGCCGCCGCGATGTCGGCCAGCGAGAAATCGTCGCCCGCCAGCCATTTGCGGCGGTCGGCCAGATAGGCGATGTAGTCCAGGTGGTAATGGATGTTGGCCAGGCCGGCGCGGATGGCCTGGGCATGCGGCGTGCCCTGGCCGCTGAAGCGCTTGACCAGCTTTTCACCCACCAGGTTTTCCGTCACTTCCTGGTTGAACTTGATGTCGAACCAGGCGGCCAGGCGCCGCACCTCGGCCCGCAGCAGCACCTCACGCCCCAGCAGGGTGGGGGCATGGGGATAGGCTTCTTCCAGGTAATTGCAGATGGCCGCGTGTTCGGCCACCGTCGCCCCATCGTCTTCGATCAGCACCGGCAGTTCGGCAGCCGGATTCAGCGCCAGGAACTCCTCACGGCGTTCCCAGGGCTTTTCGATCTCGAGGTCGGCCTCAAGACGCTTTTCCGCCAGGACGACGCGCACCTTGCGCGCGAACGGGGAGAGGGGGTGGTGGACCAGTGTACGCATGTGGGCCGGCAATCTATCGTAAGCGCGTGAAGTTCAATAGAGCCTAAAGGCCGTAACCGGAGATCACCCTATGGTCACCCCCGCGAGCCCCGCCCTGGAAATTAAGATAGAACCCATCGGCCCGGATGACGAGGCCGCATGGCGTCCCTTATGGGATCAATACTGCGCTTTTTACCAGGTAAGTCTCGGAGACGATGTCACGGCCGCCCTGTGGGGCCGGCTGATGGACCACGGATCGCCGGTCAAGGGGCTGGTGGCGCGCACGGGCGACGGCGCCGTGGCGGGCATCTGCCACTACGTCCTGCACCTGAACACCTGGTGCGTGACGCCGGTCTGTTACCTGGAGGATTTGTTCACCGACCCCGCCCACCGCGGCCGGGGCGTGGGCCGGGCCCTGATCGATCACCTGGTGGCGCTGGGGCGGGAGCGCGGCTGGAACCGCGTCTACTGGCAAACCCACCAGGACAACGCCACCGCCCGACGCCTGTACGACGGTGTGGCCGGCGGCAACGACGGCTTCGTCCGCTACGTGATTAGGCTTTGACGGGTGCCCTCAGGCGCCGGGCGGGCCCATCCGGGCCCTTGGGCTTCCTCAGTTTCCAGTCCGCCTTCGGCTCCCCAGAAACTTCCGGCGGCTGCGGTCGCAGCCTATAGCGGCATGAGCCAACCGCTCATGCCGCTGCTTTTAAACGGTCAGACAGCCGCCGCACCGCGCTTGGGCTTCGCCGCCGCGCGTTCGTGGCTGCGGATGAAGTCGCGGACGCGGGGCATGATGTGTTCGCGCCAGCGGCGGCCGTTGAAGATGCCGTAGTGGCCCACCCCCTGCTGCAGGTGATGTTGCTTCATGTCGTCTGCCAGGCCGGAGCACAGGGCATGCGCCGCCACCGTCTGGCCAGGAGCGGAGATGTCGTCCAGCTCACCCTCGACCGTGAACAGCGCCGTCTGCTTGATGGCCGAGAGATCGACCCGCGCGCCGCGGTATTCCAGCGTGCCCTTGGGCAGGCTGTGTTCCTGGAAGACCAGGGCCACCGTCTCCAGGTAGAACTCCGCCGTCAGGTCCATGACCGACAGGTATTCGTCGTAGAAGCGGCGATGGGCTTCAGCGCTTTCACCGTCACCGCGCACCAGGTGCTTGAACAGGTCGACGTGCGCGCCGACGTGACGGTCCAGGTTCATGGACATGAAGCCGGTCAGCTGCACGAAGCCCGGATAGACGTGGCGCATGCCGCCCGGATAGTAGGGCGGGACCGTGGTGGTCACCGTGCGTTCGAACCAGCCGATGTCGCGGGTCTCGGCCAGCTGGGTCACCTGGGTGGGCGACACGCGGGTGTCGATGGGGCCGCCCATCAGAGTCATGCTGCGGGCCTGGCAGGCATCGTCCATCTGCGCCATGACGGCGGCGGCCACCATCACTGGCACGGCCGGCTGGCAGACGGCGATGACGTGGGTGTCGGGCCCCAGGAAGCGGATGAAATCCATCACGTATTCGACGTAGTCGTCGAAGCCGAAGCGGCCGCGCGCCAGGGGCACCAGCTTCGCGTCCACCCAATCGGTGATGTAGACGTCGTGGGACGGCAGCAGCGCCTCCACCGTGCCGCGCAGCAGGGTGGCGTAGTGGCCGGACATGGGGGCCACCACCAGCACCTTGGGATCACGGTGGGGGGTGGCGCGCTGGAAGTGGCGCAGGCCGCAGAACGGCTTGGACAGCACCGTCTCTTCCGTCACCGCGACCTCACGGCCGTCGATGTGGGTGATGTCCAGGCCGAATTCCGGCTTGCCCCAGCGGCGGGTGGTGCGCTCGATCAACTCACCGGCGGCGGCCATGGCGCGGCCCATCCCGGTGTAGGAGGCGGGCACGAAGGGATTGCGGAAGGTGGCCTGGGTCGCTTCCGCCACCAGGCGGAGGGGGGTCAGGGCGGCGTGGTGCAGATCGAACAGCTGGTAAAGCACGCGGATCATCCTCGTCATTGGACGGGCGGCGCCGGAACCCAGCATCTCGGGGGCCGGCGTCTGGGGGACTACAGGCTTTGCCGCCGTGGCGGCCCCAGGCGCGCCGCATACCCTAACTGCCATCCACCAGTCATACGCCGGAGGGGGTAGGCGGCCATCACTATGCCTCGTCCCTTATCCTAGGTGGGTAAGGATGAAAAGGCCCTTAATGAAGGAGGCGAACGATGCGCCGCCATCCGGGGTCGATCAACATGCGTGATCGAACGATCACATATGATGGCCAAACAACCCATGTTCCCAAAGTGTTCCATGCCCGGCCAAGGACGGGGTCAGGAAGCAGTGGACAGCCGCCCCCGGCAGCCCCTAGATATGGGCGATCAAAGCCTCTGAGCCGCTATCCCTGGCCCTGTTCCGACCATCCGGACCGGCCCGCCCGCGCCTGCCGCTTTCCATTACCGCACCCTCGAGTTCCCCATGAAGCACGCCGCCGGCCTTGACCTGGAACCCGATTTCCCCGGGATGCCTGATGAGGGCGGACCGGAGGGGGGCCTGCCCGACATGGGCGACTTCGTGCCCGACCATTATGGCGACGCGCCCGACCCGCACATCGTGCACGGCGATTGGCCGGAGGATGAGGCGCCCAAGGATCCGGCGATGGCGGCGCGCGACATCCTGAAGCGGGTCTACGGCTATTCCGCCTTCCGCGGGAACCAGGAAGACATCATCACCCACGTCATCCAGGGCGGCGACGCCCTGGTGCTGATGCCCACCGGCGGTGGCAAGTCGCTGTGCTTCCAGATCCCGGCCCTGGCCCGGCCGGGTGTCGCCATCGTCGTTTCCCCCCTGATCGCCCTGATGCGCGACCAGGTGGACACCCTGCGCCAGGCGGGCGTGCGCGCCGCCTACCTGAACTCCACCCTCGACTGGCGTGAGGCGCTGGACGTGGAGCGGGCATGCGAGCGCGGCGACCTGGACCTGCTGTACGTGGCGCCCGAACGGCTGGTGACGCCCCGCTTCCTGGAACTGCTGGACCGCTCACGCATCTCCTTGTTCGCGCTGGACGAAGCGCACTGCGTCAGCCAGTGGGGCCACGACTTCCGCCCGGAATATTTGCAGCTGTCGGTGCTGCACGAACGTTTCCCCACCGTGCCGCGCATCGCCCTGACGGCCACGGCGGACGCGCAGACCCAAGCCGACATCGTGGCCCGCCTGGCGCTGGGCGAGGCGCGGCAGTTCGTCTCCAGCTTCGACCGGCCCAACATCACCTACCGCGTGGCGCCCAAGGACAATGAGCGGCGCCAGTTGCTGGATTTCATCCGCCGCAACCATGCGGAGGATGCGGGCATCGTCTATTGCCTGTCACGGGCGCGGGTGGAGGCGCTGGCCAGCTGGCTGAAGGACCAGGGTCTGGACGCCCTGCCCTACCATGCCGGGCTGGACCCGGCCGTGCGCCAGGCCAACCAGGACCGCTTCATCAAGGGCGAGGGCGTGGTGGTGGTGGCGACCATCGCCTTCGGCATGGGCATCGACAAGCCCAACGTGCGTTTCGTCGCCCACATGGACGCGCCCAAGAGCCTGGAAGCCTATTACCAGGAAACCGGCCGCGCCGGCCGCGACGGCCTGGCCGCCAATGCCCTGATGCTGTACGGCCTGCAGGACGTGGTCATGCTGCGCCAGATGATGGACGCGTCCGACAGCAGCGAACAGCACAAGCGCACCGAACGGCGCAAGCTGGACGCCCTGCTGGGCTTTTGCGAGACCGCGCACTGCCGCCGCCAGGTGCTGCTCACCTATTTCGGGGAGGAGCATGCGGGCAACTGCGGCAACTGCGACACCTGTTTCGAACCGGTGGAAACCTGGGACGGCACGGTGGCGGCGCAAAAGGCCCTGTCGGCCGTCTACCGCACCGGCCAGAAGTTCGGCGTCGGCCACCTGATCGACGTGCTGCGCGGCGGCGCCACCGAAAAGGTGGTGCGCTTCGGCCATGACCAGCTGAAAACCTTCGGCTGCGGCGCCGACATCCCCAAGGGCGACTGGCAGACGGTGTTCCGCCAGCTGGTGGCGCTAGGCCACCTGACGGCCGATCCGGAGGGCCATGGCGGCCTGACGCTGACCGACCAGGCGGCCGCCGTGCTGAAGGGGCAGGAGACGGTACGCCTGCGCCGCGACCGCGCCGTGCTGTCCGGCGAGGGCCGCCGGGGTTCCTCGGGAAGTGCCGGCAACCGCAGCCGCAGCGGCCCGTCCCTGAACCCGCCGGACGACGCGCTGTGGCACCGCCTGAAGGCCGTCCGCCTGGAATTGGCCAAGGCCCAGGGCGTGCCGCCCTATGTCATCTTCCACGACAGCACGCTGATGGAAATGGTGATCAACCGCCCGCGCGACCTGACCGCCCTGGGCCTGCTGCCCGGCGTGGGCGTTCGCAAGCTGGAACGCTACGGCGCCACCTTCCTGGACGCCATCCTGGCGGAAAGCGTCTAGGGCGAAAGGGGCGCAGGACGGATAATTTGGGGGTCGCGTCCAAAACCTTCACCCACACTGTTGCCATCCGCGTTTTGGTCTGCTAATACCCCCGTCCATTCCAAGGGGCGCCCCAATAGCTCAGTGGTAGAGCAACCGCTTCGTAAGCGGTAGGCCGTTGGTTCAAATCCGACTTGGGGCACCATTCCTTCCCAATCCATCATCCGTGATCGTTCGACTGCGCCAACGGCAGGGCGTAGGGTCGATCCGTTTCGTTCCGCATCTGCGACGGACGGTCGCACGATTGCAATACGATGACGGTATGGTGGCGCCCGACCACCACCCTTGCTGGATGCCCGCCCATGTCCGAGCCCTTGCCCCGCCACATCGTCACGTCTTACGAGAACGAGCTGCAGCGCCTGGACGCGCTGGTGGCCGAGATGGGCGGCCGGGCCGAACAGCAACTGGAACAGGCCACCCGTGCCGTGCTGGAGCGTGACAACGCCCTGGCGCGCGAGACCGTGGTCCAGGACCAGGTGCTGGACGCGCTGGAACATGAGGTGGAAAGCCTGATCATCCGCCTGCTGGCCCTGCGCCATCCCATGGCCATCGACCTGCGCCACACCCTGGCCGCCATGAAGGCCGCCAACGCGCTGGAGCGGGTGGGCGACTACGCCAAGAACATGGCCAAGCGCGCCCTGGTGCTGAACGCCGCGCCCACGCTGGGTGCCACCGCGTCGGTGGGCCGTCTGTCGCAACTGGCCCGCCAACAGCTGGCCGGCGCCATCGAGGCCTTCACCAACCGCGACACCGTGCTGGCCGCCGACGTCTGGCGCCGCGACCAGGAACTGGACGACATGCACGCCGGCGTGACGCAGGAGATTTTCGCCTGCGTCGCCAAGGACCCCAGCCTGATCGAGGCCTGCACCAGCCTGCAGTTCATCGCCAAGAACCTGGAGCGCGTGGGCGACCTCGCCACCAACATCGCGGAAATGGTGCAGTTCGACGCCACCGGCCGCCTGGTGGAACCCGACCGCCCGCGCGGCGGCGAGGCGCATTGACCTTACGTTCGCCCTTCAAGTGCCGGGCGCCAGCATCCGCTGGCTTGGGGCTTCCTCGATTTCCAGTCCGCCTTCGGCTCCCCGTAAATCTCCGGTGGCTGCGGTCGCAGCCTACAGCCGCACGCGGCAATACCTCGTGAGGCTGGTGTCATTCGGCCCTGTTTTGGCCCCGGCGGAGCGATTCGCCGGGGTCAGTTTTTCGTGGCTTGGGTGCCGATGAAAAAAGCGGCAGACGCATCGGCCGCACGCCGCGCTGCTTTTCTTTTGCACAAGACCTGATCGGGCGAGGTAGCACTTTGGTGGCTTCGCGGCGTACGTGCAGGGATTGTGCCGTCTTTAAGAGCGATAGTCTTTTTTCTGTAATGACTTAACCCCGTTCCCAGACAAAAAGGTGTGCTGGGGTTGTTAAATCAACCCCAACCTTGGGTTCGGATTTCCATGAATTAACGCATTCACAACTTAGGCTTTTGGCTGGTTTTCAGGAAAGAAATTGAAAACGCCGCGTCTCGTAAAAGAATACGTATCCTTTTGCTACCGGTTCATTGCTTGACATCTTTTGCGGCATCGGCTTTAGGTAAGGTGTCCTGTATCACAGAGCAGGACCCAACTGCCAAAACTCTCGGCCCGCCACTTCTTGAAGTGTGCGGGCCGTATTTTATCCAGGATACACTTAGCACGCGTACCGCACCCGCCGACCGTTACGCGGGCGATCCGGCGCGCGCTTATGCCGCAACCATGGTATGTAGGGTCAATCCACGACCGGAATGGCCGACCTGATGCTGCTCGCCGAACTGACCGCCCTTCTCCAGGTTCTACTGATCGATCTTGTACTGGCGGGTGACAACGCCCTGGTGGTGGGCATGGCCGCCACGGGCGTGCCCGTGGAACAGCGGCGCAAAGTAATCTTCTGGGGCATCGGCGTCGCCGTGATCATGCGCATCGGCTTCGCCCTGCTGGCCACCCGCCTACTGGACATCATCGGCCTGACGCTGGCCGGCGGCATCCTGCTGCTGTGGGTGTGCTGGAAGCTGTGGCGCGAGTTGCGCAACCACGGCAAGGAACAGGCGCACGACCTGCCCGGGAACACCGACAGCGCCACCGGCGCCAAGGGCAAGAGCGTGGCCGTCGCCATCCGCCAGATCGCCGTGGCCGACATTTCCATGTCCCTGGACAACGTCCTGGCCGTGGCCGGCGCGGCCGAGGACCACACCTGGGTCATGGTGCTGGGCCTGATCCTTTCGGTGGCCCTGATGGGGGCCGCCGCGACACTGATTGCCCGCCTGCTGTCCCGCTATTTCTGGATTTCATATATCGGGCTGGCGATCATCGCCTATGTCGCCTGCCACATGATCTGGGACGGCGGCTGGGAAGTGGCCCCCTTCATCCAGCACCTGATTCCCATCAAGTCTTGATTGCGCATCAGCCCGGGTGGTGGCACGCCACCTGACGGCCCGGCCCGTGGCTGACCAGCGGCGGAACCTGGGCCGCGCACAGATCGGTGGCGCGCGGACAGCGGGTGCGGAAGACGCAGCCCGATGGCGGGTCCAGGGGCGACGGCAGGTCGGCCCCCAGGGCCATCGGTGTCCTGGCCCTGACGCCCGACAGCGACGGCACCGCCGCCAGCAGCGCCTGGGTATAGGGGTGCAGCGGCCGGGCATACAGGCTGTCACGGTCGGCGATTTCCATCACCCGCCCCAGGTACAGCACCATCACCCGATGGCTGAGATGGCGCACCACCGCCAGGTCGTGGCTGATGAACAGCAGCGACAGGCCCGTTTGCGCCTGTAGCGCCGCCAGCAGGTTGACGATCTGCGCCTGGACGGAGACGTCCAGCGCCGACACCGCCTCATCACACACCACAAGGCGTGGGGCCGCGACCATGGCGCGGGCGATGGCGATGCGCTGGCACTGCCCGCCGGAGAATTCGTGGGGGTAGCGCCCGGCCAGGGCGGGGGATAGCCCCACCCGGTCCATCATCTCCGCCACCAGCGCGGCCCGCGTCCCCCCGTCCAGATCGGGACGGAAAGCGCTTAGCGGTTCCGCGATCGCCTGCCCAACCGTCCGACGCGGGCTGAGGCTGGCCAGCGGGTCCTGGAACACCATCTGGATGTCGGCGCGGCGGCGGCGCAGGGCCTCGCCCGCCAGCGCCATGAGGTCGGCGCCGTCCAGCAGCGCCCGTCCCGTGATCGACGCGGCATCGGGCAGCAGGCGCAGGATGGCCCGGCCCAGGGTGGACTTGCCGCAGCCACTTTCCCCCACCACGCCCAGCGTTTCCCCCGGCGCCAAGACGAAGCTGATACCCGCCACCGCCTGCAAGGTGCCGCGGCGCGCCAGCAGCCCCGGCAGGCGCACGGGAAATTGGACCGACAGATCCTCCACCCGCAGCAGACCACCGCTCATGGCCGGACCTCCAGCGCGGCGACGGCGCGATGGCAGGCGCGGGAACGGACGCCATCAACCAGCAACGGCGGTTCCGCCGCCCGGCAATCCTCCCCCACCCAGGCGCAGCGCGGTGCGAAGGCGCAGCCCAGCGGCGGTGTCCGCATGTCGGGCGGCTGGCCCGGGATGGTGGCCAGGGGACCGTCCGCGCCATCCAGCCGGGGGACGGAGGCCAGCAGGCCCCGGGTGTAGGGATGGGCGGGGGCGTCGAACAGCGCGGCCACCGGCCCGCTTTCCACCAGGCGGCCGGCGTACATCACCGCCACCCGGTCACACAGGCCGGCCACCGTGCCCAGATCGTGGGTGATCAGCACCACCGCCATGCCCCGGTCCCGTCGCAGATCGGCCAGCAGGTCCAGGACCTGCGCCTGCACCGTCACGTCCAGCGCGGTGGTGGGCTCATCCGCGATCAGCAGGTCGGGATCGCACAGCAGGGCCATGGCGATCAGCACCCGCTGGCGCATGCCGCCCGACAGTTCATGCGGATACTGGTCCAGGCGCCGGGCGGCATCCGGAATGCGCACCAGCGACAGCATGTCCAGGCAACGGCGCCGGGCGTCCGTCCACGAGCATCCCCGGTGGGCCACCAGCCCCTCCGCCATCTGGCGGCCGATGCGCAGATGCGGCGTCAGGGCCGTGCCGCCATCCTGGAACACCAAAGCGATGCGCGTGCCCCGCACCCGGTTGAGGGCGCTGGACTTCAGGCCCAGCAGTTCCTGGCCATCGAAGCGCGCGCTGCCGCCCACACGGGCATTGGCGGCCGACAGGCCCAGGGCCGCCAGGAACAGCTGGCTTTTGCCCGATCCGCTTTCGCCGACGACGCCCAGGCATTCGCCCCGGCCCACCGCCAAATCCACGCCGCGTACCGCCCGCACGGGGCCTTCGCGCGTGGCGAAATCGACCGTCAGGCCGGACAGCTGGAACAGGGGTTCCGCCATGCCCTACCGGTCCCCGGGCTCGAGCGCGCCGCGCAAGCCCTCGCCGATCAGGTTGAAGCAGAACAGGGTCGCCGTCAGGAAGGCGGCCGGGAAGAACAGCATGTGGGGCGCCACCTCCATCTCCTGCGCCCCGTCGGCGATCAGCACGCCCCAGCTGGTCATGGGTTCCTGCACGCCCAGGCCCAGGAAGGACAGGAAGCTTTCGACCAGGATGACAGCCGGCACCAGCAGGGTGACGTAGACGATGACCGGCCCCATCAGGTTGGGGATGATATGATGGGCCAGGATGCCGGCCGGCCGCACGCCGGCGGCACGCGCCGCGTCCACGAATTCCCGCCGCTTCAGGGCCAGGGTCTGGCCGCGCACGATGCGCGCCATGGTCAGCCATTCCACCCCGCCGATGGCGGCGAAGACCAGCAGGATGCTGCGCCCGAACACCACCATCAGGATGATGACGAAAAACATCAGCGGCATGGCGTACAGCACGTCGACCAGCCGCATCATCAGGGCATCCACCCGCCCGCCGGCATACCCCGCCACCGCCCCATAGACGACACCGATGACCAGGGCCACGCCGGTGGCGACCAGCCCCACCATCAGCGAGACCCGGGCACCCAGCAGCGTGCGCACGAACAGGTCGCGGCCGATGGCGTCGGTGCCGAACCAGTGGTGGTTGGCCAGGGTGGGCGGGGTCGCGATGTAGTCCCAGTCCACGTCGTCATAGCTGTTGGGGTTCAGCCACGGGGCGACCAGCGCCAGCAGCACGATAGCCGCCAGTAGAACCAGGGCCACGACGGCCGCGCGGTTGCCCATCAGCCGCCGCCCAGCGTCCCGCCAGGGCGACCGGCCGCCCCTCATCCCCGCCAGCCTGTCCCGCGCCCCGTTCATTCGTAGCGCACCCGGGGGTCCAACAGCCCATAGGCCAAATCCACCGCCAAGTTCATCAGCACGATCAGCGTGCCATAGAGGATGACGGTGCCCATCACCAGGGTGTAGTCGCGGTTGATGGCGCCCTGCACGAAATAGCGGCCGATGCCCGGCAGGGCGAAGATCTGCTCCACCACCACCGACCCCGTCACCAGCCCCGCCACCGCCGGCCCCAGGTAGGACACGACGGGCAGCAAGGCCGGACGCAGCACGTGGCGGAACAGGATGGCCGGGCCGCCCAAGCCCTTGGCCCGGGCGGTGCGCACGAAATTGGCGCGCAAGGCCTCCACCAGGCCGCTACGGGTCAGCCGTGCCACCACCGCCACCTGCGGCAGGGCCAGCGCCGCCACCGGCAGGACCATGTGGGCCAGGTCGTCCGCCAAGGTGCCGTCGCCCCACCCCGCCACCGGCAGCCAATGCAGGGTCAGGCCGAACAGCAGGGTCAGCAGGGGGGCCACCACGAAGTTGGGCAGGGTGACGCCCACCAGGGCCAAGCCCATCACGGCATGGTCGATCCAGCCGTCCCGGCGCAGCGCCGCCACGACCCCCAGGCCCCCGCCCAGCAGCACGGCCAGCATCGCCGCCGCCAGTCCCAGCCGGAGAGAGATGGGAAAACCGGCGGCCAGCAGGTCGGCCACGCTGAAATCCTTGTAGGTGAAGCTGGGACCGAAATCGCCCCGCGCCACGCCGCCCAGATAATGCGCGAACTGCGCCGGCAGCGGCTGGTCCAGATGATAGGCCCGCTTCAGGTTGGCCTCGATCGCCGGCGGCAGGGCGCGCTCACCATCGAAGGGTCCGCCCGGCGCCGCGCGCATCAGGAAAAAAGCCAGCGTGATGATGGCCAGCAGGGTCGGCACGGCCTGCAATAGGCGCCTCAAGGCGTAGGATGCCATGTGCCGTCGATGTCCGTTTTCCCGTTTGCCCCACCCTGCGACCATCCGCGCCGCACGCAGCCCAAGTCAAGCCGGGATGATCGAACGATCACGGGCCTGACCCCGTTTGCCGCCAAATGGATAGCCGGGTGTCGCGCCGGGGATTCTCGGCAGGGGAGGCATGCGGTGTCGCCCATACCGCAACCCTCCGGGCATTTGATCGCGGGGCCAAAAAGCGGTAAACCTCGCGCGCGCGCCTTTCCGCACCCACCCTTCGATCAAGGGCGCCCCCCACCGCCTTGTTACACCTTTTATAAGGGGGCGTTCGCGAGGGTGACGGACCGGCCGTCCGCATGACGGGCCATGACACCCGCTGAAGGGTACCGGCGTGCGGCACCATCCCTTTCCCGAGGAGGCCACTCCTGTGTCCACGATCACCGGTCACGACACGCTGAAAACCCGCCGCAGCTTGAGCGTCGGCAGCAAGAGCTACGACTACTTCAGCCTCAAGGCCGCCGAGGCCGCCGGCCTGGGCGACCTGTCCCGCCTGCCCTACAGCCTGAAGGTGCTGCTGGAAAACCTGCTGCGCTTCGAGGACGGGCGCACCGTCAGCGTCGACGACGTGAAGGCCGCCGCCCAGTGGCTGGTCGACCGCCGCAGCGACCGTGAGATCGCCTACCGCCCCGCGCGCGTGCTGATGCAGGACTTCACCGGCGTCCCCGCCGTGTGCGACCTGGCCGCGATGCGCGAAGCCATGGTGGGCCTGGGCGGCAAGCCGGAGCGGATCAACCCGCTGACCGCCGTGGACCTGGTCATCGACCATTCCGTGATGGTGGACTACTTCGGCGGCCCCGAAGCCTTCCAGAAGAACGTGGACGTGGAATTCCAGCGCAATGGCGAGCGCTACGCGTTCCTGCGCTGGGGCCAGAAGGCCTTCAACAACTTCCGCGTCGTGCCGCCCGGCACCGGCATCTGCCACCAGGTGAACGTTGAGTACCTGGCCCAGACCGTGTGGACCGACGGCGACCAGACCGGCGCCACCGTCGCCTACCCCGACACCCTGGTCGGCACCGACAGCCACACCACCATGGTGAACGGCATGGGCGTGCTGGGCTGGGGCGTGGGCGGCATTGAGGCCGAGGCGGCCATGCTGGGCCAGCCCATCTCCATGCTGATCCCGGAAGTCATCGGCTTCCGCCTGACGGGCAAGCTGAAGGAGGGGGCGACCGCCACCGACCTGGTGCTGACCGTCACCCAGATGCTGCGCAAGAAGGGCGTGGTCGGCAAGTTCGTGGAATTCTTCGGCCCCGGCCTGGATGCCCTGACCCTGGCCGACCGTTCCACCATCGCCAACATGGCCCCGGAATACGGCGCCACCTGCGGCATCTTCCCGATCGACGCCGAGACCGTGCGCTTCCTGAAGTTCACCGGCCGTGACGCCGACCGCGTCGCCCTGGTGGAAGCCTACGCCAAGGCCCAGGGCATGTGGCGCGATGCCGACAGCCCCGAGCCCGTGTTCACCGACACGCTGGAACTGGACCTGAACAGCGTCGAGTCGTCGCTGGCCGGCCCGAAGCGCCCGCAGGACCGGGTGCTGCTGTCCAACGCCAAGGCCGAATTCGCCAACGTGTTCGCCAAGGACTACGCCGGCAAGGCCGACAGCAACCCCGCCCAGGTCGCCGGCTCCGACTTCACGGTCGATCATGGCGACGTGGTGATCGCCGCCATCACCAGCTGCACCAACACCTCCAACCCCAACGTGCTGGTGGCCGCCGGCCTGCTGGCCAAGAAGGCGGTTGAGGCGGGTCTGACCACGAAGCCGTGGGTGAAGACCTCTCTCGCCCCCGGCAGCCAGGTCGTCACCGACTACCTGAACGCCGCCGGCCTGACCCCGTACCTGGACAAGCTGGGCTTCAACCTGGTCGGCTACGGCTGCACCACCTGCATCGGCAACTCCGGCCCCCTGCCGGAAGCCATCGGTGCGGCGGTGGACGCCAACGACCTGCTGGCCTGCTCCGTCCTGTCGGGCAACCGCAACTTCGAAGGCCGCGTCAACCCGCAGGTGAAGGCCAACTACCTGGCCTCGCCACCGCTGGTGGTCGCCTACGCCCTGGCCGGCACGCTGCGCAAGGACCTGACCACCGAGCCGCTGGGCAAGGACAAGAACGGCAAGGACGTCTTCCTGAAGGACATCTGGCCGAGCAGCGCCGAGATCGACGCCGCCATTTCCTCGTCGCTGACGCCGGAAATGTACCGGTCGCGCTACGCCAACGTGTTCCTGGGTCCGCAGCAGTGGCAGTCGATCGAGACCGCCACCGGCCTGACCTACAAGTGGGAAGACGACAGCACCTATGTGAAGCTGCCGCCGATCTTCGAAGGCATGACCACCACCCCGGGTGCGGTGCATGACGTGAAGAAGGCCCGCCCGCTGGCCATCCTGGGCGACAGCATCACCACCGACCATATCTCCCCCGCCGGTTCGATCAAGAAGACCAGCCCCGCTGGCACCTACCTGATCAGCCACGGCGTGGAGCCGGTGGACTTCAACGGCTACGGCGCCCGCCGCGGCAACCACGAAGTCATGATGCGCGGCACCTTCGCCAACATCCGCATCAAGAACGAAATGGTGCCGGGCGTCGAAGGCGGGGTGACCAAGTACATCCCCACCGGCGACGTCATGTCGATCTACGATGCCTCCATGAAGTACCAGGCCGAAGGCACCCCGCTGGTGGTGTTCGCCGGCCAGGAATACGGCACGGGTTCGTCGCGTGACTGGGCCGCCAAGGGCACCCGCCTGCTGGGCGTCCGCGCCGTGGTGGCCGAGAGCTTCGAGCGTATCCACCGCTCCAACCTGATCGGCATGGGCGTCCTGGCCCTGCAGTTCAAGGACGGCGTCACCCGCAAGTCCCTGGGCCTGGACGGCACGGAGATCGTCGACATCACCGGCGTCGAGGCCGGCCTGAAGCCCCGTATGGACCTGACCCTGACCATCACCCGTGCGGATGGCAAGGTCGAGACCGTGCCGGTGCTCTGCCGCATCGACACCCTGGACGAGGTCGACTACTTCAAGCACGGCGGCATCCTGCACTACGTGCTGCGCAACATGCTGAACCAGCCGCAGGCGGCCGAGTAAGCAGGCGTACCGGATCCGGGGGGCCGCAGAGGGCCCTTCGGGTTCAGTCCCGGAAACGGGACATGAAAAAAGGGGCGCTACCCAAGCCGGGTGGCGCCCCTTTCTTTTGGGGAAAAGGCAGCTCAGTCCAGCGCCAGGTCGCTGACGGCGTTGCCGACCTCGGCCACGGGCAGGAGGCCCGCCGCCGTCAGGTCGCCGGCCGCCACCAGCAGGGTGCGGCCGGCGGCACCCGGGATGCCGGCGGCCTGGGCCAGGGTAGTGAGGGCGTCACGCGACGGCGCCTGGCTGATGACGCCGTTGCCGTAGACCAGGATGGAGACGGCCAGGGTGCCCGGCCGGGTCTGTTCCACCAGTGCCGCCGCCTTCACCAGGCCGCGCAGGGTGGAGACGCGGGTGAAGCCGCTGTCGGACAGGACATCACCCTCATCCCCCAGCACCCAGTGGCGGCCGCCCAAATCCTCAACGCCCACCAGGATGGCCAGCGGCATGCCGCGATGGCGCCCGGTGGCCACCGCCACCAGGCCGCCATCCTGCGGCGCCTGGGGCAGTTGCACGGTGGCGCCCAGGACGTGGGACACCCCTGACAGCACGGTGGCGACCGCCTGGGCCAGCGTTTCCGCCCCCGTGGGCCGCATCAGACTGGGCCAGGCGCCGAACAGCAGCGATGCCAGGCCGGCGGTGGTGGTGTCCGCGCCCCGATCAGCCGGGGCGGCGGACAGCGGACGGCGCAACCTTTCCTCCACGGCGTCCAGCCGGCCGGCCAGGGCCTGCACGGCATCCGGCGCCGGCGCGGAAACGGCGATCCCCGGGACCGGGGCGGCTTCGCCCGTCACCTTCTCCCGCAGGTCGCGCATGTCCAGTTGCACGCCGCGGACGGCAGCGACCACGCGCAGCAGCGATTCATGCATGTGATCGACCATGCCGCTCAGCTGTTCCGGCAGCGGACCGGGCGGCACGTCGGGCAGCAGGACACCATTCACCGCCTTGGCGTGGGTCAGCCAGTTCTCCAGCACGCCCACGCGCTGGGTGAGTTCCGTCTGGAGACGGGACAGGTCGCCAGCCGCACGGGCAAGACGCTCCGTCTCTTCCGCCGGGCGGCCGGCGTGGTGGCTGACCACCCCGGTCAGGTGGGCCACCCGCTCGCGCAATTCCTGGATGGATTGGCCCAGCGCGTTGATGCGCATCGTTTCCGGCAACGAAACGACCGCGGAATGCATGGCGGTCAGGTCGGTGCGCAGGTCCCGCAGCCGGCCGCCGACGTGCAGCGCCAGGTCACGGACGATGGCCTCCGCATAGTCGAACGGGTCGACCGTGTCCTCGATCTCCCCCTCATGCACGCGCTCCGCCTCCACCGCCCCGGCCTCGGCGTCGGCCGGAACCGCCGGCGTCATTCCCGCCGGGGGCGAAGGGGCCGCATCGGCGAGAGGGGTGCTTTCAGCAGCGGCCGCCGCGCCGGCGTCGCCATCAGGGCCTTGGGCGTCACGGTGCTCATCGGTCATGGCTTCGCTCATCCGGTCACGGGAAAGGGGGGCATGGGGAAGAAAGGCACGGGCATCAGGTTTCGCCGGAAAGGGTATCAAGCAACCGAGCCCGGCGGGCCTCCGCCACACTCCGGGCGATGCGGGGCACCGCCTTGGATGAGGGCCGGGCGGACGGCGGCCTGGTGGGTGGCGGCACCGGCGCGTCGGAGGAGGCCTGCGGCGGCGCCTCCACCACCACAGCCGTGGCAACAGCGGGTGGTGTGTCTCAGCTTCCGGTGTCGACCGCATGGGGGCGACATCCTTAGGCGTAGCCCGCAAAGTCACGCGGGTGGCGACGGCAGGGATAGTCGCCATGCGCGCGCCGCCGGGCATGGTGGGCACCGGCCTGGAAACAGCGGGGCTGGAGAGGGGGGGCGCCGGAATGGGCCCATGCATGGCCAGCGGCTTGACCGGCGTCGCCGGGGCGGCACGCAAGGACATGGCGCCGGGCACCCGCGTCGTGGGCGTCGGCATGGCCCGCATTTCGGCCCGGCCGGCCGACGTCGCGTCGCGGACCAGCGTGCCAGGCCCCCGGGACAGCAGGTTGGTGAACAACGGCGCGGAACGCGGTGGCGGAACGGCGTCCCCGCCGGCTTCGCCCACCGGCACCGATAAGGCGTCCGCGGCCGGCGGCGTATCGGGTGCCGAAGGCTGCAATCCTGACGGCGGCATGGGTGACGCTACGGCCAGGGCCGCTTCGGCTGCCGGCGCAGTTGAGGCGGCGGCAGGCGCAGCCACGGCTGGGGGCGCCGGTTCATCCACCACGCGGCCGCCATCGTTGATGTCGGCCAGCAGACGACGCAGTGCGGGCGGGGTATCGCCATCCGCCGCCTGGGCGACCGCCTTGTCGGTCAAGGCCGGGTCGATGCTGATCTGCAGGAAACCGAACTGTTCCGCCGACAGCGACCGCACCTGAAGAATCAGGTCATCGGCCTGTTCCGTACCCGCCACGAAGCGACGGATGCCGTCGATGGCGGCGGTGACGACCGCGGCGTCGCGCACGGCGCGTGAAGAGAACACAGGACCACGGGCGCCCTCGCCGCGCCCCTCACCTGCCCGGTCCTGCGGTACCTCCCCATGCGGCCCGTCCCCGTCGGGCCTTGCGGTGGGAGGGAGAGCGCCTGGCGGGGTCGACACGTCATCCCCCTTGCCGGCAATCCAGCCCATCACCTTCCGAAACATGCCACCCTGCCCCCTACAAGAGACCGGATTATGACCCCACGGGTCCCGGCACGGCAAACGGTTTACACCGGCCGTCGATCTGATCCGGCTAATGGTTAGCACGGCCCCCGGCAGCGGTTCAATTTATAGACCCGCTGAATTCTTCCGGCCGGGGCGTCCCAGCCTGCAAGCGAGAACGCGGCGCAAGAAACAACGGCACGCCTGTTAAAGCCCAAGGCCAACGCCAACCGAAATCAATTCGAACAGGCAATGGATTTATCTGCCGGCCAAGTTCCGTGTCGGCAGCGGCGGAGCCCTTATTGCATCACATTTTACTAGTTTTTTCCGCGACTTAATTGCATCCGCTTCGCAAATGCAATTGGCGCGACCGCCAAGTCATCGTACAGTCGCGTGCTTGGGGGAACCGGGTTTGGCCGTCACGCGGCCGGCCCCGTCTGTCCCCTTTTTGGTTTTCGATGATTGGCGGCGGGCCGGCGTTCCCAGTGGGCGACGATGTCGGCGTATGATCCTTAACAGGCCACAGGGAACCGGACGTGGGGCGCTTCAAACGGGGATCGCAGCATCTGGGCCATCCGCCGGGTGGCGGCCCCCGCGCCAGCGCCTTTCCCCTTACGATCAATCGGATTGCGGCCCAGGCGGGCGCCCGCATCGATCTCCTGGAATCACTGAGCCGCCGCGCCGATTCGATGCCCCGCCCGCGGCTGATCCAGCTGGGCCAGTTGATTCTGATGGCATTGAACCACCAGGACGATTCCTGGATGGTGCCCATCCTCACGACGGTAGTCGCCCTGAATTGTGCGGCCTGGGCACCATGGCCGGCCGTGGCCACCTGGATGACGTTGTCGCTGATAGCGCTGGTCCTGTCGCAATGGACATACCGCCGCTTCCTGGGCCAAGTGGACCGGTTGGGTGATCCCCACCGTTGGAACTGGCGCCTGACCGGCGCCCGGCTGGCGCTACCGGTGACGTGGAGCCTGCTGCCGCTGTTCGCCTGGCCGGTCGATGCCACCAGCCGTTCCTTCCTGGTGCTGGTGCTGAGCACCGCCATGGCCCTGCGCGTCGGCGGCATCACCCCGCACAGGCTGGCGTTGAAGCTGCAACTGGTGCCGCCGGCCCTGGCCCTGCTGGTCCTGGTCGCAACCGCGCAGGGGCCCATGCCGCGCCCAGCCATGGTGGTCGGTTGCCTGCTATATCCCGTGTTCCTCTACCGCATGGGCCGGCAGAGCTGGCTGCGCACGCGCCGCATGCTGGAACTGCACGTGGACCTGACGGCGGCCAAGCGCGCGGCGGATGAGGCCAACCGCGCCAAGTCCGGCTATCTGGCCACCTTGAGCCATGAGATCCGCACCCCCATGACTGGTATCCTGGGCCTGACCCGGCTGTTGCTGGACACGGGCCTGTCCATGCGCCAGCGCGACTACGTCCGCACGGTGCATGAGTCGGGCGAATCGTTGCTGGCCATCCTGAACGACGTGCTGGACCTGTCGAAGGTGGAGGCAGGAAGGCTGGAGGTGGAGGCGACGGCCTTCGACCCCGTCGCCCTGCTGGACGGCGTGCGCGACCTGATGGCGGGCCGCGCGGCGGAAAAGGGCCTGGACCTGCAGGTCCGCCTGTCCCCCGATTTTCCGTCCCGCCTGACCGGCGACCCGCTACGCCTGCGCCAGGTGCTGCTGAACCTGGTCGGCAACGCCATCAAGTTCACTGAGCGCGGCTGGGTGCGCATCAGCGCCTCGGCCGACCGGACGCCGGAAGGCGACCTCCGGTTCGGCGTCATCGTGTCGGACACCGGCGTGGGCGTGCCGGAAGCCGCCCAGGACCGCCTGTTCGAAACGTTCAGCCAGGCCAGTGTCGAGGTCACCCGGCGCTATGGCGGCAGCGGCCTGGGCCTGGCCATCGCCAAGCGGCTGGTGGAGGCCATGGATGGGGAGATCGGCTTCCAGAGCCAGCCGGGCGACGGCAGCCATTTCTGGTTCGCCGTGCCCTCCAGCGTGCCGGAAGCAGCAGCCGTCGCGGTGGCCAGCGGTGAAGCAGTGCCCGAGTTGCCGGCGCTGGCCGTGCTGGTGGTGGAGGATGTGACCGCCAACCAGGTGGTGCTGGACGCCCTGTTGCGCACACGCGGCCACCGGGTGACCCTGGTGGCGGATGGTGCCGCCGCCGTGCGCGTGGTGGCGCGCGGCCGCTTCGACCTGGTGCTGATGGACATGCAACTGCCGGGCATCGATGGGCTGGAAGCGGCCCGCCGCATCCGCGCCCTGCCCGACGCCACGCGGGCGGCCGTGCCCATCGTCGCCACCACCGCCAACGGCGACGTCGCCGACGCCGCGCGCTGCCAGGCGGCGGGCATGGACGGCTTCGTCACCAAACCCATCCGGCCCGAAGCCCTGCTGGACGCCATGCGGGGGGCCTGGGCCGCCCGTGGCGGCACCGTCTGGCCGGAGGAGCCGGCGGGCGATACCGCCCTGCTGGACACGCGCCAGATGGAAAGCGTGGCCCAGGCCATCGGCCGGCGTGACCTGCCGGAGTTCATCACCATCACCGTCCAGACCCTGGTGGAAACGGCGGAGCGTTTCCTGGACATGGCCAATGGGGGCGACATCACCGCCGCCGGCCACGCCGCCCATACCCTGTGCGGGGTGGCGGCGAACGTCGGCCTGGCCGCGTTGTCGGCCGATGCCCGCCGCGCGCAGCAGTCGCTGCGCGACGATCCTCCGGAAATTCAGCGGGCGCTGGCCGTGCGCCTGCGCGACAGCACCGCCACCGCCGCCGACACACTGTCGGCTTGGCTGCGCGACTGGCTGGGCGCACTGCCGCCGGAAACGGAAACGGGCTCCGCCGTCGCCTGACTGCGGAGCCCGCTGCTCATACCATCCTCAGACGCCGGGCGCGACCATCCGGCCGCTGGGCTTATCCTCGATTTCCAGTCCGCCTCGCTCCCCGGAAATCTCCGGCGGCTGCAGTCGCAGCCTACGACGGCATAACGCCGTCGAACCATGGCACCAAACGATCAGTGGGGCGTGGCGTCGCCGGACGGCACCGGCGCGGCCGTGGGCGCCCGCGGCGTCAGGGGAATGCCGCCGTCGTTATGCGGGGTCGCGGCGTCGTTGCCGTCATGCGGCGGATGATCGAAACGCCCATCCGGACCGGGGCCGTCGAACCGGCCATCGGGCCCGCGCCCATCGGGACCATGGTCGCGGCGGTCGTCGGGGCCCCAGGGACCATGCGGACCGCCGCCCAGGACGAAGGGCACCTTCATCTCCGCCAGCTTCCGCCGCCCCTCGGGCGACATCTTGGACAACGCATCCACCAGCGAGGCATGACGCGATTCCTCGAACGACCGGCGCCCCTCGGCCACCTGCGCCATCACATGGGCGAAGGCTGGCGCGTCGAAGGTGTCGGCCGCCAGCAGGCGCTGGCTCTCGGCCCAGGCCTCACGGGCCTGCTTGTCCAACGCCTGGAAATCGATTCGGTCCGGCGAAATCGCCTTTTCCAGGATTTCCGCGTCGCTGGGCGACAGGAAATCCGACAACGGCCGGGGATGGAAGTTCAGACCCGGACCGGGTTCACGCCCCGGCACGTCATGATGGCGGAAAAGATGGGGCACGACGGTGCCGGCCAAAAACAGGTTCACACCGACGGACGCGATGAGCAGGGGGCCGCGCCACCGGCTGGAAAAGAACGTCATCGCGCGCCGGTCTCCACCGTGTAGGAGGTGAACAGCAGGCTGGGCATGTCGGTGACACTGGCCTGCGCCGTTTCCACACCGGCATGGCCGCCACCGCTGGTGGCGGTGGTCAGGTTGGCCGCCGGCATGGTGACGGCACCGACCATGATACCGGCGGCGGTGGCACCCGCCAACCATCCAGCCTGCGGCGCGCGCACCGCACACCAGGACAGGGCCGTGCGCACCACGTCGAAGGGCGAGGGCAGGAAGGTTCGCACCTTGGCCGCCGGCGCCGTGGCCGCCGCAGCCTGCGGCGGCAATTCCAGCCGGGCCAGCGCACCAGCCACGACGCGGTCGACCCGCGCCGCCGAAATTTCAGGCTCCGCCACCATGGACAACAGGGCGTCCAGGCGCGCCTCGGCCACAACCAATTCGTGCGCGGCGGCATCTTCCGCCAGCACACGCACCGCCGCAGCCCGGCGGTCGCCCGGCCAGCGGGCGGGGTTGCCGCCGTAAACGGCGGTCAGTTCCGCCAAATCTTCCGTATCGAAGCTAGACCATTCCCTGTCAGTCATGACGACCCCCTAGACCTCTCCCGTATCCTGGACCACACCGGACAGACGCACCCGCAACGCGCGCCGGGCCCGGGCCAACAGCGACTCGACCGCCGAAACAGACAGGGACAGGATTTGCGCAGCGTCGGCGGCACTGCGTTCCTCATAATAACAGAGCGTGACGGCCAACCGCTGCCGTTCCGGCAGCTCCGCCAATGCCTGCGACACCAATTTGGCCGTCTGTTGCCGCGCCATCATGCTCACAGCCGATGGGGTCGGATCAGGCGGTTCCGGAATTCCTTCCAATCCGGCGAAGGCGGGACGCCGCCGCCGGTCCACACACAAATTCACCACCACCCGGTGTAACCAGGTGGAAAACCGGGCGCGGCCATCGGGGATCCAGTTCTTGGCCCCCGTCCACACCCGCAGCATCGCCTCCTGCACCACCTCGTCGGCATCGGCCGCGTTGCCCAGGATGCGCTGGGCCAGCTTCATGGCCTTGGGCGCATGACGACCGGCCAGCAGGGCGAACGCCTGCCGGTCACCCTCGGCAATACGGGCCAGCAGGGCGTCATCCCCCGGTTCCGGCAGGATCGCCGTCACCGGTTTGCAATCAGCAGCGGCCGAGACCACGCCGGAGGCGGGCTTCGGCTGGACAGGTTCGTCCATCAGTTCCCCTGAAGAGTGACCCGGGACGTCTATGTCGCGCAGTGCATACATGACCTCTTATACGGGCCGCGGGCAATGCCCTGTCGATAGGCGTGCCGAATAAAATCTGGGCGACCGGCAGACGGGATCCAAGGCTGGCCATCGTAAAAGGAATGTCACGGGATGCGGCCCTGCCCCAAACCGCCGCCCTCGTGACAGCCCTGCCGGCCCCGATCTAAAGGCAGGGTGGGGCGCTTCGGCGCCCGGCACCGCCCCCGACCTACCGCGATTGCAGCCCCGCCCGCGGAACAGAGGTCGGGGGCGGATTTGCCCGTGACCGCCGCGGGACCGCTCAGCTACCATCCGCCGCAATAATGACAAGGACCGGGAACCGGTCCGCGAATGAAAGGACCGGCAACGACCGGTCCGGCAAATGCGGTGGAGAGAGAAAGATCATGGCCGATACCGACAAGCGCGTCACCGATGCGGAAGCCCTGCTGCTGCATTCCAGCGGGCGCCCCGGCAAACTGGAGATCACGGCGACCAAGCCGCTGACGACCCAACGCGACCTGTCGCTGGCCTATTCGCCGGGCGTCGCCGTGCCCTGCCTGCGCATCCATGAGGATCCGTCGACGGCCTATGACTACACCGCCAAGGGCAACCTGGTGGCCGTCATTTCCAACGGCACCGCCGTGCTGGGCCTGGGTGACCTGGGCGCCCTCGCCTCCAAGCCGGTGATGGAGGGCAAGGCCGTCCTGTTCAAGCGTTTCGCCGACGTCGATGGCATCGACCTGGAGGTCGATACGCGTGACGTGGAGCAGTTCATCAACGCCGTGCGTTACCTGGGCCCCAGCTTCGGCGGCATCAACCTGGAAGACATCAAGGCGCCCGACTGCTTCATCATCGAGCAGCGCCTGCGCGAACTGATGGACATCCCCGTCTTCCATGACGACCAGCACGGCACCGCCATCATCGCCGCCGCCGGCCTGGTCAACGCCCTGCACCTGACCGGCCGCACCATGGCCGACGCCCGCCTGGTGGTGAATGGCGCCGGTGCCGCCGCCATCGCCTGTGTGGAACTGATCAAGTCCATGGGCGTGCCGCATGAGAACGTCACCCTGTGCGACACCAAGGGCGTCGTCTACCAGGGCCGGACCGAGGGCATGAACCAGTGGAAGTCGGCCCACGCCATCCACACCGACGCCCGCACCCTGACCGAGGCGCTGAAGGGCGCGGACGTGTTCTTAGGGTTGTCGGTCAAAGGCGCGGTGACGGCCGAGATGGTGGCCACCATGGCGGCCAAGCCCATCATCTTCGCCATGGCCAATCCGGATCCGGAGATCACCCCGGAACAGGTGAAGTCGGTGCGCGACGACGCCATCGTCGCCACCGGCCGGTCCGACTATCCCAACCAGGTGAACAACGTCCTGGGCTTCCCCTACATCTTCCGCGGCGCCCTGGACGTGCGGGCCAGCACCATCAACGACGCCATGAAGATCGCCGCCGTCAACGCGCTGGCCGAACTGGCGCGCGAGGACGTGCCGGATGAGGTGGACGCCGCCTATTCCGGCCAGCGCCTGCGCTACGGCCCGGAATACATCATCCCGGTGCCCTTTGACCCGCGCCTGATCGTCAAGGTGCCGGCGGCCGTGGCCCAGGCGGCCATGGACACCGGCGTCGCCAAGCGCCCCATCGCCGACATGGAGACCTACCGGCGGACCTTGCGCCTGCGCCTGGATCCCACGGCCGACAGCCTGCAGCAGATCTTCGACAAGGTGAAGGCCAGCCCCCGCCGCGTGGTGTTCGCCGAAGGCGAGGAGGAGCGGACGATCCGTGCCGCCCTGGCCTTCCGCTCCGCCGGCTACGGCACGCCCATCCTGATCGGGCGCGAGGACGTGGTGCGCGAGAAGGTGGCCGCCCTGGGCCTGGACAAGGTGGAACCGCTGGAGGTGCACAACGCCCGCCTGTCGCACCATAACGAGCGTTACACCGAGTTCCTGTACGACCGGCTGCAGCGCAAGGGCCTGCTGCACCGCGACTGCCAGCGCCTGGTGAACCAGCATCGCAACGTCTTCGGCGCCTGCATGGTGGCGCAGGGCGACGCCGACGCGGTGGTGACCGGCCTGACCCGCGACTTCTTCACCTCGTTCGCGGAGATCGGGCACGTCATCGACCCGCTGCCCGGCGCACCGGCCTTCGGCCTGTCGGTGATCGCACTGCGCAAGCAGACGGTGTTCATCGGCGACACCACGGTGCATGAGCGCCCCACCGCCGAGCAGTTGGTCCACATCGCCGAGGGTGCCGCCCGCATGGCCCGCCAGATGGGGCATGAGCCGCGCGTGGCCTTCCTGTCCTTCTCCAACTTCGGGCAACCGATGCGGGAGCGGGCGCAGCATGTGCGCGACGCGGTGGCTTTGATGAACCAGCGCGACGTGGACTTCGAGTATGAGGGCGAGATGTCGGTGGACGTGGCCCTGGACCACGACCTGATGAAGCGCCTGTACCCGTTCAGCCGCCTGTCGGGCCCCGCCAACGTGCTGATCATGCCGGCGCTGCACACCGCCAACATCGGGTCCAAGCTGCTGCAGAAGATGGGTGGCGGCACCCTGATCGGCCCGTTGCTGATCGGGCTGGAGAAGCCGGCGCAGATCGTGCAGATGGGCGCCACGTCCAACGAACTGCTGACCGCCGCCGTCATGGCCGCCCACGACAGCCTGCAGACCGCCGGCTGATTGGGGCATCCGAACAGGCGATCGCCGCGTGAAGGCCGGGCACGACAGGGGTAACGCCCTTGGAGTGCCCGGCCTTTTCCTTGCCCGGTGCACCAGGGCCGGAATTAAACTTCCGTGACGCAGGTCCCGAGAGGGGCCCCAAACGCGCCGGCTGCGCTATGTTCGGTGGCAACACCGCCCGGCCCCGTCACCCGGACGGGGATTTGGAGATATCTGGCTTGGAATCGCGTCCTGATCGTTTCGTGGCCATCGCCGTGCTGATGCTGGCCCCCACCGGCGCCCTGCTGGCGGCCCTGGTGCTTTCCGGGCGGCTGGACCCGTTCCTGGCCGTGGGTGCCTTCGCCCTGGTGGCCGCCGTCACCGCCGTGGCCCGCCATCTGGTGCTGCGCGACGGCCGCCTGGTCGCCACATACCTGGAACAGGTGCGCGACCGGCGCACCCCCCTGGCACCCCCCATCGCCCGCACCGCGACCGGTGCCGCCCTGCTGGAGGAGGTCGCGCACCTGCACCAGGGCTGGCTGCGCCACCGCGATGAGATCGAACACCGCCTGGCCGCCGACGAGGCGGTGGTGGAGGCGCTGCACGATCCGCTGATGCTGGTGGACGCCAAGCGCCGCGTGGCGCGGGCCAACAGCGCCGCCCGCGCCCTATTCGGCGACCGCATGCCGGCGCGCGACCTGGCCGTAAGCGTGCGCAACCCCGACGTCCTGGCCGCAGTGGACGCCGTGCTGGCCGGCGGCGACAGCCGGCGGGTGGAGTTCACCCTGCCCCTGCCGGTGGAGCGCGTGCTGGAGGTGCGGGTGACGCCCTTCCGCCCGGCCACCGGCGAAGGCGGACTGGAGGGCGAGACCACGGCCATCGTCACCCTGCACGACATCACCGCCATCAAGCGGTCGGAACAGATGCGGGCCGATTTCGTGGCCAACGCCAGCCATGAGTTGCGCACGCCGCTGTCCACCCTGGTGGGCTTCATCGAGACGCTGCGTGGCCCCGCCCGCGACGATGCCGACGCCCGCGACCGCTTCCTGGGCATCATGCAGGAACAGGCCGGCCGCATGGCCCGCCTGGTCAGCGATCTTTTGTCCCTGTCGCGCATTGAGCTGGACGAGCACACCCACCCCACGGGCGAGACCAACGTCGCCAACCTGGTGGCCAGCGTGGTCGCCATGCTGGAACTGAAGGCGGCGGCACGGAAGATCACCATCAAGGTGCAGGGGGCATCCGACCTGCCGCCGGTGCCGGGGGACGAGGACCAGTTGACCCAGGTGTTCCAGAACCTGATCGACAACGCCATCAAGTACGGCCGGGAACAGAGCGAGGTGGTGGTGACGCTGGAGCGGGCCGACGCCCCGCCCGCCCCCGGCGCCACCGGCATCCGTGCCCGCCAGACGCCGGGTGTGAAGGTGTCCGGCGTCAAGGTGTCGGTCGCCGACCGGGGTGACGGCATCGCCCGCACCCATCTGCCACGCCTGACGGAGCGCTTCTATCGCGTGGACGCCGCGCGCAGCCGGGCGCTGGGCGGCACGGGCCTGGGCCTGGCCATCGTGAAGCACATCGTGAACCGCCATCGCGGCCGCCTGAGCATCGACAGCGAAGTGGGCAAGGGCAGCACCTTCACCGTGCACCTGCCGGCGATGGAGGCCAGCACGCCCCAAACTGCCCCGAATCTGTCACAGGAAGCCGGACGTGGCGTCGCCTAAGGGCGCCGCCATGGATTCGGTATCATCAACCCATCCGCATGGGCAGGGATAAGCCGCTGACTATCAACGGCTTTCGCGCGCACCGTCATCGGGCTGTCACTGTCATAAAACTGTCGCCCCACTGTAGCAATTCCATAGCGACCTGCCGTTATGGTCCACCTGCCCGACCGGCGTTTCGTCCTGCCGGACGTTGACGTTCATGCCCCCGCCGGCACCGCCGGGGACCAGGGGCGGTGAGAGAGCCAGGGGTGGTGAGAGAATGCCGGCCGAGCATACGGTTAAGTCGTTCGAGCAGCAGTTGCAGCGCCTGTCCAACATGATCACCCAGATGGGCGGCGTGACCGAGGCCCAGGTGGATGCGGCCGTGCAGGCGGTCGTGCGCCGCGACGTGGACCTGGCCGCCCGGGTGATGAAGTCCGACCAGCAGCTGGACGATTATGAGCGCGGCATCGAGCAGGAGGCCGTGCGCATGTTGGCGCTGCGCCAGCCGGTGGGCAGCGACCTGCGCGAGGTGCTGGCCGCCCTGAAAATCTCCGCCGACCTGGAACGCACCGGCGACTACGCCGCCAACATCGCCAAGCGCAGCCTGGCCCTGGCCAAGCTGCCGGCCGTGCGCCCGGTCAGCGCCATCCCGCGCATGGGCAAGCTGGTGGAAAGCATGTTGAAGGACGTGCTGGACGCCTACATCGACCGCGACGTGGGCAAGGCCATCGACGCCTGGAACCGGGATGAGGAGCTGGACGATTTGTACACCAGCCTGTTCCGCGAGGTGCTGACCTATATGATGGAAGACCCGCGCAACATCACCCCTTGCACCCACCTGCTGTTCATCGCCAAGAATCTGGAACGCGCGGGCGACCACGCCACCAACATCGCCGAGACCATCCATTTCCTGGTGCTGGGCCGCCCGCTGACCACGGATCGGCCCAAGCATGACGAATCCAGCTTCGTGGTCGGCCCCACCGCCGACGTCGATCTGCACGGCAGCGGCCTGCACGGCGCCGACGCGCCGGAAGACCTTTGATCCACTGCCTTATCCCAATACCCGACAGCCAGTTTTAGGGACACTCCATGAACGCGTCGTTGAAGCCCTTGGTCCTGATCGTCGAGGACGAAGCCGACCTCGTCACCCTGCTGAGCTACAACCTGGAAAAGGAAGGCTTCCGGGTGCTGACCGCCGGCGACGGCGAGGAAGCCCTGCTGCTGGCCGATGAACAGACGCCCCACCTGGTGCTGCTGGACTGGATGCTGCCGCTGATGAGCGGGCTGGAGGTCTGCCGCCAGATGCGCCGCAACCCCAAGACCCGCGAGATCCCTATCATCATGCTGACCGCGCGCGGGGAAGAGGCGGACAAGGTGCGGGGCCTGAACTCCGGCGCCGACGACTATATCTCCAAGCCCTTCAGCCCGACGGAACTGGTGGCCCGCATCCGCGCCGTGCTGCGCCGGGCCGTGCCCTCGCTGGCCGAGGAACTGCTGCGCTACGGCGACATCAGCATGGACTTGGCGGCCCACCGCGTCCGCCGCAACAGCCGCGACATCCACCTGGGCCCCACGGAATTCCGCCTGCTGCGCCATTTCATGCAGCACCCGGGCCGCGTCTTCTCACGCGAGCAGCTGCTGGACATCGTCTGGGGCCACGACGTCTATGTCGAGCCGCGCACCGTGGACGTGCACATCCGCCGCCTGCGCAAGGCCCTGAACGAGGAGACGGAACTGGACATGATCCGCACCGTCCGTTCCGCCGGCTACGCGCTGGACATGAAGTCGGCGTAACGCCGACTCCCTCAAGCGGCGGTCGAGGCCTACAGCGGCTTGAGACGCGCTCAAGCCGCCGATCTTCGTACCTGGTTTTAGGCGGCCAGCGCGGTCGCCGCTTTCAGGGCGGCCTCTTCCTGCGTGGCGGTCACGTCCATGGGCACGCCGAAGGCCTTGACCGCGATGGCGGCCTGGACCTTGAAGGCGGCGCGACGCACGGCGTCGGGTTCCACCGCCACCACCAGCCGGCACAGCGCCGCCATCCGGTCGCGGTTCTGCTTCATCCAGATGGCCCGCTCACGCCGGTCCTCATGCGCCTCTTCCTCATGCATGGAACCGTCCATCACCATGACGAAGGGCTGGGCGCGCGCCAGCAGGGCGTCCATTTCCCGTACCCATTGCACGCCGGCACCGGGCGACACCGGCCCCGGGCGGGGCCGCACCACCGGGAAATCGCTGACGTCGTGCAGCTGGAAATCATCCATGGAAGCTTTCCTTAAATGACATCGGCGAACAGGGCGGCGGCGCCCTGTTCGGACAGGTGGATGGCCCGGGCCGCCCGGGTGCGCATCTCGATCTCGTAATCGCGGGCGGCGGCTTGCGGCGACAGGGGCCCGGCCAGGCGAGCCGCCAATTCTGCGGCGTCACGCAAGGCGGTGTTGGCGCCCAGGCCACCGGCCGGGCTCATGGCATGGATGGCATCACCCAGGAAGGTGACGGGGCCATCCCCCCAGGCGGGCCAGGTTCGCGCCAGCCGGGCGCTGCGCACCGGCACCAGGGCCAGGCCGTCCGCATCCGCGAAATCGACCAGGGCACGCAGGTGGGGATGCCAGCCGTCCATCAGCCGCCCGGCCACGTCGGCCGCGGCCATGCCCAGCACGGGGCCAGGCGCCCCCAACCGCGACCGGGGCGCCACCAGCGCCCAATAGAGGTAATCGGTGGCGCGGGTCAGGCCGCCCGCCGCCGCCGGCCAATCAAACCGCATGGGATCGATCACGGCGGCGCAGCCGTCGGCGAAGACCACCGTGGTGCCGGCGACCAGGACATCGCCCACCGCCACGCGCACCGGGGGCGTCAGCGTCGTGCGGCCGTAGAGGCAGACCGCACCGGTGTCCAAGGGATCGGCCTGCGGAGCCAGCAGGCGACGGACGCTGGAGTTCAGGCCGTCGGCAGCCACCACCAGGCCGGCGTTGATGTGGGTGCCGTCGGAGAAGGTCACCCGCGCCCCACCATCGGCCCGGACCGCCAGGACGTCGAAGGTCTTGCCGAAATGGACACGGGGTTCGATGCCCCTCATCAGGATTTCGCGCAGGGTCTGCCGATGGGCGCACAGGTCGGCGCCGTCATCCGGACCGGCCCCGGTTTCCCAGCTGGCGGGCGCCCGGGCCGCCTTCACGTCCAGACCACTGTCCAGGAAGCGCGGCATCGGCCCGGGCCTGGCGCAGGTTCGCCGGAACAAGTCGTAGAGGCTTGGGGGCAGGCAATGGGCCAGCGCGGCCTGCCCGTCCGCGTCGATGCGCAGGCGATAGCCCTGGGGGCGGCTGTCCAGCGCCGCGTCACGCTCATAGACGGCGCAATCAATGCCGGCGCGGGTCAGTGCCTGGGCCAGGCACAACCCGCCCAAGCCGGCGCCGATGATGGCCACGGGTGTCTCAACCATGCTTTCCCCCATCGCGGATAAAATCCCGATCTATTCGGTAACGCGGAAAGGGCTGGACACGATAACGACAGTCGGTCGAAAAATAATGCGAAGCGGCCAACGTGGATGGACACGTCGATGGACAAGCAAGCCTTCCTGGAATTTTGCGAGCGGCCGGACGGGCCGCCGGTGGTGGCCTTCTGGGGCCGCGGCAATGCCGAGGACAAGGTGCGCATGGGCTCACGCGAGCTGGATTGGCATCACCACCTGCGGGGGCAACTGTTCTGTACCGAAGCCGGCCTGGTCCATGTCCACACGGCGCACGGGTCCTGGCTGCTGCCGCCGCACCGGGCCGGCTGGCTGCCGCCGGGCCTGTCGCACAAGGTGACCTTCAGCGGCGTGGTGGTCGGCTGGGGCATGATGCTGACGCCCGAGGCCGCCGCCGACCTGCCCGATGCCCCCTGCGTCATGGGCATCAGCGACCTGTTGCAGGCCCTGGTGCGGCGGGCGACCACCTGGGAATGGACGAAAACCCTGACGGCGGAGCAGGAACGCCTGACGACCGTGCTGCTGGATGAGATCCGCCTGGCACCGCGGGAACCGCTGCACCTGCCCATGCCCACGGACGCGCGGCTGCTACGCCTGGCCATGCACCTGCTGCGACAGCCGGAGGACGACCGCACCCTGGCCGCCCTGGCGCGCGACGCCGGCCTGTCGGAACGCACCGCCCGCCGGCAGTTCGGGGCGGAGACGGGGTTGAGCGTGACGCAGTGGCGCCAGCAGGCCCGCCTGACGCTGGCCCTGGAACGGCTGGCGCAGGGGCAGCCGGTGGCGGAGGTGGCGGACGCCCTGGGCTATGCCACGCCCAGCAACTTCATCGCCATGTTCCGCAAGGCCTTCGGCCAGTCGCCCGCCCGCTATTTCTCCACCCGCCACTCCCCCACCTGGATCCCTGCCGAGCGGGCGTCGGCCTGACACCGGCCAAACGATTGCCCGGCCCGGGCTAAGTTCCCTTGCCGCCGTCACAGATCTGGGTACCGGCCAGGGCGGCCCCAAGCCCGCTACCCAAGGACGGTTGCGGACGTTATGGTGCCGCCATGGCCGACCAAACCACGCCCCCCGCCTTCGCCCCCGGTTCCACCGACACCGACGCCGCCCTGACGGCGCAGGAGCGGGAGGCGCGATCCTTCGGCTTCCGCGCCATCAACCCGGCGGAGAAGGCGCCCCTGGTGCAGGGCGTGTTCTCCAGCGTGGCCAGCCGCTATGACGTGATGAACGACCTGATGTCGATGGGCGTCCATCGGCTGTGGAAGTCCGACTTCGTCAGCCTGGTGAACCCGCGCGCGGGCGAAACCCTGCTGGACGTGGCCGGCGGCACCGGCGACATCGCCTTCCGCATGGCGGCCAAGGCGCCCGGGGCCAAGATCATGGTCTGCGACCTGACGGAGGCCATGGTGCGGGTGGGCCGCGACCGCGGCATCGACAAGGGCAGCCTGCCCGGCTGGGACCGCACGCCGGAAACCCGGGGCGGCCTGCACTGGACCGTGGGCAATGCCGAGTCGCTGCCCGTGGCCGACCGCTCGGTCGATGCCTACACCATCGCCTTCGGCCTGCGCAACGTCACCCACATCGACAAGGCCCTGGCGGAGGCGCGGCGCGTGCTGAAGCCGGGCGGGCGCTTCTTCTGCCTGGAGTTCAGCCAGGTGAACCTGCCGGGCTTGCGCGAGCTGTACGACCGCTATTCCTTCGAGGTGCTGCCCCGCCTGGGCCAGATGGTGGCGGGCGACCGCGAGAGTTACCAGTACCTGGTGGAAAGCATCCGCCGCTTCCCCGAGCGTGAGGCGCTGTGCCGCCGGCTGGAGGCCGTGGGCTTCGGCCAGGCCCGGGCGCGGCCGCTGACCGGCGGCATCGCCGCCATCCATTCCGCCTGGCGCGTCTGATCATGTTCCGCATCCTGCGCAACCTGCGCCGCCTGTACACCATCGGGCGCACGCTGGGCCGCCACGGCGCCCTGTTCCCCGATGAGTTCCGCGACATGGCGCCGGGTGTGGCCTGGGTGCTGCGCCTGGTGAACAACAACCGCGCGCCCGGCCGCACCGGCCAGCGCCTGGCCGCCGCCATCCAGGAACTGGGCCCCAGCTTCATCAAGCTGGGCCAGGCGCTGTCCACCCGGTCCGACCTGGTGGGCGACGCCGTGGCCGAGGATCTGGCCCTGCTGCGCGACCGGCTGCCGCCCTTCCCCACGGAACAGGCGGTCGCCATCATCGAGGAACAGCTGGGCCGCCCGCTGACGGAGATTTTCCAGAGCTTCGCGCCCGAAGCGGTGGCCGCCGCGTCCATCGCCCAGGTGCATTTCGCCGTCACGGCGGAAGGCAAGGAGGTGGCGGTCAAGGTGCTGCGCCCCGGCGTGGAACTGGCATTCCGCCGCGACATCGACCTGATGTTCTGGCTGGCCGGCCTGGCGCTGAAGGTACAGCCCCGCCTGAAGCGGCTGAAGCCGGTGGAGGTGGTGGAGACCTTCGCCGAAACCGTGCGCATGGAAATGGACCTGCGCATGGAGGGTAGTGCCGCCTCGGAACTGGCGGACAACTTCAAGGGCGACAACACCTTCAACATCCCCAAGGTGGACTGGGACCGTACCAGCCAGCGGGTGATGACCATTGATCGCATCCACGGCGTCCCGGTGGACCAGGTGGACGGCATCCGCGCCGCCGGCTTCGACCCCGACGACATCCTGCGCCAGGCGGCCAACTCCTTCTTCAACCAGGTATTCCGCGACGGCTTCTTCCACGCCGACCTGCACCCCGGCAACATGTTCGTGAACCTGTCCGGCCACCTGGCGCCGGTGGATTTCGGCATCATGGGCCGCCTGGACCGGCAGACCCGGCTGTATCTGGCCGACATGCTGATCGGCTTCCTGAACCGCGACTATCGCCTGGTGGCGGACGTGCATTTCGATGCCGGCTACGTTCCCGCGCACCAGTCGCGCGACATCTTCATGCAGGCGGTCCGTGCCATCGGCGAACAGGTGCACAACAAGCCCCTGCACGACATCTCCGTCGGCCGCCTGCTGGCCCAGCTGTTCGCGGTGACCGAGCAGTTCGAGATGGAGACCCAGCCCCAGTTGCTGCTGCTGCAGAAAAGCATGCTGACGGCCGAGGGCGTGGGCCGCGTCCTGAACCCCAAGCTGAACATGTGGGAGGTGGCCCGCCCCCTGATCGAGCAGTGGATGCGGGAGAACCGCGGGCCCGAGGCCCGGCTGGCCGAGGCGGTGCGGTCCATCAGCAACACCGCCGGCAAGCTGCCCCTGCTGTTGCGCCATGCCGACCGCCTGACCGACCATCTGGAGCGCGGCGGCCTGCCCATCGACCCGCACAGCATCGACGCCCTGGCCGACCGCCTGAACAACGGGCGCGGCCAAGGCCTGCTGTGGGCCGCGATCATCGCCCTGGGCGTGGCAGTCATCGTCCTGGCGCTGCGGTGATTCTTAAGTGTTCCCTCAGGCGCCGGGCGCGGCCATCCGGCCGCTTGGGCTATCCTCACTTTTCAGTCCGCTGACGCTTCCCGAAAAGTTCCGGCGGCCCCAGTCGGGGCCTACAGCGGCATGAGCCATGCCCATGCCGCTGATAATAAACTTGCTTAGGTTGCGCATGGAGACAGGGCAGACCTGCGAGTCGTCCGCTTGACGAAGGAACGAAACGAACAAGAGGATGGCGCCTCGCGTTTCACTTATTTCAACCTGTCGTCTTTGAGGATTTTAGGTCATGGCCTTGCCCGTCGTTGCCATCGTCGGTGCCACCGGTGCCGTCGGCGTCGAGCTGCTTGAGTGCCTGGAGCAGCGCGCGTTTCCCCTGTCCGAGCTGCGCCTGCTGGCGTCGGCCCGGTCGGCCGGCAAAACCATGACCTTCAAAGGCAAAGAGATCACCATCCAGGCGCTGGACGAGAACAGCTTCGAGGGCGTGGACATCGCCCTGTTCTCCGCCGGCGGCTCCATCTCCAAGGTCTATGGCCCCATCGCCGTGAAAGCGGGCGCCGTCGTTGTCGATAACTCCAGCGCCTTCCGCCAGGACCCCCACGTCCCCCTGGTGGTGCCGGAGGTGAACCCGGGTGCGATCAAGCAGCACAAGGGCATCATCGCCAACCCCAACTGCTCCACCATCATAGCCCTGGTGCCGCTATGGCCGCTGCACGCGAAGAACCGCATCACGCGTTTCATCGCCGCGACCTACCAGGCGGCGTCCGGCGCCGGTGCCGCCGCCATGGAGGAACTGCGCGAGGGCACCCGGGCCTATCTGGAGGGCCGCCCCTTCACCCCCACCGTGCTGCCCCACCCCTACGCCTTCAACCTCTTCAGCCACAACGCCAAGGTCGACCCGGCCAACGGCTATAACGAGGAAGAGATGAAGATGGTGACGGAGACGTGGAAGATCTTCGGCGACGCCGACATCCGCATCTCCGCCACCTGCGTGCGCGTGCCGGTGCTGCGCGCCCATTCCGAGGCGCTGACGGTGGAGTTCGAGCGGCCGATTACCCCGGCCGAGGTCAAGGACATCCTGGCCACGGCGCCGGGCGTGCGTATAGTCGATGACGCGGAGAAGAACTACTTCCCCATGCCGGTGGACGCGTCGGGCCAGGGCGACATCCTGGTGGGCCGCATCCGCCAGGACATCAGCGACCCCAGCGGCCGTTCCATCCAGCTGTTCGTCGCCGGCGACCAGCTGCTGAAGGGTGCGGCCCTGAACGCGGTACAGATCGCCGAACTTCTGTAACGCTTTCGCAGTATCAAATCCGGGGCTGCGTCGCCCTGGTCCTCCCCTGATGGGGAAAATGCGCCGCAGCCCCAACTTTGCCGTCGCGGAAAAGCCTCAATTGGTCTCAATATCCTAATTGCCCGGGGCGTCCATCCCGGGCGAACCCCAACCAGGGACCTCGCATGCATCCGCATGAGGCGACCGGAGCCATCAATCCGGAACCCGGCATGGCCGCCGCCGTTTTGGCAGCCACCCCCAGTGCTTTTGATCCGCCCCCTTCCGCCGCCGCCCCCGCCCGCCAGATCCTGGACGCGGTCGCGCGCTTCCGGAAGATGGGCTGCCGGGACGTCCGGCTGACACTGACCCGCCCCACCGACACCATCCTGGACGTACAGGCCATGCTGAGCCTGGCGGGCTTGGCCAGCGATGTGCTGCCGGCCGGCGGCGGCTGTTCCCGCCTGGTGCTGCGCAGCTAGCTTTCCCGACCCTGCCGGCAAGGCCGTACGCCCCCGCGCGCAAGCGTCGGGGACAGGCGGAGCCGTAGCCCGCACGGGTCCCCATCCCGCCAAAGAAAAAGGCGCCCTCCCGAAGGAAGGCGCCTTTTTCATGCATGTGTGCCGCTGTAGGCTGCGACCGCAGCCGCCGGAGCTTTCCGGGGAGCGTAGCTGACTGGAAAGTGAGGAAGCCAAGCCCGCGGATGCGGGCGCCCGGCAATTGAGGGGGCGTTTGAACGGTACCGTTCAAACGCCACACGTATCACTTCAGCCCAGGCCCTTCTGGCCCATGCCCAGGTACTTCTCGCGGCGACGGGCGATCAGGGTGCCGCCGTCCTGGCCGCGCATCGATTCCAGGCTGTCATCGATGGCGTTGCCCAGCGCCAGGATGGTTTCCTCGCGCCGGCGGTGCGCACCGCCGATGGGTTCCATGACGATGCGGTCGATGACGCCCAGTTCCTTCAGGTCCTGGGCGGTCAGGCGCAGGGCCGCGGCCGCGTCGGCGGCGTTGGTGTTGGTGCGCCACAGGATGCCCGAGCAGCCTTCCGGCGAGATGACGGAATAGACCGAGTGTTCCAGCATCAGCACGCGGTCGGCCGTGGCGATGGCGATGGCGCCGCCCGAGCCGCCTTCACCGATGATGGCGGAAACGATGGGAACGCGGGCGCGCAGGCAGGTCTCGATCGACTTGGCGATGGCCTCCGCCTGGCCGCGTTCCTCGGCCCCAACGCCGGGGTAGGCGCCGGCCGTGTCCACCAGGGTGATGACCGGCAGGTTGAAGCGGCTGGCGAGATCCAGCAGGCGCTGGGCCTTGCGGTAGCCCTCGGGCTTGGCCGAACCGAAATTGTGCCGGATGCGGGTGTCGGTATCGTGGCCCTTTTCCTGGCCGATGATCACCACCGACCGGCCCCGGAAACGGCCCAGGCCGCCGATGATGGCGCGGTCCTCACCGAACACGCGGTCACCCGCGAGCGGCGTGAACTCGGTGACCAGGGCGTTGATGTAGTCCAGGCAATGCGGCCGGTTGGGATGGCGCGCCACCTGGACCTTCTGGGCCGGGGTCAGTTTGCCGTAGGTCGACCGCAGCAGCTTGTCGACCTTGTCCTCAAGCTTGCGGACTTCGTCGGCGATGTTGAGACCGCCACCGTCGGACAGGTGGCGGAGTTCATCGATCTTGCCTTCGAGTTCGGCGATC
The DNA here is from genome assembly GCA_028283825.1 of Azospirillaceae bacterium. Taxonomy (NCBI): domain Bacteria; kingdom Pseudomonadati; phylum Pseudomonadota; class Alphaproteobacteria; order Rhodospirillales; family Azospirillaceae; species Azospirillaceae bacterium. The sequence goes on along the minus strand of JAPWJW010000003.1, from coordinate 2,172,558 downwards.
GGCTTTTCAAATTCAAGGAAATGCATGGGTCTGGCTTACAACTGGCTTGTAAGAAGGGTGCCGCCGAGGCGGGGCCATACGCAGGCCGAAGGCGGCTGATTACCATGGGCGGGGGCTGGGGGCTAGCGCTATCACAAGGGATCAGGTCTCGCCCCCGCCCGGCTTCGGCCCCTTGGGGCCCCGGTTCATCCCCCGGGCCAGGGGGTGGTGATCCTCCACCGTGCGGCGCAACCGTTCCCCCACCACATGGGTATAGATCTGCGTGGTGCCGATGTCGGCATGGCCCAGCATCTTCTGGACGGAGCGCAAGTCCGCGCCATGGTCCAGCAGGTGGGTGGCGAAGGCGTGGCGCAGCACGTGGGGGCTGACCTTGGCCGGATCCAGGCCGGACGCCAGCGCCAGATCCTTCAGCAATTGGCCAAAACGCTGGCGCGTCAGCGTGCCGCCGGAACTGCGCGAGGGGAACAGCAGCGAGGCCTGGCGTGATTCCCGGCCCGGCGAAAAGAAGACGGCGCGGTGGGGAAGATATGCCGCCAGCGCATCGCGCGCCGGGGGCGACAGCGGCACCATGCGTTCCTTGCCGCCCTTGCCCTTCACCACCAGCACGCGGCCGTCGCGGCTGAAGGCCGACAGGGGCAGGCCCACCAGTTCCGATACGCGCAGGCCGGTGGCGTACAGCAGTTCCAGCAGGGCCACCAGGCGCAAGCCCTCCGCCCCGCCTTGCAGCGCCGCCGTGTCCAGCATGCGGCCCACGTCGGCCTCGGACAAAATCTTGGGCAGGGGCCGGCCCAGGCGGGGACCGTCCAGCACGGCGGTTGGGTCGATGTCGCGCCGCCCCTCCGACACCAGGAACTTGTAGTACTGGCGCAGGGCCGACAGCCGGCGGGCCACGGTGCGGACCGCGGCCTGGGTGCCGTCGCGGCCCAGATGGTCCAGATAGGCCCGCAGGTCGTCGGTGCCGGCCTGGTCCAGCGCCGCCCCCTGGCCGCCCTGCTGGGCGGCGATGAAGCGGGCGACGTCCACCAGATCGCGGCGGTAGGCATCGCGGGTGTTCGCCGCAGCCCCGCGTTCCGCCACCAGCATGTCCAGGAAGGCGTCCACCCCCGGCGGCAGGGCCAGGGTCGCCGCGCGCGGCCGGCCGGGGGAGGCGCGCTTGGGCGCCGCCCCGGGTTCAGCCGATTTTGCCACGCGCGGCGCCATGATCAGACGCCAGACAAGGCGGCCACCGCCTCCAGCGCCAGGCGGCGGGCATCGTCCTTCAGGCCGACGGACGACAGGGCGTTCAATGCATGCGACGCCACAGTGGCCGGCGTGGCGGCCGGACCGGCATCAGCCAGTTCGGCCAGCGCCAGCACCGCCACCTCACCCTTGCGCCCGGTCACGGCCGACTGGTCCAGCCGCATCCAGGACGCGGCGTCCGGGATCACGCCCGGCGCCTCGGTCGCCGTGGCCATGCGGGCCAGCAGCACCGGGTCCACCTTTTCCCCCGCTGCGGTCAGCAGGGCCAGGATGGTGCCGGCCCGCACGCGCGACGGAACATCGGCATCCGCCTTCACGGCGTCCAGCCACTGCGCCCAGTTGATGCCACCGGGCGGCAGCAGGCCCCCCAGCACGGCCAGGGGCACCAGGCGTTGGTAGGCCAGTACCGGCTTGCCCTCTTTCGCCTCTTGCGCCGTCTGATAGGCCAGTTCGAACCACGGCTGGGCCAGGTCGCGCCGGTTCTGCAGCAGCAGCAGGCGGACGGCCGCCGGGGCCACGTCCTTCAGCGCCGGGCTGGGGCTCAATTGCCCCAGTTCCTGGGCCAGCAGGTCGCCCCAGGCACCCGCCAGCAGGGCGGGGTCGCCGACATCCACGGCCTTGGCCAGGATGGCGCCCTTCAGCGACGGGATCGTCTCCCCCGTCAGGGCCTGGTACAGGATGGCGCGCTGGTCCGCACCCTGGCGCTTGTCGGCCACACCCACCGCGTTCTTCAGGTCGCTGGGTGCCACCTTGGCGGCCTTGTAGAGGGGGGCGAGGGCCGCCGACGGCAGGGTGCCATGGGCAGCGGCGCGGTCGCCCGCCACCAGCTTCAACGCCGCCGGCATGTCGGGCAGGTCCGACAGCGCGGCGGCGGCGGCCGGGTTCAGCCCCTGCACCTGGGCCGGCGGCAGGTCGGCCGGCAGGCCGCGCGACATGGCGCGGGCCAGCGCCAACGTTTCCGGCGTCACCGTGTTCAGGCCCTTCAACGCCACCTTCTGCCCGTTGGCGGCCAGTTCGGCCAGGCGGGCGAAGCTGTCGTCCTTCACCCCCTGCTCACGCATCATGTCCAGCGACAGCATGATGCCGTCGGTGTTGCCGGCGCGCACCTGGCAGACCACGCCCAGCATCAGGATCTCACCATCCGTGAAGCGCTTCTGCATGTCCTCCATGCGGTCGCAGGCCGCCCCGTCGCCGGTCAGCAGCGACAGGCGGGCCCAGGCCTCGGCCCCGCCGGCATCCTCCAGCGCTGTGGGCAGGCTGGCCATGGCGTCGGCCTTGGACTCGCCCAGCAGGGCCAGGCGTTCCAGACGCAGACCCAGGAAGTTGCGCACGTCCTTGGCGTTCGGGCCGGCGGGCGGGGCCGTGCCGGCCGACATCAGCACCCGGCCCAGCAGGGCACGCACGGCCGGCGAGGGGCTGGAGGCCGGCAGCGAGGCCAGCGCCCGATCGATCAGGCCGCGCGGGCTGTCCGACCACAGGGCCTGGCCCAGGCCGCCCTGGTTGGTGTCCAGGATGCCGCCGCCATCCGGCATCACCGCCGGCAGGGCCGAGACCTCGAACGACGAGGCGCGCGGGGTCGGCGGCGTGTAGGCGGGCTGGGCCGGCGGGATCGCGCCGGGCCCTACGCCGGGGGCGGCGGTGCCGGGCGTCGCTTGGCCCGCATTGGGCCACAACGGCGTGGGCGCGCCGCTCTGGGCCAACGCCACGGAAGCGGTCATCAGCCCGGCGGCCCCGGCGGCAAGGATGCAAGCGCGGGCCAGCATCCTCTTACTGCGGGAAGCGGTCATTCGAGATCACCCGTTCGGTGGGCGCGGACGGCGCCGGAGAGGTGGTGGCGGCCACGACGACGGCGGCGCCGGCACCAGCCAGAATCACCAGGGCGATCAGGATCAGAAGAAGCTTTTTCATCGCGGGATCGGCACTCGGGTCACGAAGGGAAAGGAATGGGTTGGTCGCAAAAGCAGGGCCGCAGTGCGCCATACCCAAGGTGGAGTCGGGGGACAGGCGGAAGCGACTGTGTTATGCAGTGCCCCCGAAACGTTTCCCGGGGCGGCTGCATCAGCCATCCCACGGGGCGACGGTCACCGGACAGTCCGCCTAAAGCCGCAGGGCCGGGGCGGGAAGGCCGGTAACAGGGATGAAGAACAAACCCGGGCACGGGGCCCCGCCCAAGCGGAAGCGGTCCAGGGTACGGGAACGGTTTTGCAGGTCTCGGCTGTGATGGAAGAAACGGCAAAAATGGTGTTAGCGCCTGGCACTGTAGCGTCCACCCCCCGGACGCGCAACGCCACCCCGAGCGGCCGTGCGCCGGTTCCGGCATGCGGAGGGGTGCTGTGATGCGGCCGACCCTGAACCAGCGCCCGCCGCGCACCTTGGTCCTGGTGGGCCTGATGGGGGCCGGCAAGACCAGTATCGGCCGCCGCCTGGCCAGCCGCCTGGGCCTGCCCTTCGTCGACGCCGATCAGGAGATTGAGCGCGCCGCCGGATGCAGTATTCCGGAATTCTTCGACCGTTATGGCGAACCCGCCTTCCGTGAGGGTGAGCGCCGGGTGATTTCCCGCCTGCTGGACCAGCCGCTGCAGGTCCTGTCCACCGGCGGCGGCGCCTTCATGGACGCCGACACCCGCGCCCTGGTGGGCCAGCGCGCCCTGTCCATCTGGCTGCGCGCCGAACTGGACCTGCTGGTCCAGCGCACCGCGCGGCGGGGCACCCGCCCCCTGCTGAAGGACAGCGACCCGCGCGAAACCCTGCGCCAGCTGATGGAGTTGCGCCACCCCTATTACGCCCAGGCCGACATCATCGTCGACAGCGGCGACCGGCCGGCCGAGGACACGGTGGACCGGGTGGTGGAGGCGCTGCAGCACTATCTGGACAACGACACCCCGGCCGGCAACGGCCCTTCGCCCCTGGAAGCGTTGCCCCTGGCCGCCGCGGTGGAACCATGAACGCGTCCATTCCCACGGTCGCCGTCCCTGTCGCCCTCGGTGACCGGTCCTATGACGTGCGGGTCGGAAGCGGCCTGATCGCCAACGCCGGCCCCCATGTCGCCGCCGCCATCGGCACCAAGCGGCCCCTGGTGGTGCTGAGTGATGAGACGGTGGCGCCCCTGTACCTGGCATCCTTCACCCGCTCGGTCGAGGCCGCCGGCTGCCGCGTGCTGGATCCCATCCTGGTCCCGGCAGGCGAGGCGACCAAAAGCTTCCGCCACCTGGAAACGGTGATGGAGACGCTGTTGTCCCGCCGGATCGAGCGCGGCACCGTGCTGGTGGCGCTGGGCGGCGGGGTCATCGGCGATCTGGGCGGGTTTGCCGCCGCCATCGCGCTGCGCGGCATCGATTTCATCCAGGTGCCCACCACGCTGCTGGCCCAGGTGGACAGCAGTGTCGGCGGCAAGACCGGCATCAACACCGGCCACGGCAAGAACCTGGTGGGCGCCTTCCACCAGCCGCGCCTGGTGCTGGCCGACATCGCCGCGTTGGACAGCCTGCCCCGGCGCGAGGTGCTGGCCGGATATGCCGAGGTGGTGAAATACGGCCTGATCGACCGGCCGGCCTTCTTCGACTGGCTGGAAGTCAACGGCCCCGCCCTGGTGGCCGGCGACGCGGCCCTGCGCATCCGCGCCGTGCAGGAAAGCGTGGCCGCCAAGGCAGACACCGTCGCCCAGGATGAGCGCGAGAGCGGCGTACGCGCCCTGCTGAACCTGGGTCACACCTTCGGCCACGCGCTGGAGGCGGAGGTGGGCTACGGCGGCGAACTGCTGCATGGCGAGGCGGTCGGCATCGGCATGGTCATGGCCTTCGACCTGTCGGTGCGCCTGGGCCTGTGCCCGCCCGACGACCTGGCCCGCATGCGCCGCCACCTGGCGGCCGTGGGCCTGCCCACCGGTGCCGCCCATCTGAGCCGGGGCCGCTGGACGGTGGATGCCCTGATGGCCCACATGGCCAAGGACAAGAAAGTGCTGGACGGCGGCATCACCTTCATCCTGGCGCGCGGCATCGGCCAGGCCTTCACCGCCCGCGGCATCGACCCGGCGCCGGTGCGTGACGTGGTGGCGGCGGCCCTGGAAGCCTAAGGCCAAACCGCATCACTTGACCGCTTTGGAAACGGGCGCCCAATATGAACGGGCGTCCGTTTCTTTATTGGGTCACACCCATGCCCCTATCCCCTCCGGCGGCACGCCAGCCGCTGCACACCCGCCGCGTCACCTGCCAGGGTTATGAACGCGAAGACGGCCTGTGGGACATCGAAGGCCACATCACGGACGAGAAGGCCTATCCCTTCGCCAACGAATGGCGCGGCACGATAGAGCCCGGGCAGTTCCTGCATGAGATGTGGATACGCCTGACGGTGGACGACACGCTGACGGTGCGGGCGGTGGACGTCGCCACCGACAATTCGCCCTTCGCCCACTGCCCCGCCATCCTGGACAACTTCCAGCGCCTGGTGGGCCTGAGCATCGCCGCCGGCTGGACCCGCGCCGTGCGCCAGCGCCTGGGTGGCACGGAAGGCTGCACCCATCTGGTGGAACTGCTGGGCCCCGTGGCCACCACCGCCTTCCAGACCCTGGCTCCCCGGTTGAACGCCAAGCGGAACGGCGGCGACGGCACCAACCGCCCGCCCCCGGTGCTGAACACCTGCCACGTCATGGCCAGCGACGGCCCGGTGGTGCGCCGCTGGTTCCCGGAGCATTACGATGGGCCGGAAGGGGTGGCATAACGTGTTAAGATTTTTCGATTTCTTTAACGCGTTCGGCGAACATGTTAAAGAAATCGAACTTTCTCGACATGAGCATCCATCATGTTAAAGCGCTGGCGACGTACGAGAATTAGCCCATCTCATCCGGGGTGAAGGTCTTGACCGACAGGGCGTGCACGCGTTCCGCCAACTCGTCCTTCAACAGGTCGTAGACCAGGCGCTGGCGGGCCACGCGCGACTTGCCCTGGAAGGCGGCGGAGACGACCGTCACCTCGAAATGGGTCTCACCACCGGGGGCGGCCCCGCCGTGGCCGGCATGCTGGGCGGACTGGTCATCGACCACCAGCGACAAGGGCGCCAGGGCCTGGGTCAGTTTGGCGTGGATGCGGTCGGCGTAGCGCATGGATGAGGGCCCCTGGCCTGGGTGGGTGATTATCCCCATCAGGTGCGACGCCGGGCGGGCGCTGTCAATGCCGGCGCGGCGATTCCGGACGCTGGCCGCAGCAGCCCAGCCTTGACGCGCGGAGGCGCGACGAACCCGCCCGCCGCGCTTGTCACGGCGGGGGCCTGCCCCCATACTTTCGCCCATGCAGAAACAGCGCCCCGGATTCCATTTCACGTTCGACGAGCCGCCGCAGGTCCAAGTCAGGGCCTGCGACCATGAGGGCTGCGCCGAGGTGGGGGAGTTCCGTGCGCCCAAGAACCGCGCCCAGTTGAACGAGTACTATTGGTTCTGCCTGGAGCATGTGCGGGCCTACAACAAGGCCTGGGACTATTACCAGGGCATGAGCACGGACGAGATCGAGCGCGCGCAGCGTTACGACACCACGTGGCAGCGCCCGACCTGGCCCATGGGCGATTGGCGCACGCGCGAGCGCGACCTGCGGGACAGCATGAGCCGGGGCCACAGCTTCGGGGCCGACTGGGAAGCCGGTGCCGCCTCGCGCCCGCCGCCCCCGCCGCGCACACCGGAGGATGAGGCGCTGGAGGTGCTGGGCCTGCGGGCGCCGGTGGAATTCACCGAAATCAAGCTGCGCTACCGCGAACTGGCCAAGCGCCACCATCCCGACGCCAACGGCGGCGACAAGGACGCGGAAGAGCGGCTGAAACGCATCAACCAGGCCTACAACCTTCTGAAGGCCGCCCATAACGACCACGGCTAGCCCCCAGACGCCGCGCCGCCCGAACAAAAACCAAGACCGACAGTTGATCGTAGGAAAGCCGTCCCATGTCCCAGGATTTGCCCCAGATGAACGCCGCCGCCCTGCCCGACATCAAAGTCTCCGTCCGTCAGACCTTCGGGATCGACAGCGACATGGCTGTGCCGGGCTTCAGCGCGCCCACGGAACATGTGCCGGAGATCGACGACACCTATCGTTTTGATCGCGAAACGACCATGGCGATCCTGGCGGGCTTCGCCCATAACCGCCGTGTCATGGTCCAGGGTTATCACGGCACGGGCAAATCCACCCATATCGAGCAGGTGGCCGCCCGCCTGAACTGGCCCTGCCTGCGCATCAACCTGGACAGCCACATCAGCCGTATCGACCTGATCGGCAAGGACGCCATCGTCCTGCGTGACGGCGTGCAGGTGACGGAGTATCGCGAGGGCATCCTGCCCTGGGCGCTGCAGCACCCCTGCGCCATCGTGTTCGACGAATACGACGCCGGCCGGCCCGACGTGATGTTCGTCATCCAGCGCGTGCTGGAGGTCGAGGGCAAGCTGACCCTGCTGGACCAGAACAAGGTGATCCGCCCCCACCCGGCCTTCCGCCTGTTCTCCACCGCCAACACGGTGGGCCTGGGCGACACCACGGGCCTGTACCACGGCACCCAGCAGATCAACCAGGGCCAGATGGACCGGTGGAACATCGTCACCACCCTGAACTACCTGCCCCATGACGCCGAGGTGAAGATCGTCCTGGCCAAGGTGCCGAGCTACGACACCGAGGAGCGCCGGGTGCTGGTCAACGCCATGGTGCGCCTGGCCGACCTGACCCGCGCCGGTTTCATCGCCGGCGACATCTCCACCGTCATGAGCCCGCGCACGGTCATCACCTGGGCGCAGAACGCCGACATCTTCGCCGACGTGGGTTTCGCCTTCCGCGTCACCTTCCTGAACAAGTGCGACGAGGTGGAGCGCGCGGCGGTGGCGGAATACTACCAGCGCTGCTTCGGCACCGAACTGCCCGAGAGCGGCGTCCGCGCCACCCTCGTCTGATCCCGCGGGGCCGAGCGATGTCTGACCGGGAATCGCCGCTGGAGGCGTTCAAACGGGCCACCGGTGCTGCCGTCCGCGCGGTGGCGGAGCGCGCCGACCTGACGGTGGCGTTTTCCGCCGAGCCGCCGGGCTTCACCGGCACGCGGGTGCGGGTGCCCCTGCCGACACGCGACCTGAACGTGCGCGACGTGGCGCCGGTGCGCGGTGCCGCCGACGCGGCGGCCCTGCGCCTGCGCCACCACGATGCCGGCCTGCACGCCCGCCTGCTGCCCACCGGCGACACCGCCCGCACGGCGTTCGAGGCGATGGAGCAGGCGCGGTGCGAGGCCCTGGGCGCCAACGCCATGGCCGGCGTGGCCGACAATCTGTCGGCGGCGCTGGAAGAGCGCTTCCGCCGCCAGGGCCTGGACCGGGTGACCTCGCGTGAGCAGGTGCCCCTGTCCGACGCCCTGCGCCTGCTGGCCCGCGAGGCCTTGACCGGCACGGCCACCCCGCCCGCCACCCGGGCGGCGCTGGACCTGTGGCGGCCGTTCATCGAGGAGAAGGCGGGCGCCGATCTCGCCCGCCTGAAGGCCGCCATGGCCGACCAGCAGGCCTACGCCCGCGAGGCGCGCCGCATCCTGGCCGACCTGGACCTGGAAGTGGGCGGCGAGCCGGAAAAGTCCGAAGAGGATGAGACCGCCGATACCGGCGACGCCCAGAGCCCGGACGGGGCCGAGAACGACGATTCCGGCGGCGGCCAGTCGGACGAGGCTGAACCTGAACCCACCGGTGAGCAGGAACAGGCCGGCGGCCAGACCGAGGAATCGGCCGGCTCATCCGAAAGCGGCGAAGGCGAGGAACAGGAGATGGAGGGTGCGGGCGCGGAGCAATCCGGTGAGCCCGGCGCGCCGTCCCGCCCCGAATTCGGCCGCAATAGCCTGGACAACAGCAGCTATCGCCCCTTCACTACCGAGTTCGACGAGGTGGTGGGTGCCGCCGACCTGTGCGACCCGGATGAGTTGGCCCGCCTGCGCATGATGCTGGACCAGCAGTTGCAGCATTTGCAGGGCGTCATCTCAAAGCTGGCCAACCGCCTGCAACGCCGCCTGATGGCCAAGCAGACCCGGTCCTGGGTGTTCGACCTGGAGGAAGGCATCCTGGACGCGGCCCGCCTGGCCCGCGTGGTGGCCAACCCCGTCCTGCCGCTGTCGTTCAAGCAGGAGAACGACACCGATTTCCGGGACACCGTCGTCAGCCTGCTGATCGACAATTCCGGGTCCATGCGCGGCCGGCCCATCACCATCGCCGCCATGAGCGCCGACATCCTGGCGCGCACGCTGGAGCGCTGCGGCGTGAAGGTGGAGATCCTGGGCTTCACCACCCGGGCGTGGAAGGGCGGGCAGAGCCGCGAGCGCTGGCTGGCCAGCGGCAAGCCGCCGGCGCCCGGCCGCCTGAACGATCTGCGCCATATCGTCTACAAGGAGGCCGACGCCCCGTGGCGCCGGGCCCGGCGCAACCTGGGCCTGATGCTGCGCGAAGGCATCCTGAAGGAAAACATCGATGGCGAGGCCCTGCTGTGGGCCCACAACCGCCTGGCCGCGCGGCCCGAACAGCGCCGCATCCTGATGGTGATCAGCGACGGCGCGCCGGTGGATGACAGCACCCTGTCGGTCAACAGCGGCAGCTATCTGGAAAAGCACCTGCGCACGGTGATCGACTACATCGAGACCCGCAGCCCGGTGGAACTGATCGCCATCGGCATCGGCCATGACGTGACCCGCTATTACCGTCGCGCCGTCACCATCGTGGACGTGGAACAGCTGGGCGGCACCGTCATGGAAAAGCTGGCCGAGCTGTTCGATGAGGATGACCGCCGGGGCGGTGGCCGCCGCCCTGTGCGCCGGGCCGGCGGGCGGCGCTGAGGCCCTTCCCCGCACCCAATCGGGATAGGGGGCGATCCTTGAGGACCGCTCCCCTCCCACACCACCCGGCATGCGGGTCCGCACCGGGCGGTTCGAGGAGTTGAGGTCAAGAGAGACGGGGCATTCCCAGGGCGTCCGCCCATTGCAGGGAGAGGACGGCATTGAGGGCCATCCCGCTGTTGCGCCACCAGCGGCGGCTATTGGCCGCCACCTGATGGAGCACCTTGGGTTTGGCCCCGAGTGCTTTCAGTTCCCTGTAGATGGTCGTGCCCCGTTTCCAATGCTTGAGCTGGATGGCCCGCAGCCGATGGCGCATCCACTTGTCCAGGTCGTTCCAGACCCGGGGTGTCTGCGCCAGGCGGAAGTAGGCCTTCCATCCCAGAACATAGGAACGCAGGCGCATCACCACCTCCTGCACACTGTTCCCGCCGGAACGGCGGGTCAGCTGCCGGATGCGATGCTTGAAGGTCGCCAGCGGCTTGTCGGCAACCCGCCGCTTGATGACGCCACCGGGCGCCACCCAGAAGCCGTAGCCCAGGAACTTGCGGCCGAACACGCTGGTCACCGCGCTCTTGGTCTCGTTGACCGAGAGACGCAGTCGGCCGTAGAGCCGCCGCAACAGCGCCATCACCCGTTCACCCGCCTTCCGGCTGCGAACGTAAACGTTCGCATCGTCAGCGTAGCGCACGAAGCGATGACCCCGGCGCTCCAGTTCCCGGTCCACCTCGTCGAGCAAGACGTTGGCCAGCAGCGGCGACAGCGGGCCGCCCTGCGGCGTCCCCCTCTCCCGTGCCTGGACCACGCCCCCCACCATGATCCCGCTGTCCAGGTACGACCGGATCAGCCGGACGATGCCGGCATCCCCAATGCGCTTCCAGAGACGGTCGATCAGGATGTCGTGGTTCACCCGGTCGAAGAACTTCTCCAGGTCCACGTCAACCACAACCCGCCGGCCCGACTGGACGTACGACTGTGCCTTCAGCACCGCGTCGTGCGCCCCTCGCCCCGGACGGAAGCCGTAGCTGTACTCGCTGAAGCTCGGATCAAGGAGCGGCTGCAACACCTGCAGCAGCGCCTGCTGGATCAGGCGATCCGTCACCGTCGGGATGCCGAGTTCACGCTCGCCACCGTCCGGCTTCGGGATCGCCACCCGTCGTACCGGCCAAGGCCGGTACGTCCCCGACAACACCTGGCTCCGGATCGCGGGCCACACCGTGCGCAGATGGGCCGCCGTCTGGTCAATGTCCAGACCGTCAACCCCCGCCGCGCCCTTGTTGGACCGCACCCGTCGCCAAGCCCGTTGCAGGTTCTCTCGCGTCAGGGCCGCCAGCAGCAGCCCTGACCCCGTGTTTTCCATTTCCGGGCGCGGGCGCAAGGCTTCGTCGCTGCCGGGCCCGGGCAAGGCTTCACCTCGCCCCCCTCCCGACCGCCCCGCTTGCGCGGACATCTGACGCTCTGCCTTCCGCATCGCCACGGTGGATCAACACTCCTCCTCGTTCGGTCCTTCGGCACCAGTTGAACCGGCCCCTACTATGACCTCTGCTGACTTCCCGCTCCGGCTCGACACCGTCACCCTTTCAGGCATAAGGCGGGATCTCCCCAGGTAAGAGCGCGCTCCTTCACCACACAACCGCCGGATCTACGGCGCCGACCCTTGATCACGAGAGCTTCGCGGTTCATGGCCCGCTCGCCCTGCTCGGCACCGCCTTCTATCCGGTTCTTGTTCATCGGCTCGTGGTTTCGCTCCACGCTTCCTCCCCACGATCAGTCGCCCTCTCGCAGTTGCGTTTCGCTTCGTTCACCGTGATCAGCTTACGGAGGGACTTCCACCCTCAAGAACGCGCCCATGCTGGGCGCACCATGAAAAAACCCGGCCCCGCGATCCATGGGGCCGGGTTTTCTTTTGAAGTGCCGCGCTTACTTGCCGGCGGGCTTGGCCGCCGGGGCAGCCGCGCCGGGGGTGCGGGCCTTGAACACGCGCAGCTGTTCGTTGAAGCGCGCCGCCATGACCTGCATGTTGTTGATGACGATATCCTGCAACCGGCTCATCTGCAGGTAGCGCGCCACCGTCAGCTTGTCCGGGTGCAGGGCCACCTGATCATCGACGCAACGGACAAAACTCTGCCCGCTGGCGACGTAGGCCTGCAGGTCCTCATGCGCCTTGCGGATGTCCGCCTCGGGCGCCGTCCTGCCGTCGGGAACGGCGGGGGCCCGCGTCGGCAAGCTGCAGTTGGTGTCGTCAAAGGCGCCGGGCTTGGCGCCGCCGATGGGCGGGGTGACCGGCGCGGCCGGCCGGGCCTCCGACGGAATCAGGGTCGCGGGCGGCGCTGCCGACGGGGCGGACTGGGCCCAAGCGGCACTGACGGTGGCCGCCGAGGCGAGAACGGGCAGGATCAACAGGGACCGGCGAACGGCGACACGCAGACTCACGGGGATGGTTCCTCGAAAAAAAAGGTCGGCGACGGGATGCGAAGCGGCGACAGGATAATGGAGCGCTGCACTAAGGCATAGCCGTTATGCGCTTGGCAAGGTGGGGCGGCATCCCGCCGCAACAGCGGTTGCCGCCGGCCCCACCGATCATGCTAAACCGGTGGCGGGGCAGCGCCGCCGGGCGCGCCCGATGGCCCAAATGGGCGGTTCGGCCAGGAACGGTACGGTTGCGAGCATGATCGGCGTTTTCGATTCAGGGCATGGCGGGTTGACGGTGCTGCGCGCCCTGGCCGACCAGATGCCGGAGCGGCGCTTCGTCTATCTGGGCGATCACGCCAACGCCCCCTACGGCAACCGCACGCCGGAGGAAATCTATCGTTATACCGTCGCCGGGGTGGAGCGGCTGTTCGGCCTGGGCTGCCCCCTGGTCATCCTGGCCTGCAACACCGCGTCCGCCCAGGCGCTGCGCCGCCTGCAACAGACCTGGCTGCCCTCAGCCTACCCCGACCGCCGCGTCCTGGGCGTGCTGGTGCCGATGGTGGAGGCCATCACCGGCGTGCCGTGGATGGCCGAGGTCGCCGCCGGGTCGCGCGCCGGCGAGCCGCGCACCGTCGCCATCTTCGCCACCCAGCACACGGTCAGCAGCGGGGCCTATCCCATCGAGATCGCCAAGCGTGCGCCGGAGGTGCGGGTGGTGCAGCAGGCCTGCCCCGACCTGGTCCGCCTGATCGAGGCCGACGCGCCGGTGGAGACCGTCCGCGCCGCCATCCAGGGTTATGCCGGCCAATTGATGGACCAGATGGACGGCGTGCCGCCCGACGCGGTGGTGCTGGGCTGCACCCACTATCCCCTGGTGACCAACCTGTTCGCCCAGGCCCTGCCGCCGGGCGTGGAGATCCTGGACCAGCCCAACCTGACGGTCAGCAGCCTGCGCGCCTATCTGGACCGCCACCCGGAATTCGACCTGCCCAGCCGGGCAAAGGAGCAGGGCGGCGTGGAAGCCTTCCACACCACCGGCACGCCGGAGCCCATCACCCGCCTAGCCACCCGCTTCTTCGGCGGCGAGGCGCGGTTCAACGGCGTGGGGCCGGACCCGATTCCGGGCAGTTTGAAGGGCTGAGCCCGTCCTCTACCGGGGAAATTCAAGCTTTATGGCCGGGAACTCGCACCAAACCTGAACGGCGTGCGGGCGAATGAAAAGATGCCAGCTGGAAAGCCGCTTGGGCTTCTTGCCGACGAAACCCTTAGGCGTGAGCAAGGCGATATTGGCGCCCCCTGACGGGTCGCGCACCGACTGATAGCGGATCAGGTCCGTGGCCGCCTCACGCGCGGCGTCGGCCAAATCCTGACAGGCGGCGTAATCCGCCTTGTCTGTCCACAGCCCCTTGTCGCGATCCAGCGGCGGCGCGGTAAGGTCCAAGGCACGATCCACGCCGCAGGACACCTCAATCCCCGTGCGCTCCATCGGGCGGCTGGGCAAGACGGTGTCCGGCGACTCGATGAAGAACAGCGCGGCGTAAAGCGCCATTTCGGCCGCCGCGGTCTCCGGCCGTTCGGCCGCGTAATAAACACCCTCCGGCTGCTGGGCGCGACGGAAACGTGAGCCGTAGGGATAGGGCGCGTAGCGGAACGGCGTGGCCAGGAGGAAATCCAGCCCCTGGCATTCCGGCGGCATGGGCGGCTTGGTTTCCTCCAGCAGCTCTTCCAGCAGGGATTGGTCTTCCAGCGTGTCCACCAGACGCATGGTGGACACACGCGCCTGGTTTTCCACCAGGCGCCAGAGATCGTGCCGATAAGGATGAGCGTTAGACGCGAGCGCGGCGGGCGTCCACATAACTCACAACCGAGGTCAATCCGCTAATGGTCTGGGCGAGGTCGATGGGCCGGCCGCGAAGGGCCAGATTTTCCGCCCGCAGCCAAGATCGCGAACTGGCGTCATCGCCGCCCGTGATGGCGTCCACCCCCCGGAACATGCGGATGAACAGGAGGGCAAGTTCGAACGCCTTGTCCTTTTTGGACAGCTTGAATGCCCCTGTCCTGAGGCGGCTGACGGAGGCGGGCGACACGCCGATGACGCGGGCCAGGATGGCATCGGAGACATCAAGGATGCCTGCCGACCGGCACAGCGCCTCGGCAACCATCGCGCCCTCACGATCCGGAGAGCGCTGTTGGACAACATCCTTCCGTTCCATCGTCACCTCCATGGAAAGATTCAATGGAAAATCTTTCCATGGAAAGATAGAGCCGCAACGGCGACTCGTCAACGGACGCCCGTCAGATCCCCTGAAAATCCAGCCCGATGTCGAAGTTGGTGACGGAGTGGGTGAGCCAGCCCAGTGAGATCAGGGTGACGCCCGACTCGGCGACAGCCCGCACCGTCTGGGGCGTGATGCCGCCCGAGGCCTCGGTGATCATGCGGCCGGCCACCATGTCCACGGCGCGGCGCAGGGTGGGCGAGTCCATGTTGTCCAGCAGGACGGCGTCCACCGGCAGGGTCAAAAGGTCCTGAAGCTGGTCCAGGGTGTCGACCTCCACCTCGATCTTCACCATGTGGCCGACATGGGCCCGGGCACGCTCCACCGCGGCGCGGATGCCGCCAGCCGCCACCAGGTGGTTGTCCTTGATCAGCACGGCGTCATCCAGGCCGAAGCGGTGGTTGCTGCCGCCGCCCACCCGCACCGCGTATTTCTCCAGCGCGCGCAGGCCCGGCGTGGTCTTGCGGGTGCAGACGATGTGGGCGCCCGTGCCCTCGATCGCCTGCACCAGTTCGGCCGTCTTGCTGGCGATGCCGCAGAGGCGGCCCAGCAGGTTCAGGGCGGTGCGTTCGCCCGACAGGATGGGGCGGGCCGCCCCTTCCACCACCGCCACCACGTCGCCGGGGCGCACCGCCGTGCCGTCCGGCACCAGGGCCCGCACCGACAGGCTGGGGTCCAGCAGGGAGAAGGCGCTCAAGGACGGCGCCAGGCCGGCGATGACACCGGCGTGGCGGGCCTGGAACAGGGCGCGCGCCTGGGTTTCCACCGGGATGCAGGCATCGGCGGTGATGTCACCGGCCCGGCCCAGATCCTCCAGCAAGGCGGCGCGGACCAGCCCCTCGTACATCACGGGATAGAGCGGGGCGGCGGTCACAGGCGGGGTCATGAATGGGTTTCCCGGATGGTGGCGGGTTCAAGCCCGCCCCGGCCCAGATCGGCCAGGGTCAGGATCTGGTGATGGCGCCAGGCGTCCAGCGTGTCGGGATGGTCGGCACGGGTGTGGGCGCCCCGGCTTTCCTGGCGCCGCCGTGCCGCCTCCACCACCAGGCGGGAGACGGCCAGGCGGTTGCGCAGTTCCAGGCCGGCGCGGATATCCGCGTAATCGGCGGCGGGTGCCAGCCGGTCGGCGGCGGCGCCGAGGCCTTGCAGGACCAAGGCGGCCTCCGCCAGGCCGACGCCGTCGCGCACCAAGCCGGTCTTTTCCGCCATCAGCACCTGCGCCTGGGCCGCCAGGGCGGCCACCTGCGCATCGCCCGGGACGACGGGGGCGTTGGGAATGGCGACCGGCTGGGTCACCGCCGGCTCCGCCACCAGGGCGGCGGCCACGCGGCCGGCAAACACCACCGCCTCCAGCAGGGAATTGCTGGCCAGGCGGTTGGCGCCGTGGACATGGGTGCAGGCGACCTCACCCGCCGCCCACAGGCCGGGGATGGAGGTGCGGCCGTCGGCATCCGTCAGCACGCCGCCCATGTGGTAGTGCGCGGCCGGCGCCACCGGCACCGGGGCGGCGGCCGGGTCCAGGCCGGCTTCAGCCAGGATGCCGGCCACGGTGGGGAACTTCCGGGCACCGCCGGCGGCCCACAGGGGCCGCAGGTCCAGGAACACCTTTTCCCCGCGCGCCACCCGGCGGCCGATGGCACGGGCCACCACGTCGCGGGGCGCCAGTTCGGCATCGGGATGTTCATCGGCCATGAAGGCATGGCCGTGGCCGTCCAGCACCTTGGCGCCAGCACCGCGCAGCGCCTCCGTCAACAGCGGCCGGCGGCCGGGCGGACCCGCGACCGCCAGGGCGGTGGGGTGGAACTGCACGAATTCCAGGTCGGCCAGATGGGCGCCGGCGCGGGCGGCCAGGGCGACGCCATCGGCCGTCGCCTCTTCCGGATTGGTGGTCACGGCCCATAGCTGGCCGGTGCCGCCGGTGGCCAGCACCACGTGCGGGGCGACATGAAAGACCCAGCCCTGCCCGTCCTCATAAGCCATCACGCCCTGGGCGCGGCGCTGGCGCCCGGCCTCGCGCACCACCAGGTCGGCGGCCATGGTCCGGGCGGACACGGTGATGGCGGGGGTGTTGCGCACCAGGCCGGCCAGGAACAGCACCAGCGTGCGGCCGGTGGCGTCACCGCCGGCATGCAGGATGCGGTGGCAGCCGTGTGCCGCCTCACGCCCCAGCAGCACCTGGCCATCCGGCCCCCGGTCGGCGGGCAGGCCCAGAGCCAGCAGGGCCGACATCTCGGCAATGCCGGCCTCGGCCAGCAGGCGGGCCATGGCGGGATCGGTCAGGCCGGCACCGGCGGCCACGGTGTCGGCGGCATGGTCGGCGGCACTGTCGCCGGCCCCCAGCGCCACGGCCACCCCGCCCTGGGCCCAGAAACTGGAACCGCCGGGCAGATCATCGGTCTTGGTCAGCAGCCGCACGCGGCGGCCGGCCTTGGCCAGCGCCAGGGCGGACGCCATGCCGGCGGCCCCCGATCCGATAACCACCACATCGCTGTGCACCACCGTCACCGGTGTTGCGGGATAAGACGCGCCATCCATGGGATCAGGCTCCGTTCCAGAAAACGGGCCGGAGGCAGCCCCCAACAAGGGGAAGGGGGCCGGCCCCGGTCAGAGGCTTATGAGGGGATCAGCGCCCCACCTTCAGCATGCGTTCCACCGCCAGGCGGGCGCGACCGGCCACCGCCGGATCGATCTCCACCTTCGGTTCCAGGGTCTGCAGCGACTCCAGGATGTTGGAGAGGCTGACCCGCTTCATGTGGGGGCACAGGTTGCAGGGACGGATGAACTCGACATCCGGATATTCCGTGGCGACGTTGTCGCTCATGGAGCATTCGGTGACCATCAGCACGCGGCGCGGCCGCGCCTCGCCCACATATTCCACCATGCGGGCGGTGGACCCGACGAAGTCCGCCTCGGCCAGGACCTCGGGCGGGCATTCGGGGTGGGCGATGATGGTCAGGTCCTTGAAGCGGCCGCGATAGTCGCGCAGCTCGGCGCCGGTGAAGCGCTCATGCACCTCGCAATGGCCCTTCCAGGCGATGATCTTCTTCTTGGTCTGGGTGGCGACCCAACTGGCCAGGTATTCGTCCGGCAGGAACAGCACGCTGTCGCTGTCCAGCGATTCCACGATCTCCACGGCGTTGCCGGAGGTGCAGCAGATGTCGCTTTCAGCCTTCACCTCGGCCGAGGTGTTCACATAGGTCACCACCGGCACGCCGGGGTGCGCCTCGCGCAGCAGGCGGATGTCGGCGGCGGTGATGCTGTCGGCCAGCGAACAGCCCGCCCGCATGTCGGGCATCAGCACCGTCTTGTGCGGGTTCAGGATCTTGGCCGTCTCGGCCATGAAGTGCACGCCGGCCATGACGATGACGTCGGCGTCCGTCTCCGCCGCCTTGCGCGCCAGCGCCAGGCTGTCGCCCACGATGTCGGACACGCAGTGGAAGATTTCCGGCGTCTGGTAGTTGTGCGCCAGGACGACGGCGTTGCGTTCACGCTTCAGGGTGTTGATGGCGTGCACCAGCGGCGCGTGAAAGGGCCATTCAACCTCCGGGATCACCTTGGCCACCCGGTCGTACAGCGGGCGGGTCGCGGCGGCGACGGCGGGGGTGTAGGCGAGATCGAGCTCGGCGGGCATGGGCAAACACCTGGCAAACAAACGCGCCCTGACGTGCGGCCCGCATGGCCGGCCCCCGCGGCGCGGCTGGCGGGGGCGTGGTCCTTGAAACTTCCCTGTCCTGCCCTGTCGTGAGGGCCCCCTTATGCTCTATTTGAGCATTAGGGTGACTAATGCTCGCTCGGAGCATAAGGGGTGTCAAGCCCGGTTCTGCGGGCCATTCATGTAACCGTCACAAGGGAGATCTGGGTCCGCCGCAACGCTGCACGTGCGAGAAAGGGCCGCAGGCAGACGAAAAAAGCGGCTGAAATCAGCCGCTTCCTCGTATTGGTTAATGTTAACGGCCGCCTGAGGCGGATCAGTCCAGCGCCAGGACTTCAGCCTTCAGATAAGCGCTCTCGGGCAACAGGGGGTGCACCGGATGGTCGGGACCGGCGCCGGCGAAGCGCAGGATGCGGCCCTGGCGGCGGGCGTCCCCCAGCCCCTTGGCCACCAGGTCGGCGAACATGTCGGCCGGCATGTTGTGGCTGCAGCTGGCGACCAGCAGGATGCCGCCGGGGGCGGTGATCTGGGCGCCCAGCTTGGCCAGCTTGCGGTAGGCGCGGGCGCCGTTGGCCAAGTCTTTCTTGGACTTCACGAAGGCCGGCGGGTCGCAGATCACCACCTCGAATGTCTCGCCGGCTTCGGCCAGGCGTTCCAGTTCGGCGAAGGCGTCGGCCTTGCGCAGCTCCACCTTGTCGGCCACACCGTTGGCCGCCGCCGCCTTGCCCGCCAGTTCCAGGGCGCCGGCCGACCGGTCGACCAGCACGGTGCGCGCCGCACCGCGCGCGGCGGCCAGAACGCCGAAGCCGCCGCAATAGGTGTAGAAGTCGATGACGGAGCGGCCCTGGGCCAGGTTGGCGACGAAGGCGCGGTTGTCGCGCTGGTCGTAGAACCAGCCCGTCTTCTGCCCGCCCGCCGGGTCGGCGAAGAAGGTGGTACCGTTTTCCTCAAGCTGAAGCGGGCCGTCCACGCTGCCCACCGCCACGCGCACCTCTTCCCCCACGCCTTCCAGGCCGCGGGCGGCGCTATCGTTGCGCAGGATGACGGTGGCACCGGGAAACACCTGGTCCAGGCCTTCCAGGATTTGCGGCAGCAGGCGGTCCATGCCGGCGGAATTGGCCTGCACCACCAGCGCGTCGCCATAACGATCGACGATCAGCGCCGGCAGGCCGTCGGCCTCGGCATGGATCAGGCGGTAGAAGGGCCGGCCGATCAGCCGGTCACGCAAGGCCGCGGCCGTGCGGAAGCGGCTGGCGAAGAAGCCGGCATCGATGGCCACCGACAGGTCGCGAGTCAGGACGCGCGCCGCGATCAGGGTGTGCGGGTTGAATGTCGCGATGCCCAGCACGCCGCCACCGGCGTCGGCCAGCCGCACCAGCCCGCCCTTGGGCAGGGCCTTGGCGGCGGCATCCATCTGGATTTCGTTGGAATAGGCCCAGGGGTGGCCACCGGCCACGCGCTTGTGCCGGCCCGCCTGGAACAGCAGGGTGGGGAGCTTTTCAGTCATGGGCCGGAGAATAGCGCGCGACCGCCCCCGCACAACGGCAAAGGGTGCAGGGGCCATCGGCGCGAACCGAAACTCTATGCGCTGCCGCCAGTGGCATGAGCCCACTCAATGCCACTGTAGCCCGCGACTACGGGCGCCGGACCTTTCCGGGAAACGAAGTGGACTGGAAAGGGAGGATAGCCAAAGGTCCGGATGGACCTGCCGACGCCTGAGGACAGGTGAAGATCAAGCCGCCGGCGGGGCTGCCGCCACCGGCACCAGGTGCTTGCACAGGCGCCGGCCCTCCGGCACATGGCCGCGGGCGCGGAAACGGGCCAACGAGGGGTGCGCCGCCTCCTGCTGGTCCGGCAGGGTGATGTGGATGGCGTCGCAGCCATGGAACTGGGCCAACCGGTCCATCTCCGCCAGCAGGGCATCGGCCGCGGCAACGGGATCGAACAGGTCCAGCGCCACGAACACGTCGACCTGCAAACCCCGGCGGTGGTCCAGATCCGGCACCACGAGGTAGGAGAACAGGCCGTGCATGTAGCGGTGGTCCAGTTGCACGGTGACGATGCCGCCCAGGGGGGCGTTGGCATTGGCGCCCCGGCCGACGGGCGCCAGCAGGGCCGTCGCATGCTCACGCCAGCGTTCCACCGTGAGGCCCGGATAGAAGGGGCGCATCAGGGCATAGGCTTGGTCGATCTGCCGCGGGTCGAGGGGGCGGGTCACGAAGGTGGCGGGCATGGCGGCAATCCGGCGCTGCAATCCGAGACGGGTGGACCGGCATCCTGAATCGGTATTCCCAATGGCGGCCATGATCTGGATCAAACCACCCACCTTTGGGCCCATACGGTCAGGTCGGATCAATCCGGGCTTTCCCTCCGTGGTTTAGCGGCTATATGCTGATCCCACGGCATTGCTTGGGGAATGAAGGGCCGGCCGTCTTTTCGATCTCCCGTCTTTATCGATATCGGCGCCCCGCGCCATATTCGGATCTGGACCGGGGGCAACGATCCGGGGGATGATCGGATCACACCATCACCGTCACACGCGTGGGCTTCCCCAGTTCCGCAGAATCGTGATGCCGTGATGAACCGAGGGCGGAGCGCAGGCGATGGCCAATGCCAATATCGATTTTGCCTATTCCCGGGATGGTGACACCAAGTCCACGTCCTCTGGGCCCGCCCCCGCCGGTGACATGCACCCGTGCAGCGCCTGCACCGTCCGCACCCTGACCGTCTGCGCGGCACTGGAGGCGGATGAGTTGCGCCGCCTGGCCGAAATCCTGCAAACCACGCGCTTCGACGGCGGCCACACCGTGTTCGGCGAGGGCGACCCGGCGGAGACGCTGTACAACGTCACCTCCGGCACCGTGAAGGTCTACAAGCTGCTGCCCGACGGGCGCCGGCAGATTACCGGTTTCCTGCTGCCCGGCGATTTCTTCGGCCTGTCGGTCAACGACAGCTATGCCTACACCGCCGAGACGGTGACGCCGGTTTCGCTCTGCCGCTTCCCCCGCCGCCGGATGGAGGCGCTGCTGGAGGAATTCCCCAAGATGCAGCGGCGCCTGTTCTCCATGGCGTCCAACGAGCTGGCGGCCGCGCAGGACCAGATGCTGCTGCTGGGTCGCAAGACGGCCAAGGAGAAGATTTGCTCCTTCCTGCTGCTGCTGTCGCAGCGGGCCAGCCGGCGCGGCCACAAGACCAACCCGGTGCACGTGCCGATGAGCCGCGCCGACATCGCCGATTACCTGGGCCTGACCACCGAGACGGTCAGCCGCACCTTCACCCAGCTGAAAACCAGCCACGTCATCAGCCTGCTGGAAGGCAACAAGGTGCAGATCCAGGATATGGACGACCTGCTGGATTTGGCCGAAGGCGCTTAAGCCGCCCCCCGTCATCGGCATGAGCCTGTTCATGCCGATGTAGCCCCCGACCGGGGGCGCCGGAGATTTTCGGGGAGCCGCAGGCGGACTGAAAACCGAGGACAAGGCAAGGCCCCGGATGGGGCCGCCCGCCGCCTGAGGGCATAAGACCAACAACCGCAACCCGGCCCCGCGTATTTTTCCCGAGTCTCCCCTTTGACTCCGGGCCGGATCTGCCCCATCTATCGCCGCCATGGGCGTTGAAAATCACATGACGGAATTCGCCCCGCCGCCGATTCAGGCGGACGGGCGGGTGAACCTGGTCGGCCTTTCGCGGGACGACCTGGAAGCCGAGGTCGCGCAGGCCGGGCTGGAGCGCTTCCGCGCGCGTCAGCTATGGCACTGGATCTACCATCGCGGCGCCACCGACTTCGCGGTGATGAGCACGCTGGCCAAGGGCGTGCGCGAGAAGCTGGCCGAGCGCTACGTCATCGAGCGCCCCACCGCCGTCAAGGATCTGAAGAGCGAGGACGGCACGCGCAAGTGGCTGGCCCGCATGCCCGACGGGCAGGAGATCGAGACCGTCCACATTCCCGAGGAAGACCGCGGCACGCTCTGCGTCTCCTCCCAGGTGGGCTGCACCCTGACCTGCCGTTTCTGCCCACACCGGCACCCAGCGCCTGGTGCGCAACCTCGACGCCAAGGAAATCGTGGGCCAGGTCATGCTGGCGCGCGACCATCTGGACGAATGGCCGGCCCCGCCCGACGGGCGCATGCTGAGCAACATCGTCATGATGGGCATGGGCGAGCCGCTGTTTAACTATGCGCATGTCGCCAAGGCGCTGAAGATCGTCATGGACGGCGAAGGCATCGCCATTTCCAAGCGGCGCATCACGCTGTCCACCTCCGGCGTCGTGCCGATGATGAAGCAGTGCGGCGCCGATCTGGGCGTCAACCTGGCCGTCAGCCTGCACGCCGTGAACGACGAGCTGCGCGACCGCATCGTGCCGCTGAACCGCAAGTACCCCATCAAGGAACTGATGCAGGCCTGCCGGGACTATCCGGGCCTGAGCAACGCGCGCCGCATCACCTTCGAATACGTCATGCTGAAGGGCGTGAACGACAGCCTGGCGGACGCGCGCGAACTGGTGCGCCTGCTGCGCGGCATTCCCGCCAAGATCAACCTGATCCCCTTCAACTACTGGCCCGGCGCCCCGTTCGAGTGCTCCACCGACGCGCAGATCACCAAGTTCGCGGATTTCGTGAACGAGGCCGGTTACGCCTCGCCCGTGCGCACCCCGCGCGGCCGCGACATCCTGGCCGCCTGCGGCCAGCTGAAGAGCGAAAGCACGAAGCCGTCCGTCCAGGCCCGCGTGGCGGCCATGGAGGCGCACAAGGCCTTGCAGGCCGAGTACGCCGCCCAGGTGGCGGAAAAGGAAGCCAGCCTCACGGCCACGGGGACCCTGTAAGTTCCTCAGGCGCCGGCAGGGCCGTCCGGCCCTTTGGCTGTCCTCCCTTTTCAGTCCGCCTTCGGCTCCCCGAAAAGGTCCGGCGACCGCAGTCGCGGTGACTTTTTAATTTCCTCAGGTGCCGGCAGGGCCGTCCGGCCCTTTGGCTGTCCTCCCTTTTCAGTCCGCCTTCGGCTCCCCGAAAAGGTCCGGCGACCGCAGTCGCGGTGACTTTTTAATTTCCTCAGGTGCCGGCAGGGCCGTCCGGCCCTTTGGCTGTCCTCCCTTTTCAGTCCGCCTTCGGCTCCCCGAAAAGGTCCGGCGACCGCAGTCGCGGTCTACAGCGGCCTGAGAATTGTCAGGCCGCTGGATGGGCGGTCGGTTGCCTTGATCGACCTCAAGGCGCCGGGCTCGGTTCCGCTGGTAAACCCTGCCCTCTGTAAACCCAGCGGTCCTTTGGCTATGATCCGGCCATAAGAACGTGGGTGATTTGGGGGGACATGTTTTGGATCTCGGTACCGACCTGGCCCACAGCCTGCTGATCCATCTGGCGATCACGGCGCTGCTGTTGTGGCCGGCCCATCGCCTGGTGGTCCGCGCCGGCCTGCCCCGGCCCTGGCCCCTGTGGCTGGTCCTGCCGCTACTGGGCCCCGTCATCTTCCTGTATCTGCTGGCGAAGACGCCCTGGCCCGCCCTGCCCGCGCGGGCACCCAAGTTGCACCCCCGCGAACGCCTGAAGCGGGAGCGCGCAACGCAAACCGCCACCGCGTCGGAGTAAGCGCCCATGCTGCCCCTGGCCTACGCCCCCATCCTCAGCCTGGCCCTGCCCAATTGGGCGGCATTGCTGGTCGTCGTCATCCTGGCCACCGTGGCTGTCTGCGCCGCCGGCCTGGTGCTGGCCAAGGTGGGGCGCAATCCCTACTGGGCCCTGCTGCTGTACTTCCCCGTGCTGGGGGTCCCGGCCCTCTGGTACCTGGCCTACACCCGCTGGCCCCGGCAGAAGGCTTGAGGCGTCAGCTGGGCATCGTCCAACCACCTGCACTGGCCAGATAGGGCGGAGCATCCGCCGGAATGGTCCAGTCGAAAGCGGCGGCAACACTCCGCACCATACCGGCCACACAGCGCCGAATGTCCTCATAAGGTTGGATGCCGGTGAATTCGGGTCGCTGCCTCAGGTCTTCCAGCTTAGGCAGCACGGCCTCGGCCTGGGTCCTTATCGCCGTTTCCACAGCCCTCAAGGCCCCCGGTGTCCCCGCCGCCGCCAATGAAAGCCAATTAACCCGGCGGATCGCCTCCGGCCGAACAGCGCCGCCGATGGCCATGGCCAAATCTTCCGTGACCGGGAAGATACGGGTGCACACCATGTCATAGGCCGGCGCCAGGGCAGGGGCGGCGCCAGGCACGTCGTACAGCAGGCTGAAATTCTTGGCGTGGGCGTCGGCGTTGGCCAACAGCACCGAAGCGACGATGCGACGCATCAACTCGGTTCGCGCCAGCAATGGTGCCGTCGCCTGCCGTACCAGGGCGAAGCACTCGCTTAATCCAGGGCCAATCTTCTCGCCGGTGTCCGAGAACTCATATTTCCGCTCTGGTGGATAACCCAACGCCTGGCAGAAATCCTCCTGGTGAATTTCATGAACGCGGCCGCCCTCGACACGCCGGTCATAACGTTCAACCAGCAGGCATTCCCGCCCGGCAAAAGAACGGAGCACCGTTCCCGCCACGTCCACGCCCAAACTGCCGGCCAGCGCCATGGAGAACGCCTCGGCCTTATGCATCAGGGGGAAAAAGTCCGGCCGCGCCACCTTGATAAGATGGGTGGAGGGTGAGCCGTTCAGCGGCCGGTGGAACTGTCCATCCAGCAATGCCACGGCCGTCTTGGGCTGGGCACCGGCCACGGACAGCCGCACGCGCCGGTCACCGGCGAAATTTGGCGATGCCGGCAGTTCATCGATGACGCGGGCCAGTCCGTCCTCATCGAGTGGCTCATAGTCCTGCGGAATCTCCGGCCGGCTGCCGGATGGCAGCAAACGCACGGCCCCGGCACACTCCGCCCCATATTCCCGCAGCAGACCGAAGGTTTCATAGGGTTGCAGGCGGCGCTGGGCGGCGGCGGCGCGCAAGGCATCCCCTTCCGGCAGCAAGCCGGCGAAGAAGGGGCGGCATTCATCATCGGAATAGGCTTCGGCACGGGTCGGCAGGCTGATCGACAGACGCGACGAGGGACTGCGGTCGGCATAGGTGAAGGTCATTCGCCCCTGCGCATCGGCCTCGAGCACGCCGACACCCCGCTCGCCCAGGAAAACCTCCAGCGCGGAACCGCCGGCCATCACCGGATAGCCCCGAACAGGTCTATGCCCAGCGCCTGCATATAGCTCATAACCTTGCCCAGTTCGGCCGTGGGCTTGCCGTTCTCCACCGCCGACAGAAAGGACAAGCTGAGGCCGGTGCCGGCGGCGGCGGCGCGCAGGGTCATGCCCAATGCCCGTCGCCGCGCCCGGATGAGGGCGCCCAACCGATCCGGCCCATCCAAGGGAACCGCCTCATCCACCGCCTGAACGATGGCGCCGAATTGGGCCAAGGCTTCCCCTCGGGCCTGATTTCTGTTCTGCGTTCGGCTAACAACGGACATGGCCTGCCTTTATAAAGCGCTCCGTTCGTCGTACGGCGAACATATCCCATCCTTGGCCGCTTGACCACACCGTGTTCGCCGCTCGGCGAACAACAGCCGTGAGCGCCACTATCCGGCGCGGGCGGGGGATGCGGCCGCCACAGGCGCAGCATTCTTGCCAGCCGGGCGCCCGGCGGATAACGTCCGCGACGAATTCCCCCCAGCAAAGCGGGCGTACCGTCATGAGCGTCAAGAAAGTTGTCCTCGCCTACTCCGGCGGCCTCGATACCTCTGTCATCCTGAAGTACCTGCAGGAAACGTATAGTTGCGAGATCGTGACCTTCACGGCTGACCTGGGCCAGGGTGAAGAGCTGGAGCCCGCCCGCAAGAAGGCCGAGCTGCTGGGCGTGAAGCCCGAGAACATCTACATCGACGACCTGCGCGACGAGTTCGTGCGCGACTTCGTCTTCCCGATGTTCCGCGCCAACACCCTGTATGAGGGCGTCTACCTGCTGGGCACCTCCATCGCCCGCCCGCTGATCGCCAAGCGCCAGATCGAGATCGCCAAGGAGGTCGGCGCCGACGCCGTCGCCCACGGCGCCACCGGCAAGGGCAACGACCAGGTGCGGTTCGAGCTGGGCTACTACGCCCTGAAGCCCGACATCCGCGTCATCGCCCCCTGGCGCGAATGGACCCTGAACAGTCGCACGGCCCTGCTGGAATTCGCCGAGAAGCACCAGATCCCGATCGCCAAGGACAAGCGCGGTGAGGCCCCGTACAGCACGGACGCCAACCTGCTGCACATCTCCTACGAGGGCAAGGCGCTGGAGAACCCGTGGGAAGAGCCCGACGAGGACATGTACACCCGCACCGTCGCCCCGGAAAAGGCGCCGGACACCCCGACGTACGTGGAGATCGAGTTCAAGGCCGGTGACCCGGTGGCCGTGGACGGGCAGAAGCTGGGCCCGGCGGCCCTGCTGACCCGCCTGAACGAACTGGCCGGCGCCAACGGCATCGGTCGCCTGGACCTGGTGGAGAACCGCTTCGTCGGCATGAAGAGCCGCGGCGTGTACGAGACGCCCGGCGGCACCCTGCTGTCGGTCGCCCACCGCGCCATCGAAAGCCTGACGCTGGACCGGGGTGCCATGCACCTGAAGGACGACGTCATGCCGCGCTATGCCGAGCTGATCTACAACGGCTTCTGGTTCAGCCCGGAGCGCGAGGCCCTGCAGGCCCTGATCGACAACACCCAGCAGCGCGTCACCGGTGTCGTCCGCCTGAAACTGTACAAGGGCTCCGCCCGCGTGGTCGGCCGCCAGAGCCCGAACTCGCTGTATCGCCTGGACTACGTCACCTTCGAGGCCGACAGCGTCTATAACCAGAAGGACGCCGAAGGCTTCATCAAGCTGAACGCCCTGCGCCTGCGCCTGGGCGCCATGGCCGGCAAGGAATAAGCGGCGGCATCATTCCCATCGCTGAAGGACAAGGCCCCGTCCCGGGAAACCGGGCGGGGCTTTTTCTTTGGGTCTTCGCGCCCCTTTGCGGGGCCGTATCCATCGCGTAGCCTTTGAGGGCTGAGGCGATAATGCAGGGGAATGACGCGATGACGGACCAAACTCTATCGGGGCCGAACACCTCGTCCGATTCACCATTGGAAACGGATGGACAGCCAGACGACATCCGTATCCCCGACATCTATGCTTATGCCATGGTGATCGTTCCACCAATCGGCGCATTGATCGAACATGCGCTTCACCAATTGCACGGCACACCGCCACACGACGTGAAGTTGGTTGGAAGTTTCGCCACTGGCATCGCCTATCTGGTGCTGGCAGGCCTGGACCGGGGCGCCATCCGCCCGGCGCTGAACCGGCTGGGACGGAATTTTTCCTTCCTCTGGGTGCTCTTGACGCCCGCCTACCTCTGGCGGCGAACAAGCTGTCTCAATCAGCCGCGCAAGGTCTTCTGGGTGTGGTGGCTGGGCCTGGCCGCAGGCGTCCTCGTTGAAGTGGGGCTGCGTGGTGGCTGAGGGATGTCACCCTTCCCAGGGCGCGAGAATCACCGCCAGCAATTCCCCCGCATCCCCCGCCACCTGCACCACCTTGTTGCGGTCGGTCTGGCCGGCAACGATGGTCAGGCTGGATTTGGGCACACGCCAGGCCTTGGACAGCAGCTTCAGCACGGCTTCGTTGGCCTTGCCATCCTCGGGCACGGTGGTGACGGCCACCTTCAGTAGCTGTCGGCCCTCAGGCCCGTCCATCGGCCCCAGGACGGCGTTGCGCGACGCGCGGGGGGTGACGCGAAGGTACACGCGCACGCCGCCATTCACCGCCTCAACCGCCGCCTTGGCATCCGTCATGGTGGCTTAGAAGGCCGAGTAGGCCATGAAGTTGACCAGCAGCCGCTGCAGCGCGAACAGGATCAGGATGGCAACGATGAAGGAGATATCGACGCCGCCGATGTCCGGCACCACGCGGCGGATGGGGCGCAGCAACGGCTCCGTCAGGCGGCCGGTGATGTCGACCACCGTGTTGACGAAGCGGTTGTAGGTGTTGACGACGCCGAAGGCGATCAGCCAGCTCATCACCGCGCTGATGATGAACACCCACTGATACAGGTTCAAGACCGTCAGCAGCACTTCGACGATGGTGCGGATCACAGGATCCATGGCGGCGCCGTCCCTAATGGTTTCAACGGTGTGGCGCCACCCTAAGGGCGCCCCACCGCCTTGTCCATAGGCGGACGGCATTGGACAAGGGCGGTTGTCGCCCAAGCGGCCCCATGGCTTGACGGCCATCGGCGGGCGCATGACGCGCATTCCGCTAATTCAGCAGAATGGCCGCTTGACACCTCCCCCCGTCCTGAGCATTATCCCGCCCACTTCAGGCGCCCGGGCCAACCAGCCCGTTGCCGGATTTGAGTGTGGGGCCGTAGCTCAGCTGGGAGAGCGACGCGTTCGCAATGCGTAGGCCAGGAGTTCGATCCTCCTCGGCTCCACCAAATCCCCTTCTTCCTGTCGGACGATTTGATGCCGCGCCTTGGGCGCGGCTTTTGGCGTTGGTGTATCCAATTGCCAGATCGGCCCGAATGAAAACGGCGCGGGGAAGGTTGCCCTGCCCCGCGCCGTTCGCAAGCCTGTGCCGATCCCTGGGGATCAGAGGGCGAAGCTGTAATAGGCCACCAGGTTGTTCGCCCCGGGGTTCACCGTGCGGGTGCGCGGCGTGCCGGGGATGGTGACGGTCTTGCCCAACTCGGCGTTTGAGATATGGCTGAGGGCGAAGGAGAAGCGGTCACCGTTGTCGAATCGCCAGCCGGTTTCGATCTGGGTGCGAAACTCCAGGGGATAGCCCATGTCCTTGCCATCACCATGGGCGTAGTAGCCGGCGGCGACGCTGGGCGTGATGAACAGGTGGCCGTAACGGAAATCCGCACCGAAGCCGCCATAGGTGTAGACGCTGCCCTTGAAGGTGGTGAGGACGCCCACCAGCGGCTTGACGGCGAACCAGTCGCCAACCTTCAGCGGCGACCAACCGAAGCGGTATTCGGCGGTGACGAACTGGGTGCGGTCATGGGGGGTGTCGGCGTCCACCTGGAAGAAGGCCGGCGGATCGATCCAGGACTGGTCATAGACGCCCACGCCCACGGCCAGAAGATCGGGGTCCCGATCGGCGGCCCGCGCGGATGCGGCCCCCATCACGGCAACGGCCAGGGCAAACAAGGAAGCGGAGGCGCACAGGGCACGGCCGCGCAGAACGCTGCGTAGGGTTTTCGTCATGATCCAGCTTGGGTCAGAGGGCGGTGGGACATAAGGGGATATGCCCTCTCTTATGCAGAGCAAATCCACGGCAACTCAAGGGGGGAAATGAGCTGGCTCGTCCCCCAAGTTTTTGGGGCGCGCGACGCCGCGCATAATCGTCGCGGCCGGGTATCTACGCCGCCTGTTTCTTGGGTGCCCGTCCCATATGGTTCAGCCGCCGTTCCGCCGCCTGCACGCCCCGGGTGATGAGGAAACTCAAGGCGAGGTAGACCGCGCCCGCCAGGCAGTACACCTCGATGGGCTGGAAAGTGCGGGCGGCGACGGCCCTGGCGACACCCGTCAGTTCCATCAGGGTGACGGTGCTGGCCAGCGCCGTGCCCTGCAGCATCAGGATGATCTCATTGCCATAGGCCGGCAGCGCAAGGCGGAAGGCCTGGGGCAGGATGATGCGGCGGAACAGCAGGACCCCGTTCATGCCGCAGGCCTTCGCCGCCTCGATCTGGCCATGGGGCACCGCCTCGATGCCGCCGCGCATGATCTCGGCCGTGTAGGCGCCGGTGTTCAAGGTAAAGGCAATGATGGCGCACCAGTAGGGTTCGCGCAGGATGGGCCACAGCACACTCTGCCGCACGGCCTCGAACTGACCCAGGCCGTAATAGATCAGGAAGATCTGAACCAGCAGCGGCGTGGACCGGAAAATGTAGATGTAGCCGCGCGCCAGCCAGGCCAGGGGGGCCGTGTGCGACAGGCGCATCACCGCCACCCCCGTGGCCAGCAGCAGGCCCACCAGCAGCGACAGGGCCACCAGTTGCACCGTCAGCCAGGCGCCGGCGGCGAACTGCGGCAAGGCATCCCACAAGGCGCCGATCAGGGAGGAGTTCATCGCGCAGCCCTCCGCACGCCCCGCGTGGTCCGCGCCTCGGCCCAGGCGAACAGACGACCCGACACCCCCGCCAGCACCAGGTACAGCACGCCGGCGGTGGTGAAGAACAGGAAGGGCTGGCGGGTGGCGCCCTGGGCCAGGTAGGCCACGCGCATCAGTTCCACCAGCGCCACGACGGACACCAGCGAAGTGTCCTTCAGGGTCAGTTGCCAGACGTTGCCCAGGCCCGGCAGGGCGTAGCGCAGGGTCTGGGGCAGGTGGATGCGACTGAAGGTCAGCCAGCGCCCCATGCCCAGGGCCTTGGCGGCCTCAAGTTGGCCCTGGGGCACGGCCAAGGCGCCGCCGCGCAGCACCTCCGCCGAATAGGCGCCGGACACCGTGCCCACCGCCAGGATGCCCACGGGCAGGGCGCTCAATTCCACCGGGCCGTTGAAACCCAGCAGGTTGGCGACCCAGGCGGCAGCACTGGCGCCCCCGAAGAACAGCAGATAGATGACCAGCAGGGAGGGTACGCCGCGCACGATGGTGGTGTAGGCGTCGGCCGCCACCCGGCCGCCCCGGTGGCCCGACAGCTTGCATGCCGCCGCCGCCCCACCCAGCACCAAGCCCAGGACATAGGCCGACACCGCCACCAGCACGGTCATCCCCATGCCCTGCAGCAACTGCAAACCCCAGCCCTTGGCCCCGAACCCCAGCAGGTCAAAGTTCACTTTTCAGTTCCTCAAGCGCCGGCGGGGCATCCGCCCCTTGGCTTATCCTCGATTTCCAGTCCACTGCGTTCCCCGGAAATCTCCGGCGGCCCCGGTCGGGGCCTACTCGCTTCGCTCGCTTACTCGGCACTTCTCAAATCCTAGGCCGCGACCGCGGCCGCCGGAGCGAGCACCGCAGGGCGCAGCGAGGACAGCCAAGGGGCGGATGCCCCGCCGGCGTCTGAGGAAAAACAAAAAGCCCGCGCCCGGCGATTGAGGGCGGCGCTTAATGCGCCGACGCGTCAAAATGGAACCACTGCTCCGCCATCTTCTTCAGGCTGCCGTCTTCCTTGGCGGCGGTGATGGCGCCGTTCAGCGCGTCCAGCAGGCGGCCGTCGCCCTTGGCCAGCGCCACGGCGATGCCGGGACCGAACAGGCCGCCGGCGATGCCGGGGCCGAACACGGCGCTGTTCTGGCCATCCGTGCCCTCCAGGAAGGGCTGCCAGCCGGTCATGTCGGCCAGGCCCGCGTCGATGCGGCCGGTCGCCAGATCCAGCGCCAGGTTTTGCTGGGTGTCATAGCGGCGGATGGTGACGGTGTCGGCGAGATACGTGTCCAGGAAGTTGGCGTGGATGGTGGCCACCTGCACGCCCACGGTCTTGCCCTTCAAGGCCGCCTTCAGCTTGTCCAGCGCCGTGGTCGACGCCTCATCCATGTTGGACAGGTCCAGGCGCTGCAGGCCGTAGTCCACCTTGGTCAGGGGGCTGTCCTTGGGCGCCACGAAATAGGCGGCGGTGACGGCATAGGGGATGGTGAAGTCCACCGCCTGGCGCCGTTCCTCCGTGGCCGACATGCCGGCCAGGATGACGTCGTACTTGCCGGCCTGCAGCCCGGGGATGATGCCGTCCCAGGCCTGGGCGGTGATCTCGCACCGCACGCCCAGGCGGTGGCACAGATCCTTGGCCAGGTCGATCTCAAACCCCTTCAGGGTGCCGTCGGGCTCCGCCACGTTGAACGGGGGGTAGGCCCCCTCCGTCGCCACGCGCAGCGGGTCGGGCACGCCCCGGTCGGTCATGGTGGGCGCGCCGCCGGTCCCGGCCGGCTTGCGCCCCGCCATCCAGAAACCCACGCCGG
The DNA here is from genome assembly GCA_028283825.1 of Azospirillaceae bacterium. Taxonomy (NCBI): domain Bacteria; kingdom Pseudomonadati; phylum Pseudomonadota; class Alphaproteobacteria; order Rhodospirillales; family Azospirillaceae; species Azospirillaceae bacterium. Next base: position 2,140,287 of record JAPWJW010000003.1, on the reverse strand, counting down.
CGATGACGGCCACGGCCACCACGGCCACGATCACCTTCTTCATGAAACCCCCTGAAAACCCGATGAATGGGACGGTCCGCTGTCCCGCCGGCGCTGGCCGGGGCCAGTTCGGCCGTCCGTCTTGCTGTGCAGTATGCCCTATGCGCGGTGCGCCAGGAATTGCCGGCAGCGTTCGCTGCGGGGATTGCCGAACACTTCGGCCGGCGTCCCCTCCTCCTCCACCCGCCCCTGGTGCAGGAACATGACGTGGGAGGAGACGTCGCGGGCGAACGCCATCTCATGCGTGACGATCAGCATGGTGCTGCCCTCATCCGCCAATTGGCGGATGACGCGCAGCACCTCGCCCACCAGTTCGGGATCCAGGGCTGACGTCGGCTCATCGAACAGCATGACGCGGGGCTGCATCGCCAGCATGCGGGCGATGGCGGCGCGCTGCTGCTGTCCGCCCGACAGCTGGCTGGGGTAATAGTCGCGGCGCTGGCCCAGCCCCACCTTGTCCAGCAGGGCCTTCGCCCGTTCCACCGCCTCGGCCCGGGGCACGCCCAGCACGTGGACGGGCGCCTCGATGACGTTTTCCAGGGCGGTCATATGGGTCCACAGGTTGAACCCCTGGAACACCATGCCCAGCCGCTGGCGGATACGGTCCACCTGGCGGCGGTCGGCCGGGATGGCTTTGCCCTGGCGGTCGCGTCCCATGCGTATCAGTTCGCCGTTGACCCACACCTGCCCCTCGTCCGGGGTTTCCAGCAGGTTGATGCAGCGCAGGAAGGTGCTTTTGCCGGAACCGGAGGACCCGATGAGGGAGATGACATCGCCATCCCGCGCCGTCAGGGAGATGCCCTTCAGCACCTCCGTCTCGCCAAACCGCTTGTGCAGATCCCGCACGACGATGGCGTTGTTGGTGGCTTGATCGTCCAAGGCGACCGCCGGCGATTGCGTCATAAGACCCCAAGAATTCCCAAGAGGCCCCTGGCGCGGGGTTGGCCGCGCGCCGCCGGAACCTGAAATGCCCGTGGGGCCCCATGCCTTCAAGGCCGGCCCCGAAGCCGGCAAAACTACCGTGCGCCGCCCGGGACGCAAAGAGGTTTCCTGTCGCGGGCGCAAGGCAGGCATCCACGGCCGCCTGCGGCGATGCAGCATTCACCAAACGTGGTACTCTCTGCCCGATTCCAGCCTATTCGGTCCCCCAGGTCCGCTTCCCAGTCCGTCCGACGCCCCGTGAGCACCGGCATGCAGCCCAGCCCAAACCGCAGCACCCATTTCCTGTTCGACCACAAGGTCTTCACGGTGGATGGGTGCCGTTTCATCCTGTCCAAGGGCAATGACGAGCCCGTGATGTGCATGAAGCTGGGCAAGCTGGATGTCGAGGTACCGCTGGAAAAGCTGTGCAACGAGTTCGGCATCGAACCCCGGTCCTTCGACGGCCAATTGTTGAGCATGGCGGCCAAGGGCCTGAAGTATGTGCGCGAGATTCGCCCCGGCGACACCATCCCCAATGAGCTGATCGACGGCACCTCCTCCTGGCGGGTGGACGACCGGCACTATAACATCGCGCGCGGCCGCCTGACGGTGCAGCTGGTCACCTGGATGACCGGCGGCGAAACCGTCGTTTCCAGCCCGGAACAGTTGGAACAGGTGGTGGAGGACCCCAGCACCAAGGCGCGCGTGCGCGAAGCCTTCCTGGTCATCGCCAACCGGCTGTCGCTGACCGGCGACCCGGAGGAAGAGATCGGCATGCACATCGACATGCTGGCCCGCGAGCTGTCCTATATCGAGGCCTTGCGGGAAAAGGCCGCCACCCTGCAGGCGATCCGCACCGGCCTGGAAACCGCCCACCGCCTGTATAAGGCCGAGCGCATGGTCAAGGAAGAGGTCGTGCGCATGCAGACCCTGTCGCTGCCGCCCATCGCCGACCTGGAACAGCGTTTCGCCCAGATCGATGCCCAGACCGGCGAAATCCTGGCGATGCTGAAGAAGTTCGACCAGAACGTCGTCTACATCCGCGAGATGCGCGACGACCTGCACCAGTCGCTGCTGCCCTGGGAAGACATCCTGAACGACTGGCGCGACGTCGTCGTGGAGAAAAGCCCGGAACTGGATGCCCTGCTGAAGCGTACCTACCACTTCCTGGCCAAGCGCTTCAGCCAGGCCAGCCAGTGGCGCCTGGCCAACCGCGCGGCGCCTAAGTAGTTTTGTTCCTCAGGCGCCGGCGGGCCCATCCGGGCCCTTGGCTATCCTCGGTTTTCAGTCCGCTACGCTCCCCGAAAACCTGCGGCGGCCCCAGTCGGGGCCTAGGGCCGGCTGATCACCGGCCCGGTGCGCCCCTTTGGTGAGGGGTGCGCCTTTTCAACTACCACAATTACAGTTATCGGAACCGCAGGAGCCGGCGGGCACCTTGCCGGCGGCGACCTGGCGGCGGCGCACCAAACGCAGGACGGTGGGGCGCAGGACCCAGGCCAGGGCCAGCACCACGATGATCCCGACGACGGCTTGCTGAAGCATCATGCCCTCCTCACGCCCAGCCCAGGCTGGCGGCGATATGGTATGTGGCGAAGGACGCCAGGTAGGCCAAGGTCAGCATGTAGAAGAACATGATGACCGGCCAGCGTAGCGAGTTGGTCTCACGCCGCACCACGCCCAGGGTGGCGGCGCATTGTGGCGCGAAGATGTACCAGGCCAGCAAGGATAGCGCGGTGGCCAGCGACCAGCTGTGCCCCAGCGTGTCCATCAGGCCGGTGACGTTCTCTTCCCCCCCGCCCACGGCGTAGACGGTGCCGAGGGCCGCCACCGCCACCTCGCGCGCGGCCATGCCGGGGATCAGCGCCACGGTGATCTGCCAGTTGAAGCCGATGGGCGCCACCAGCGGCTGGAGCCAATGGCCGACCATGCCGGCGATGGAATAGTCGATGGCCGGTTCGGTCGCCCCCTCCGGCGCGCCGGGAAAGGAGCTGAGGAACCAGATCAGGATCATGATGCTGAGGATGGTGGTGCCGGCGCGTTGCAGGAAGGCCCGGGCACGCGTCCACACGCCCATCACCAGGTTCTTCACGTCCGGCACCTTGTAGGCCGGCAGTTCCATGATGAAAGGCTCCACCGTGCCCCGCCACACCAGGCGGCGCATGACGAAGGCCACCACCAGCGTCGCTGAGGATGCCGGCGGCATAGAGGCCGAACATCACCAGGCCCTGCAGCGCGAACACCCCGCCCACCGTGCGGTCCGGCACGAAGGCGGAGATGATCAGGGTGTAGACCGGGATGCGGGCGGAACAGGTCATCAGCGGCGCCACCATGATGGTGGCCAGGCGGTCGCGCCTATTGTCGATGACCCGCGTCGCCATGATGCCGGGGATGGCGCAAGCGAAGCTGGACAGCAGCGGGATGAAGGCGCGGCCGTGCAGGCCGGCGCCGCCCATGATCTTGTCCATCAGGAAGGCCGCGCGCGGCATGTAGCCGAAATCTTCCAGCAGGATGATGAAGGTGAACAGGATGACGATCTGCGGCAGGAAGACGACGATGCTGCCCACGCCGGCGATGACGCCGTCGGAGATCAGGCCGCGCAGGATGCCGTCGGGCATGGTGCCGTTGACCCAGGCGCCCAGCCAGTCGAACCCGGCCTTGATGGCGTCCATAACCGGCTGCGCCCAGGTGAACACCGCCTGGAACATGAAGAACAGCACGGTCAGCAGGATCAGCAGCCCCGCCACCGGGTTCAGCAGCACCCGGTCCAGCCGGCTGGTCCAGGTGTCGGGACGCGTCGGCGGGCGCACCGCCAGCTTGATGATGCGGTCGGCCTCGCGGTGGGTGGCGCGCACCTCTTCCGCCGAAGGCTCGTGCCAGGTGTTGGTCCCGGCCGTCGCCGTCGCCAGGCCATCGGCCATGCTGTCGATGGTCTTCAGGAAATCCACCGTGCCGGCCTTGCGCACGGCCACGGTGGGCACCACCGGCACGCCCAGTTCCCGGGACAGGCGGTCAACGTCGATCTCGATGCCGCGATGCTTGGCGATGTCGAACATGTTGAGCGCCAGCACCAGCGGGCGACCCACCATCTTCAGTTCCAGCACCAGGCGCAGCACCAGGCGCAGGTTGGTGGCGTCGGCCACGCAGACCAGCACGTCGGGTTCCGCCTCACCCCGGAAGCGGCCCAGCACGACGTCGCGCGTCACCTCCTCATCCGGGCTGCGGGCGCGCAGGGAATAGGTGCCGGGCAGGTCCAGCACCTGGATGCGGCGGCCGGCCGGGGTGCTGAAGCTGCCTTCCTTGCGCTCCACCGTCACGCCGGCGTAGTTGGCCACCTTCTGGCGGCTGCCGGTCAGCGCGTTGAAAAGGGCGGTCTTGCCGCAGTTCGGGTTCCCGACCAGGGCGATGCGCGGCGCAGTGGCGACGAGGTTCATGAACGGCTGTCTTCGGCGATGATCTTCAGGGGGGCGGCGGCTTCAGCGGTCCAGCGGGTGACCAGGATGGCCTCGGCCTCGCGGCGGCGCAGGGCCACGCGCATGTCGTCCACCCGCACGGCGATGGGGTCGCGGCCGAACAGGCCCTCATGCAGGATTTCCACCCGCGCGCCCTCGACAAAGCCGATCTCCAGCAGCCGGCGCTCCAGCTCATCGGCGTTCAGGCTGTCGTGGATTTCGCCATCGATGCCCACCCGCACCACCCGGCCGACCTCACCCCGCTTGGCCAGGCTCAAGGGCCGGGCGTCGGCGGGAATGGCGTCCTCCGCCGGTGAAGCGGATGAGGCGGGACGGGGTGAGGGCTGCATCGCGTACGCCTTGGGTCCCCTGGAGGGGCCCTCAAAGAATCGAGGATCGTCCCGGATATCCGGGCCACCCTCGAATTAATAGTTATTCTCAGGCCTGGGCACAAGGGATGCCGCAGGGTCCATTCACGCGCCACGGCGTCGCATAGACGCGGGCGGGCACCTCAGCGATGCAGGCATGCGTCCAGGCGATCACGCGCCACCAGGGCCGCCCGCTGTTCCAGGATGCCGATGCGCCGGGCAACGTAGGCACCGGGGTGGTTGGCGCTCCACTTCCGGGGGCTGGGCAGCACGGCCGCCAGTGCGGCCGCCTGTGACGACGACAGCGCGCTGGCCGACACACCGAAATAGGCGCGCGACGCCGCCTCCGCCCCATAGATGCCGTCGCCCCATTCCACGATGTTCAGATACATCTCCAGGATGCGGCGCTTGCCCCACACCAGTTCGATCAGTTCGGTGAAGCCGAATTCCACGCCCTTGCGCACCCAGGTGCGGCCGGGCCAGAGGAAGGCGTTCTTGGCCGTCTGCTGGCTGATGGTGCTGGCGCCGCGCAGCTTGTGCCCGTCCTCATCCTCATCCAGGGCCGCGTCCACCGCGTCCCAGTCCACGCCGTGGTGGGAACAGAACCGGCTGTCCTCCGCCCCGATGACGGCGCGTTGCAGGGAGGGGGCGATGTGGTCCAGGGCCACGGGCGTCCAACCCCGGGTCGGCACGCCCTGCATGCGGCGAATCAGCATCAGGGGCGTGCCCGGCGGATCCATGACGGCATAGAGGCCGACCCAGGCCAAGGTGAACACCACCCCTGCGAGAGCCGCGTATTGTGCCCAGCGCAACACACGCCATAGCATCGCGCGCTGCTGCGGTCGGCGTCGGGCGCCGGCTTTCACTGAGGGGGATCCGTCCATGGCCTATACGCTGTTCTATTTCCCGGGAAATGCCAACCTGGCTCCGCACATGGCGCTGGAGGAACTGGGCGTTCCCTATGAACTGGCGCTGCTGGACCGGACCAATGCCGAGCATAAGTCGGCCCCCTACCTGGCCCGCAACCCCACCGGCCGCATCCCCACCCTGCTGGACGGTGACGAGACGGTGTTCGAGACCGCCGCCATCCTGCTGTACCTGGCGGACCAACACCCCGAATCCCGCCTGGCCGCCGCCCCGGGAACGCCCGGCCGCGGCCGTTTCCTGACATGGCTGTTCCACCTGACCAACACCATCCAGCCGGAATACCGCGTCTATTATTACCCGGAACAGCACGTGACCGACCCCAGCAACGCCGCCGACGCCAAGGCCACGGCGGAGCGGCGGCTGGGGGAAATGTTCGCGCTGATCGACCGGGAATTGGCCGGGCGGCCCTACATCGCCGCCGACCACGTCACCGTCGCCGATTTCCTACTACTGATGCTGGTGCGCTGGGGCCGCAACTTCGCCCACCCGCCGCGCGACCTGCCCCACCTGGGCCGGCTGTGCGCCGAGTTGCTGGCCCGCCCCGCCGTGCAGCGGACCTTCGCGCAGGAAGGACTGGCCGCCCCCTTTATCTGACCGCCTCACGCATGCGCGGGCGGGAGGTGCCGGGGTGCCAAATCCAGCGCCGCGATGCCGTCCCGCAGGACGATGGTCCAGCTGCTGCCGCTACTTTGCAGCAGGATGCCGTCGGTGCCCGACATGCGCAGCACCATGATCAACGCCTCACGCAGGGGAAGGCCGGCGTAGGGCGCTTTCAACCGCGCGTCGCGCCTGGAAGTATGGAGGACGGGCATGACCCCGGCCGGCAGCTTGGCGGTCTGGATGGCCACCTTGCCCGCGTAGGCCGCCCGCGCCAGTTCGGCCGGCGGCAGGTCGGACGCGCCGGTCACGTTGAAATAAATCTCATCATCCAGGAACGCCATCAGCACCAGGGCGCCGTCCGCCCATGCCGTGCCGTCGGCGACAATCTCGTCCAGGCCCATGACGCTTCCCCCGACATGCCACCGGAAATGCCACACCACTTAGGGTATCGGCGCGGCCAAGACAATATCACCAAACGTTTTCCCGCCATCGCCCATCAGCCGTACCGCTTTTGTTCATGAAATGACGCTGGGCGCCGTCTATACTCCGCCGCCATGACCGAGTCCCCCCCCTCCTCCACCGGTTCCAAGCCCCCGCCGGCCAGCCTGGTGTCGGCCCCGACCGGGCCGCGGCGCCTGCTGGTACCCGACGCGCCGGCCCTGATCCCCGGTGCGCGCCAGGCGGTGTGGCTGAGCGCCGATGGCGAGGTGGAACTGATCGACAAGGGGGAGGCGGCGCGGCGGGCCAGCGCCAAACCCCACCTGCTGTGCCATGCGCGGGCCACGGCGCGGCGCCTGGGCACCGACCGGCTGCTGCAGGGTTATGACCTGCTGGAGCTGTACGCCTTCGTGCGGCCGGCCACCTTCTGCCTGCCCACGCCGCGCGGCCTGGCCCAGGCGCTGGGTTTGCCGCGACCCGAGGATGCGGAGGCTGAGGCCCTGACCCTGGTGCGCGCGGCCGAGGCCCTGCTGCGCGAACTGATGGGCCCCATCCATGATGAGCGGTCGGACCCCATCGGCCTGGCCTGGGCCATGGGCGGGGGCGACAATGACGACCGGGGCGGTGGCTGGCTGTGGTCGCCCCTGGTGCTGGCGGCCCTGGGCGCGCCCGCGGGGCCGGAAAAGGCACGCTGGCGCGGCGGTGCCATCCGCGCCTACCAGGTGTGGGCCGGCATGAAGGAATGGCAGGCCGACGCGCCGGAGCCGCCGCCCGGCCATTTGCCGGTCGAACAGGCCGAGGCGCGCCGCCGCCTGGCCGACATGGTGATGAGCGGCCAGGCGGCCGAACCCCGGCCACAGCAGTCGGACTACGCCAGTGCGGTGTCCACCGCCTTCACCCCCCCGCGACGTGGAGGGTGAGCCCAACCTGGTGCTGGCGGAGGCCGGGACCGGCGTCGGCAAGACCCTGGGTTACCTGGCGCCGGCCACGGTGTGGGCGGAGAAGAACAAGGGCCCCGTCTGGATCTCGACATATACCCGCCAGTTGCAGCACCAGATCGATAAGGAGATGGACCGCCTGCACCTGGACCCGGCCACCAAGGCGCGCAAGGTCGTGATCCGCAAGGGGCGGGAAAACTACCTCTGCCTGCTGAACCTGGAGGAGGCGGCGGGGGTGGCCACCGCCAACCAGCAATACGCCGTGGCCATCGGCCTGATGGCGCGCTGGGCGGCCAGCACCCGCGACGGCGACATGCAGGGCGGCGATTTCCCCGGCTGGCTGGTCGATCTGCTGGGCAAGGGCCGCACGTTGGCGCTGGCCGACCGGCGGGGCGAATGCGTCTACAGCGCGTGCAGCCACTACACCAAGTGCTTCATCGAGAAGAGCGTGCGCCGGGCGCGCCGGGCCGACATCGTCATCGCCAACCATGCCCTGGTGATGATCCAGGCGGCCCTGGGTGGCGGGGACGACGCCTATGTGCCCACGCGTTATGTCTTCGACGAAGGCCATCATGTGTTCGACGCCGCCGACAACGCCTTCGCCGGCCACCTGACAGGGTTCGAGACGGCGGAGCTGCGCCGCTGGCTGCTGGGCGCGGAAAGCGGCGGGCGCAGCCGGGCGCGCGGCCTGCGCCGCCGGGTGGAGGATCTGATCGGCGGCGATGACCACGCCGCCCGCCTGCTGGATGAGGTCGCGCGCGCCGCCCACAAGCTGCCGGGCGAGGCCTGGCCCCAGCGCGTGGGCGGGGGCGAGCCGGTGGGCCCGACGGAGGCCTTCCTGGCGCAGGTGCGCGGCCAGGTCTATGCCCGCGCCCACGGACCGGACAATCCCTACAGCCTGGAGGTGGAGGTCCAGCCCCTGGTGGACGGGGTGCTGGAGGCGGCGCAGGCGCTGTCATCCGCGCTAGGGGAACTGTCGGCCCCGCTGGAAGCCCTGGCCGACCGGCTGCGCGAACGCCTGGATGACGAGTCGGATGAGTTGGACAGCGACACCCGCCGCCGCATCGACGCCATCGCCCGCAGCCTGAAGCGCCGCTCCGCCAATGAAATCGGCGGCTGGCGCCAGATGCTGGCGGCGTTGGCGGAGGAGCCGCCCAACCGCTACGTCGACTGGTTCGGGGTGGAGCGGCAGGACGGCCGCGACCTGGACGTGGGCATGTACCGCCATTGGGTGGACCCCACCTGGCCGTTGGCGCAGATCCTGGCGGCTCAGGCCCACGGCCTGGTCATGACCTCCGCCACCCTGACGGACGGCACCGGCGATGTGGAGGCCGACTGGCAGGCGGCCCAGGCGCGCACCGGCGCCATCCACCTGCCGCGCCCGGCCTTGCGCGCCCAGGTGCCGTCCCCCTTCGACTATGCCAAGCAGACGCGCGTCCTGATCGTCAACGACGTGCGCAAGGACGATCTGGCCCAGGTGGCGGCTGCTTATCGCGAGCTGTTCCTGGCGTCGGGCGGCGGCGCCATCGGCCTGTTCACCGCCGTGCAGCGCCTGCGCGCCGTGCATGAACGCATCGGCGCGCCCTTGGAGGCCGCCGGCCTGCCCCTGCTGTCCCAGCATCTGGATGGGCTGGACGTCTCCACCCTGGTGGACATTTTCCGGGGGGAGGATAACGCCTGCCTGCTGGGCACCGACGCGGTGCGCGATGGCGTGGACGTGCCCGGCCGGTCCCTGCGCCTGATCGTGTTCGACCGCGTGCCCTGGCCCCGGCCGGACATCCTGCACAAGGCGCGGCGGGAATATTTCGACCGCACCGCCCGGCGCCGGCATTACGACGACATGATCACCCGCCTGCGCCTGCGCCAGGCGTTCGGCCGGCTGGTGCGCCGGGCCGACGACACCGGCGTCTTCGTCCTGCTGGACCCGATGATGCCCAGCCGGCTGAAGGGCGCCTTCCCCGGCGGGGTGGAACCACAGCGCGTGGGCCTGGCCGAGGCTGTGCGCATCACGCGGGAGTTCCTGCATATGCCGGATGCAGGGCCGGAGCAATTGGCGCCCCCACCGCCGCCGATGCTGCCCGGCGGTCCGCCCATGGACGACAATGGCCGGGATCCCTGGGGGGATGAGCCCTTCCACCTCCAGGGCTTCGATCTCGACTGATGCCAGCGGCATGGGACGAACCCCATGCCGCTGTAGGCTGCGACCGCAGCCGCCGGACCTTTCCGGGGAACCGCAGGCGGACCGGAAAGGGAGGACAAGCCCAGCGGCCGGATGGCCGCGCCCGGCGCCTGAGGGACGCCTTATTGATCAGAAATGCACGCCCAGGGTCAGGCCGTAGGTGCGTGGCGGGGCCGCGACCCAGTTGTCGCCCACGTTCAGTGGGTTGACCTGCTGGGTATAGAACTCATCCGTCAGGTTCTTGCCCCACAGGCGCGCGGTGTATTGGCCGTCGTTCGACGCCCAGGTCAGCGAAGCGTCCAGGGTGTTGTATGAATTCTGGCGCGTGCGGTTCTGCGGGTCCGCGTAATAACCACCGTTGTAATAGTAATTGCCGGCCAGCGTGAACTTGCCGACCGCGGTTGGGATGTCGTAGCTGGCGCCGGCATTGACGGTGACGGCCGGGGTGTTCTGCAACTGCTTGCCGGTGGCGTTGCCGTTCTGGTCGAAGGAATTGCCGCCCGTCGCCAGCGGGAACAGTTCGAACGCGTTCTCGAATTCCTTGTACCGGGCGTGCAGCAGGCTGAGGCCGGCGTTCAGGGTCAGATGGCTGGTCGCCTGGAACTGCACGTCGGCGTCCATGCCGTAGCTGGTGGCACCGCTGGCGTTGTAGACCAGCAGCACGCCCTGGACGATCTGGTTCACCTGCAGATTGGTCTGGTCGTAATAGAAGGCCGACACGTTGACCCGCAGGCGGCGGTCCCACAGGTCGGACTTCAGCCCCACCTCATAGGCATCCAGGGTCTCGGGCTTGAGCGCCTCCACCGGGAAGGTGTCGGGCGCGAACGAGCCGCTCTTGAACCCCCGATTATAGGAGATGTAGCCCAGCAGTTCGGGGGAGAAGCGATGGTCCAGCGACAGGCGCCAGGTCAGCTTGTCGAAGGTCTTGGCATCATCCACCGGCGCCTCCGCCACCGGGAAGCCGGCAACGGTCAGGGTCTGGTTTTCCGTGATGGCGCGCTGGTCGACGGTGTAGCGCAGACCCGCCGTCAGGTTGGTGGCGTCGTCCAGGGCGTAGGTCCCCTGGGCGAACCCGGCGTAGGAATTCAGCGACTGGTCCACATACAGGTCGGTGCGGGTCAGCGGGAAGGTGGGCGATGACAGGAAGGCGCCGCTGGTGCTGAGCGGATCGTACAGCCCCTTCGACCAGAAATAATAAAGGCCGGCGGTCCATTTGAACGGGCCGTCGCCGATGGACTGCACTTGCAGTTCCTGGCTGAACTGCTGGTCCCGCTGGGTCTCATTCAGGACCAGGCCGGTGACCGGTATCTGGTCGGCGTCGAAGATGGTGTGGAAGTAGGAGTTGCGGTAGGCGGTGATGCTGAGCACCTCGACATTGTCGAAGTCGTGCTGCGCGGTCAGGCTAGTGCCCCACTGCCGGGTTTGCAGGAAGGGCTGGACGTCCAGGTCGATGTCGTAGGGGCCGCCCGGCGTGGGCGTGCCCAGAGTGGTCAGGCCGTAGGTGCGGATGGCGGGGTCGGCGGCGTGGTAGGTCTCATAATCCGCCGACAGCAGGAATTTGGTGTCGGCGTCCGGCTTCCACAGAATCTTGGCCCGCACGGCGCTCTGGTCGTGGTTCTGCACGTCCTGGCCGTTGTAGAGGTTCTTCCCATAACCATCGCGCTGGTCCTCGCGCAAGGCCGCCAGGCTGACCGCCACCGTGTCGGTGATGCCGCCGGACAGGAAGGCGCTGCCCTGGAAGGTGTCGTAGTTGCCGTAGGTGCCCTCCACATCCGCGTGGAAGTCCTGGGTGGGTTCCTTGGTCGTCACCTGGATCAGGCCACCGGTGGCGTTGCGGCCGAACAGGGTGCCCTGCGGCCCCTTCAGCACCGCCACCTGTTCCACGTCGTTCAGCGCGAACAGGGCACCGGCGGAGGAGCCGATATAGACCCCGTCCACATATGTGGCGACCGGGTTCTCAATGCCGGGACCGGTGGCGGTGGTGCCGACGCCGCGCACGCGTGGCTGGCCGAAGCCGCCCAGGTTGGTGTTGAAGTTCAGCCCCGGGGTCAGCGACTTCAGGTCGCTGGTGTCGGTCACGCCGGCCGCCGCCATCGCCTCCGGGTTCAAGGCGGTGATGGCGATGGGCACATTCTGCGCGTTTTCCGACCTTTTTTGCGCGGTGACGACGATTTCCTGGATGCCGTTCAGCATGTCGGGATCCTGCTGCGGCGCGCCCTGGGGTGCCGCCCCCTGCTGGACCGCCGGCGCCGCCGGCAGGACCTGGGCCACGGCCGTCCCGGGCACATGAGGGCGCAAAGCGCCACCATGCCGGTGCCCGCCATCCACCACCCTATGCGCTTTCCACCTAATTCCATCACCCGGTACCCTCCCGTTCCGGGCCCGCGTCTTCGCACGGTGCCCGGTCATGACAAGCCATTGCACGGGCACCACCCGTCCGCCGGGGGGCCTCGTCGACGCCGAGGGCAGGCGCGAACCTGCCGGAGACCGGAACCCTTGGGAGGAAGACCGGCCGGCGAACGTTCAAAATGTGCGGATATGCTTGGGCGCCACCCTTGTGGAGCCATGCCTGTCGCGGAGCGCTCCCTCCCGAGTCGGGACCACCCACACCTGGACCTGATATCCCTCCCTGATCAGCGCAGGGACGGATGCACGCCGCCCTGATCGCCTTTTCCTGGAAGATTAGGCCGGGCAACGGTGCGGGATCGACTGAGCTAACGTTAATCCTTATGTTGCAGGATCCGTCTTAATCGATGCGGTTTCCTGTCCGGAAACCGCCCGACGACGCCAGCAACATCTTGGATTTCCGCAATAAAACCGAAGCGGATCACATCGCCTTGAGCATGGTGGTGTAGATCGCCCAGGCGACCTCCACGCTCACCCCGCCGGCGCGCGCGCCGGCCGTCAGCATCTCGGTGGTGGGTTTCAGCGGCGCCTGGGTGTGGGTGACCACGCCGGCGTCGCCCATGCGGGCCTCACCCGACCCGAGGTTCAGGAAAGCGCCCTGTTCAGTCACACGCGACGTGTCCAGTTGGCCCATGGCCGTCCTCCACCGTTGATAAAGTCCGGACGGGAAGACGCAAACCGGGTGCCAATGCGACAGCTATCGAAAGGTCATGCCGGCGGGCCCCACGGAACCAAAGGAATCGGCCGCTTTGCGATTGCTGCGCACCGTCGGTCATAAAATTTCAGCGCGGTGGTAATGTCATTTTGCGACGACGCCCCATCACTCTTCTCAATTTGCAAATGGGCGAATTCTCATCCTGCCTCGCCCTGCCCGCCAAAAGGCATCCCGCACACCCCTGCATCGCCCCTCAAGGGCCTATTCGTGCATTTCCCATCACGCCCGGCGGAAAAATAATCTAGGGTCGCGCCCAGACGGGGACCAACACCATGCCGACGCCCATGCCCACACCGAAAAACGATCTGATCTTCCATATGTGCCGTGAGGATGAATGGGCCGCCGCCCAGGTGTCGGGCGGCTATCCGGGGTCATCGCAGGACCAGGCGGACGGCTTCATCCACTTTTCCACGGCCGGGCAGATCGTGGAGAGTGCCGCCAAGCACCGCGCCGGACAGGCCGGCCTGCTGGTGCTGACGGTGGATCCGGCCCCGCTGGGCGACGCCCTGAAGTATGAACCGTCACGCGGCGGCCAGCTGTTTCCCCATCTCTACGGCATCCTGCCGGTGGCGGCGGTGCGCCGCGCCGACCCGCTGCCGCTGGGCGCCGACGGGCGCCACGTCTTCCCCGCCCACGTGCTTGAAGGGGCCCCGAAGTGAGCCTGGCCTATCGCCTTGCCCGTCCCATCCTGTTCGCCATGGAGGCGGAGCGGGCGCACGACCTGACCGTCACCCTGCTGAAATCCGGCCTGATGCCCGGCGCCCTGTTCGGGGCCGGTGGCGCCGATGACCCCGCACTGGCGCAGACCCTGCTGGGCCTGACCTTCCCCAACCCCGTGGGCCTGGGCGCCGGCTTCGACAAGAACGCCGTGGTGCCGGACGCCATGCTGGGCATGGGGTTCGGCTTCGTGGAGGCCGGCACGGTTACGCCCAAGCCGCAGGCCGGCAACCCCAAGCCGCGCCTGTTCCGCGCGGTGGAGGCGGAGGGGGTGATCAACCGCTTCGGCTTCAACAATGAGGGGCTGGACGCCTTCGCCGCCCGGATCGAGGCGCGACGGGCGGCGGGCCGGCGCGGCATCGTCGGCGTCAACATCGGCAAGAACAAGACCAGCGAGGACGCGGCGGCCGACTACGTCACCAGCATCCGCCGCCTGGCGCCCACCGCCGATTACCTGGTGGTCAACGTCTCCTCCCCCAACACGCCGGGCCTGCGGACGCTGCAGGGCCGCCAGGCCCTGACCGACCTGCTGGCCGCCTGCCTGGAGGCGCGGGGCACGAGCCGCACGCCCCTGCTGCTGAAGGTGGCGCCGGACCTGACCGAGGATGACAAGCTGGACGTGGCGGAGGTGGCGCTGGCCAGCGGCATCGACGCCCTGATCGTGACCAACACCACGCTGGAGCGGCCCGACAGTCTGCCGCCGCACCTGCGGGCGGAAACCGGGGGCCTTAGCGGCCAGCCGCTGTTCGAAAAGGCGACGGCGGTCTTGCGCGACTTCTATCGCCTGACGGGGGGCAAGCTGCCGCTGATCGGCGTGGGCGGCGTGGGATCGGGCGCCCAGGCCTATGCCAAGATCCGCGCCGGCGCCAGCCTGATCCAGCTTTATTCCGCCCTGATCTACCAGGGGCCGGGCCTGGTGACGGTCATCAAGCGCGACCTGGTCGATCTGCTGCGCCGCGACGGTTTCACCAGCATCGGCCAGGCCGTGGGCGCGGATCATCGCTGAACGGGAACAATCACCAAGTTTTCCTAGGCCCCGACCGGGGCCGCCGGAGATTTCCGGGTAGCGTTAGCGGACTGGAAATTGAGGATGAGCCAAGGGGCGGAGGCCCCGCCGGCGTCTGAGGCAACTCAACACTCCGGCGCCTGAGGGGACATGCATATGACCGTGCTGCGCCATATCATCTTCGCCGCCTGCTACGTCGCTGTGGCCCTGGCCGTGGCCTTGGTCCTGCCGCTGGCGGGGCTGGGCGTGGACCGATCCTATGGCCTGCTGATGGGCCTGGTGGTGTTCGTCTTCGGCGGCCTGCTGCATGAGTTCTATGCCCGTATGGAGCAGGCCGAGCGGCTGGAGCATCGCCTGGACCGCCTGCTGGACCGTCAGCGCGACGTGCTGGCGGCGCTGGATCGCCTGATGCGCCCGGATGAGGCCGACGACGCCGTGGCGGCCGTGGTCAGCGACGCCCGCATGCTGCGCACCCTGGCCGGCCAGATGCCGGTACAGGCCGCCGCCCCCGCACCCATGGCGGTCGCCCCCGCCGCCGCGGCTCCGGCCCCCGTGGCCCCCGTCCCACCGCCCGCCCGCCCGGTCCCGCCCCTGCCCAGCCTGGGGTCCGCCTATGGCCCGCTGCCGGGGGCGGAGGCGCTGGTGGGCGCACCGGTGGACGACGACGCCCCGGTCATGGCCGGCATCCGCGAGGCCCTGCGGTCCGACCGGGTGGACATCTTCCTGCAGCCCATCGTCAGCCTGCCGCAGCGCAAGCACCGCTATTATGAGGTGTTCTCCCGCATCCGGCTGGAGGACGGCAGCTATCTCACGCCCGACCGCTACCTGGGCGTGGCGGCGCGCCACAATTTGCTGGCGCCCATCGACAACCTGCTGCTGTTCCGCTGCGTCCAGCTGCTGCGCGAGACGGAGAAGCGGCACCAGAACGTCGGCTTCTTCTGCAACATCTCCGCCGCCACCCTGAACGACGGCACCTTCATGCGGGAATTCGTGCAGTTCATGGGCCAGCATTCCAACCTGGTGCAGAAGATCGTGTTCGAACTGAGCCAGGCCGACCTGATGCAGGGCGACGTCTTCGCCACCGGCTTCCTGGACGGGCTGCGCAGCCTGGGCTTCCGTTTCTCCATGGATCAGGTGGACCGCTTCGACGTGGACTGGGACCAGTTGGCGGCGCATGAGATCCGCTTCGTCAAGCTGGACGCCGCCCGCCTGCTGGACCCCGACGGCCGCTTCGCCAACCCGGACAAGGTGACGCTGCTGAAGCGCCAGCTGGACCGCAACAACATCGACCTGATCGTGGAGAAGATCGAGACGGACCAGCAACTGCTGGACCTGTTGGACCTCTACATCGATTTCGGCCAGGGCTATCTGTTCGGCGAACCCCGCCTGGCCCGCCGCCCCGCCCCGCAATGACGCTGCTTGAGACCCCCATGCCTATCCCGACCATCCCGCATTACCAGGGCCTGTCGCAGCTGGCCGACCGCTACGACGGCTTCATCCTGGACCTGTGGGGGGTGGTGCATGACGGCATCCAGCCCTATCCCGGCGTGCCGGAATGCCTGACGACGCTGCGTGCCGCCGGCAAGCGCGTCTGCCTGCTGTCCAACGCGCCGCGCCGGGTGGATGCCGCCGCCGCGCGCCTGGTGGAAATGGGCCTGACGCCCGATCATTACGACGCGCTGCTGACCTCGGGCGAGGCGACGCACGACGCGCTGCGCGATCCTCCGGACGCCTGGCACGCCGCCTTGGGGCCGAAACTGCTGCACATCGGGCCCGACCGCGACGCCGGCGTCTACCGAGATTTGCCCGGCCGGGTGCGGGTGGAAACGCCGAATGAGGCCGACTTCGTACTGAACACCGGCATCGTGGATTTTGATGAGACCCTGGCGGATTACGAGCCCATTCTGGCCGCCTGCGCCGCGCGCGGCCTGCCCATGCTGTGCGCCAATCCGGATCTGGTGGTGCATGTCGGCCCGCAGCTGGTGATCTGCGCCGGTGAGTTGGCCCGCCGCTATGAGGAACTGGGCGGCGACGTGCGCCAGCACGGCAAGCCCTATCCGGGCGTCTACGCCCGCTGCTTCGATCTGCTGGGTAGCATCCATCCCAGCCGCATCCTGGCGGTGGGTGACAGCCTGCGCACCGACATGGCCGGCGCCAACGCCGCCGGCATCGACGGCCTGCTGATCGCCGGCGGCATCCACCGCGAGGAATTGGGCGTGGCCGATCCGCTGACGGACATGCCCGACCTGGGCCGTCTGGCCGAATTGACCGCCCAGGCGGGCCTGCGGGTGGCGGGCGTCATGAACCGGTTGGGTTGGTAATCGCCACCAGCTCTACTGGAAGTCATGTAACGGGCGGGTTAAAAGTGTAACGGTTCGGCAAACACTGCGGACAGGACGGCTCAGGTGGCTAATAGTCGGGGGAATTCTACGATGTCGCGCAGGGTACGCCCCATGGAAACCAGTATCGCGTCGCCCCGTCCCCGCCTGACGCCCGGCATTCCGGCCGGCGGGGTCATTGCCCTTGTCATCGCCGTCGGGTCCCTGGGTTTCCTGCTGGTGGGCGGGCATATGGACCGGTCGCATTCGGTCCACATGGTCAAGGCGAAGTCCCGCATGTCGGACGCGATGCCGCCCATGCCCCCGATGCCGCCCATGCCCCCCGACGCGCCGGCGGCCCCGTCGCCCCTGGCGGAACCGTCACCGGTGAGCCCCATCAGCCGGTCCGACGCCGACCAGATTCGCCGCGACGTGGAAGAGGCGATGCGGTCGGTGGACATCGGCAAGATCAAGAGCGAGGCCATGGCCGCCGCCGAGGCCGCCCGATCGGCGGCCCGCGATGCCCGCGCCATCAGCAACGCCACGCAGGAATTCCCGGCCCAGGCGACCTTGAGCCTGTCGGGCCTCAACGGGTCCACCGTCATCCATCCGTCGACCAGCGTCACCAGCATGACGGTCACCAGCAACGGTGGTGCCGTGCGTGCGTCCGCCGACGATGGCGTGCTGCGTGTGTCGGGCGGCGGCAAGGCCGTGGACCTGTCCATCACCGTGCCCGCCAACACCAACCTGACGGTGACCGGCGTCAGCGGCGACCTGACGGTGGAAGGCCCGCTGGACGGCGACGTGACCATGGACGTGCGCAAGGCCGACATTTCGCTGAAAAAGGTCAAGTCGCTGCAGGTCAACGTCACCGAAAGCGCCGACATCAGCGTGGATGAAGTGGCCGAGACGCTGAAGTTCATCGTGGCCGGCCGTGCCGACCTGCATGTGGGCCGGGTGTCGGACGCTGAATTCCGGGTGATGGGCCAGGCCGACATCTCGCTGGGTGCCGTCAACAAGGCCCTGCGTCTGGCCGTCTATGGCAGCGGCGACATTTCCGCCGACCGGGTGGACGGCGTGGTGGAGGCGGTGATCAACGGCAAGGGCGATGTCCACATCGCCGACGGCAGCGCCAGCGCCATGAAGGTGGCGGTGCTGGGTCGGGGTGACTTCACCTTCGACGGCACCGCCAAGGACCCCAGCCTGTTCATGGGCGGCAGCGGCACCATCACCCTGGCCCACCACACCGGCACGCCGCGCATCGGCAAGTCGGGCGGGGGCGATATCGTCCTGGGCGACCAGAGCGCGCCTTAGAGCCTGGCCCATAAATAAGTGGAGTGATATCAGTCACTTGTGATTCGTTCTGTTTGCGAAGACGAGAATGGATCCCAAGATTATGTGGACTGATACCACCCGTCGTCAGTATCGGCGGGATCATCTGAAGTATGCAAGCGATCTGACGAACGAAGAATGGGACGTCCTGTGCCCGGCGCTTCCTGTCGCGTACCGGCGGGGCCGTCCGCGTGAGGTGGAGCTACGGTCGGTGGTGGAGGCGATTTTCTACGTGCTGGAGGGCGGATGCGCGTGGCGGATGCTGCCGGACAGCTTTCCGCCGCGGACAACGGTACAGCGTTACTTCTACACTTGGCGGAACGACGGGACGTGGAAGCGGGTGAACCATCTGCTGCTGATGCGTGCGCGGGAAAGGATGGGCCGCGAGGCCAGCCCCAGCGCCGGGGTGATCGACAGCCAATCGGCCAAGACCACGGAGGCCGGTGGCGTGCGTGGGTATGACGCAGGCAAGAAGGTGAAAGGCCGCAAACGCCATATCATCACGGATACCAATGGGTTACTGGTTGGTGCGGTTGTTCATGGCGCCGATATCCAGGACCGCGATGGCGCTCCTTCGGTACTGGCTTCGATCCGCGCCGCGTTCCCGTGGCTGCGGCATGTCTTCGCCGATGGCGGCTACGCGGGCGACAAGTTGGAGACCGCCCTGGCCACCATGGGTAATTGGACCCTGGAGATCATCAAGCGATCCGACACCGCCCAGGGCTTCGTCGTCCTGCCCAAGCGCTGGGTGGTGGAACGGACCTTCGCCTGGTTGGGCCGGAATCGCCGCCTCGCCAAGGACTTCGAACGGGGAACCGACACCGCAACGGCTTGGATCTTCACTGCCAGCGTCAAGCTCCTCACCAGGAGATTGGCAAGGACATAAAACTACCTATCCGATTCCGGGCCGGACTCTTAGAGCAGGATGCGATCAGGTGATTCCACCTGATCGCGTTCCGCTCTAAGTCCCCAAGCACTCCAATTGCGCACGGCCCTCGCCCGGGCCTACAGTACCCCCATCGGCGAAATGAACGGCCCACCCCCTCACCTTTCGAGGGGGCGGACCCGTGCGGCGGGGTGGGGCAAGGGTGAAGCTGGGTGCCGCGACACGGATTTGCCTGGGATACGCCCTGCTGGGCATCACCTGGATCCTGACGTCCGACTTCGTGTTGGACGTTTTCCCGCCCTTGTTCAGTGGCCATCCGGTGGGTCCCTGGGTAGGGCCGGCCAAGGGCGTGGCCTTCGTCATCGTCACGGCCCTGCTGCTGCACCGCATGCTGACGCGCACCTTCAGGGCGGACGCGGAGAAGGCCCAGGCCCTGGTTGTCAGCGAGGCGCGTTATGCCACCCTGGCGGAGATGTCGCCCGTCGGCATCTTCCAGGCCGACGGCGCCGGCACCGTCACCTTCCATAATGACAAGATGCGTGAGTTGGCCGGCGTTCCCACCCCCATGGAACGGGGATGGGTCCATGCCGAGGACCGCGACCGGGTACGGGCATGCTGGGAAGCCGCCATCGCCACCGGCGGCTTCTTTTCAGAAGAATTCAGGATGGCGCGCCCCGACGGCCGGCTGGCTTGGGTGCTGTGCCAGGCGGCCCCGATAGCCGCCGGTCCCGCCGGCTATGTCGGTGTCCTGATTGACCTGACCGACCGCCAAGTCGCCCTGGAAGAGGTGCGGCTGGGCAAGGAACGCTATGAACTGGCGGTGACCGGATCGGCGGTTGGCATCGTGGACTGGCGCCTGGCCGACGACGATCTGCACCTGTCGGATCAGGCGCGGGCGCTGCTGCGCCTGCCATTGAACGAACGCGCCACCGGCCATGCGCTGCTGCGCCTGCTACCCGCCGACGAGCGCCGGCGGGTGTTCAGCGCGACACGCGACCACCTGGACACCCGGGCGCCCTTCGACCTGGAACTGCGCCTGCGCTGCGCCGACGGCGTCACCCGCTGGTTCCACGCCCGGGGCCAGGTGGTGCAGGACGCCCAGGGCCGGCCGCGGCGCGCCCTGGGGTCCCTGGTCGATATCAGCGTGCGCAAGGAAACGGAAAGCCAGCTGGCCCGCGCCCGCCAGGACGCGGAGATGGCCAGCCTCAGCAAGACCGCCTTCCTGGCCAGCATGAGCCATGAGTTGCGCACGCCGCTGAACGCCATCATCGGCTTCAGCGAATTGATCACCCAGCAGACCTACGGCGCCGTGGGCGACCCGCGCTATGCCGAGTATGCCGAGGACATCCGGGTCAGCGGCCTGCACCTGCTGGATCTGGTGAACGACATCCTGGACGTGGCGCGCATGGAGGCCGGCCGGTTCGAGCTGGAGGACAAGGTGGTGGACATCGCGGCGGAGATCGCGATCGCCGTGCGCCAGATCCAGGCCGGCAACCTGCAGCGCCATCTGGAGGTCACCGTGGCCCCGGGGGCCGGAGGCCTGCACGCCATGGTGGACCCCACCGCCCTGCGCCAGGTGCTGCTGAACCTGCTGGGCAACGCCGCCAAGTTCACACCCGACGGCGGCCGGGTCACGGTGGCCGCCACCATCCGGGCGGACGGCCTGGCCCTGTCGGTCACCGACACCGGCCCCGGCATCTCCCGCCATGTGCTGGAGAATCTGGGCCAGCCTTTCCTGCAGGCCGAACCGTCGCTGCGCCGCCGCCACGGCGGCAGCGGCCTGGGCCTGTTCATCGTGCGCCGCCTGATGGAATTGCACGGCGGGATGCTGATGGTGGATTGCCCGCCCGGCGGCGGCACCTGCGTCACCGTGGTGTTCCCGCCCGACCGCCAAGTGCCGCCTGGACCGGCGCTGGCGATGCTTCCATGATGGGGCGCCATGACCAAACCGCCCAAACCACTGGCCCCACCGACCGCGCCCGCCGAGACGCCCCGAACCTTGGACCAGGTGCTGGCCGAAGGTGCCCGCAAGGGCGATCACGGCTACGGTCGTTTCCGCGCCCAGGCGGACAAGGCGGCGGCCGATGCCGACAAGGGCGACGACCGCGCCTACCGCCTGTTGGCCGAGGCCATCCGCGGCCTGCTGCGTGACCGCTGATCCCCCATATCCTGGCACCCATGCGGGGCCCCATGCCCCTGGGCCCTATCACCGCCGCCCCCGCCGCCCTATCTGATATCCCATGACCCAGAACGCCGCACAGCCATCCGCCGTCCCGCCCCAGCCAGAGGCGCGCCCCACCCGGCCCGAGATGGGCGAGGGCAAGGCGCTGGCCATGCTGATGCCCTATATCTGGCCCCAGGGCGACTGGGGCACGCGCGGGCGGGTGATCATCTCCATGGCTCTGCTGCTGGGGGCCAAGGCCGCCAGCGTCACCATCCCGGTGTTCTACAAGCATGCGGTCGACCAATTGGGCGCCGGCATCGCCGCCCACGCCGCCGTGATCCCGGTGCTGGCCATCCTGTCCTACGGCCTGGCGCGCGTGCTGTCGCTGGCGTTCGGCGAATTGCGCGACAGCGTGTTCGAGCGGGTGGCCCAGCGCGCCATGCGCAAGGCGGCGCTGAGCGTCTTCCGCCACCTGCACGGCCTGTCGCTGCGCTTCCACCTGGAACGGCAGACGGGTGGCCTGTCGCGGTCCATCGAGCGCGGCACCAAGGCGATCGAGACCCTGCTGTCCACCGCCCTGTTCAACATCCTGCCCACGCTGCTGGAGATCCTGCTGGTCACCGGCATCCTGTGGAAGCTGTTCAATGTCTGGTTCGCCCTGGTCACCTTCGTGGCGGTGGCGGGCTATATCGCCTTCACCATCCTGATTTCCAACTGGCGCACCCGCATCCGCCGCCAGATGGTGGAAAGCGACACCAAGGCCAGCGCGCGGGCCATCGACACCCTGCTGAACTACGAGACCGTCAAGTATTTCGGCAATGAGGAGCATGAGGCCCACCGCTACGACAAGGCGCTACAGGTCTATGAGAAGGCGGCGGTGCGCACCCAGACCTCGCTGTCCGTCCTGAATGTGGGGCAGAGCTTCATCATCGCCCTGGGCCTGGTGGTGGTGATGTGGATGGCCGCCAGCGGCATTGAGGCCGGGCGCCTGAGCCTGGGCGACTTCGTCCTGGTGAACACCTATCTGCTGCAACTGTACCAGCCGCTGAACATCTTCGGTTTCGTCTATCGCGGGGTGAAGGAAGCCCTGATCGATATGGAGAAGATGTTCGTCCTGCTGGATGTGGACCGCGAGGTGGCGGACAAGCCGGGCGCCCAGGCGCTGACCGTCAGCGGCGGCGAGGTGCGGTTCGAGAACGTGTCCTTCGGCTACGATGCCCGCCGCCCCATCCTGAAGGGCGTCAGCTTCACCGTGCCCGCCGGGCGCACCGTCGCCATCGTGGGCCCCAGCGGCGCCGGCAAGTCCACCCTGTCGCGCCTGCTGTTCCGCTTCTACGACGCCAACGACGGCCGCATCCTGATCGACGGCCAGAACATCACGGACGTGACGCAGGCCAGCCTGCGCGCCGCCATCGGCATCGTCCCGCAGGACACCGTGCTGTTCAACGACACCATCCGCTACAACGTCGCCTACGGCCGCACCGGCGCCACCCAGGAAGAGGTGCAGCACGCGGCCGTCCTGGCCCACATCGACGGCTTCGTCGCGGGCTTGCCCGATGGCTGGAAGACCACGGTGGGCGAGCGCGGGCTGAAGCTGTCGGGCGGCGAAAAGCAGCGCGTGGCCATCGCCCGCACCATCCTGAAGAACCCGCCCATCCTGATGTTCGACGAGGCGACCAGCGCGCTGGACACCCACACCGAACGCGAGATCCAGCGCAATCTGCGTGAGGTCAGCCGCGGCCGCACCACCCTGGTGATCGCCCACCGCCTGTCCACCGTGGTGGACGCCGACGAGATCATCGTGCTGGAGGAAGGCCGGGTGCGCGAACGCGGCCGCCACGCCGACCTGCTGGCCCTGGGCGGCGCCTACGCCGCCCTGTGGGCGCGCCAGCAGACGGCGGATCCGGTGGCGGAGGGCGCAGCGACATTAAGTGCTGCCCAAGTGGATGCTATCTGAGATAGCGCCGATGCGTTACACTGCACAAACCACGTAACACAAGAGGCGATTCATGACTGAAACGACCTTCACCTTTCGTGTGGACGAGGCGCTGAAGGCCGAGTTCGCCGAGGCTGCCAAGGCCAATGATCGCACGGGCGCGCAGTTACTACGCGACTATATGCGCGCTTTCGTACGGCAGCGGACCGATGCGGCCGGTTATGATGCTTGGTTTCGCGCCCAGGTTCAGATTGGTATCGATGCAGCCAATGCTGGCGATGTGATATCCGCCGAAGAAATGGAAGCGGAGGCAGCAACCTGGCGCGCTGAAACCCGCCGCAAACTGGCCGGCCAGGCGTCGTGAAACTTGTTTGGACGCGCCCGGCAAGGATCGACCGTAAGGAGATTTACGAATACATCGCGCAGGAAAATGTGATCGCCGCGCAGAATCTTGATGAGACATTCGCGAAGAAAGCGGCGTCCTTGCCCAATCATCCGGACATGGGCCGGCCTGGTCGCATCGTTGGTACGCGCGAACTGGTCGTCCACCGGAATTATGTCCTGATTTATGCCGTAACGGGCGACACCGTGGGGATATTGCGACTCTTGCACACGGCCCGCCAGTGGCCTCCAAAGCTATAGCCACCCTCGACATCGGGAATCGCCCGGACCAAAGTTCTGGGCTATGGAGCAACCATAAGGATATTCGCCTGAGGCTGGTTTCCCCCATGAACGCCGATACCCCGCTTCTTCCCGAGTCGCCCGCCGATGCCACCGGCCTGGCCGCCCCCTTGCTGGCCGGCGACCGGCGGGCCCTGGCGCGGGCCATCACCCTGGTGGAATCGACGCGCGCCGATCACCGCGCCCGGGCCGATGCCCTGCTGGCCCGGCTGCTGCCCCACAGCGGGCGGTCGGTGCGGGTGGGCATCACCGGCGTGCCGGGCGTGGGCAAGTCCACCTTCATCGAGGCCTTCGGCCTGCATGTCATCGGGCGCGGCCACAAGGTGGCGGTGCTGGCCATCGACCCGTCCAGCCAGCGCACCGGCGGGTCCATCCTGGGCGACAAGACCCGCATGGAACAGCTGTCGCGGGAGCCCGAGGCCTTCATCCGCCCCTCGCCCGCCGGCAGCACCCTGGGCGGCGTCGCCCGGCGCACGCGGGAAGCCATGCTGTTATGCGAAGCCGCCGGCTTCGATGTCATCGTGGTGGAGACGGTGGGCGTGGGGCAGTCGGAAACGGCGGTGGCCGACATGGTCGACCTGTTCCTGCTGCTGCTGCTGCCGGCCGGCGGCGATGAGCTTCAGGGCCTGAAGAAGGGCATCGTGGAACTGGCCGACCTGGTGGTGGTGAACAAGGCCGATGGCGATCTGATCGCCCAGGCCCGCCACACCGTGGCCGAATACCGGCACGCCCTGTCCCTGCTGCGGCCAAGCGTGCCCGACTGGCGCGTGCCGGTACTGAGCTGCTCCGCCCTCACCAGCCAGGGGGTGGAGGGGGTGTGGGACACCATCGGCCAGTTCCGCGACGGCCAGACGGCCACCAGCGGCGGGCTGGACCGCCGCCGGGCGGAACAGGCGCAATCCTGGATGTGGAGCGAGATTCGTGAAAGCCTGATGGCCGCCTTCATGGCCGACCCCGCCGTGCGCGCCGACCTGGCGGCGGCGGAGGCGGCGGTGACGGCCGGGACGCAAACGCCCGCCATGGCGGCGCACGCCCTGCTGGCGCGATTCCGCGGCAGCGGTTCTTGACCAACAGCGGGGGATCCTCGAGCGGAATGACGATGCGTCCCTGGCTGACAACCGCCCTGCTCCTCTCCCTCGGTATCGGGCACCCGGCTCTGGCGGAGGACTGCACGCTGGCCGGCCTGCATTGGCTGGAGGGCACGTGGCGCAACGCCACCATCGATTCGGCCGGCGAGGAACGCTGGGTCGTCCTGCCCGGTGGCAACCTGGCGGGCAGCGCCTGGGAAACCGGCAAGGAAGGCGTGCCCCATTTCATCGAGGCGTTGAGCCTGTCGACGCAGGGCGCCCAAGTCATCCTGCGCCTGCGCCATTTCGACGGCACGCTGGCCCGCGCCTGGGAGGACAAGACCACCCCCGTGGTCTTCGTGGCCACGGAGTGTGTCCTGGGACGGGTGCGCTTCACCGGCCAGGGCGCTCAGGCGGGCGAGGCCATCACCTATTCCCGCGAGAAGGACAGGCTGAGCTTCGTCGGTGACTTCATCCACAAGGGCAAGCCCCATCGCATCGACCTGGAGATGGTGCGGGCGGGGGATTGACACGTCCCTCCCTGGATGTCGCCCAGCGACAATAGCCCGATCCTTTGTTCAAGATGAGACGGGCGCCATTTGACTCGAAGGTCCGGCGCCTTCATCAATAGCGGCCCCGTCAGTCGCTTACCTGTTCTGTGCCCGATTCTACATCCGGCCATGGCAGGGATGCCGACCATTGGCCCCTGAATTCCCCCGGGGTGCCCTTGACTCTCCGCCGTCCCTTCGGTTATATCGCCGCTTCCCTCCGGAGCGATGTGCGCCGGGGTCGTTATTCTTGTTATTCCGTGAAGGTGTTCCTATGGCCCGCAAGTGCGATGTGACCGGCAAGGGTTTGCAGTTCGGCAACAACGTTAGCCATGCCAACAACAAGACCCGCCGGCGTTTCCTGCCCAACCTCCAGGAGACCTCGCTGCTGAGCGACGCGCTGGGCACCATGGTTCGTCTGCGCCTGTCCACCAAGGGCATCCGCACGATCGAGCACAAGGGCGGCCTGGACAGCGCCCTGCTGGACATGCGTGACAGCGAGCTGTCGCTGGATGCGCGCCGCGTGAAGCGCCGCATCGCCAAGGTGCTGGCCAACAAGGCCGCCGCCTAAGCACCGCACGCCTTCCGGGAATGGGGCGGCCCCAGACGGGTGCCGCCCTGATCCTCGGTCGATAGGTTCATTGACGGTGTCATTCCCTTGGGCGTTCTCGGGCCGGCCCCTTGTGCCGCCCACGCCTCATCGACATCGCCCGTGCCGGCTGCTTGACCCCGCGGGTTGGGGCCTCTGATCCATGACGCTCTCCCCCGCAGCCCTGGTCGAATTTCTGAACGGTGTCCCGCCGGCGGTTTTGCTGGTCGGTCAGATGCTGTTCTGTTTCAGCGCCATTTTGGCGCTCGCCCGGCTGTTCGGACAGTCCGGCCTCTATATCTACATCATCGTTGCCATCGTCGGCGCCAACGTCGAGGTGTTGAAGGCGGTCCAGTTCCCCTTCTATGAACACCCCGTGGCCATGGGCACGATCCTGTTCAGCTCCACCTACCTCGCGACCGACATCCTGACCGAGCATTACGGCCGGGACGCGGCCCGGCGCGGCATCTATCTCAGCTTCTCCGGCTATCTGCTGTTCACGCTGATGATGCTGATCACCCTGGGTTTCCGCCCCATGAATGCGGCGGAGGCGGGGGACGACATGGCCTGGGCGCTGTCGACCCAGGAGCATCTGGCCGCCATGTTCCTGCCGGCCCCGGCGCTGTTCGCCGCCGGCATGGGGTCTTACCTCACCAGCCAATTGTGCGATGTCTGGATTTACCAGAAGATCCGGGGGGTTACGGGCGCCAAGCACCTATGGCTGCGCAACAACGGGTCGACCATGGTCTCGGCCCTGGTGGACAATACCGTGTTCAGCGTGCTGGCCTGGCGTGTCTTCGCTGACAACCCGGTCGATTGGCATGCCCTGGTGTTCACCTACATCCTGGGCACCTACCTGATGCGGGTGGCGGCCAGCCTGCTGGACACGCCCTTCATGTATCTGTCGCGCCGCGCCCTGGCGCCGCATCTGGCGGCGAAATCTCCCGCCTGATCCTTTTTCTTTATTCCCGAGTCGCCCCCATGCCCGACGCCGCGTCCGACGCCATGCCCAGCAGCACCTATCCCGGGTTCTCGTTCGAGATCACCCACAAGGCCCCGGACAGCCGGGCGCGCCTGGGACGGCTGACGACGCCGCACGGCACCATCTCCACCCCCAATTTCATCTTCTGCGGCACCAAGGCGTCCATCAAGGGTGTCACGCCGGAGCAGATGCGGGCGGAGAAGACGGACATCATCCTGTCCAACACCTATCACCTGATGATCCAGCCGGGTGCGGACATCGTCGCCAAGATGGGCGGCCTGCACCGCTTCATGGGCTGGGACGGCCCCATGCTGACCGATTCGGGCGGTTTCCAGATTTTCTCCATGGGCCATGGTTCGGTCGCGGATGAGATCAAGGGCCGGCGCACCCAGACGCGTGAGACCACCCTGCTGAAGATCAGCGAGAAGGGCGCCACCTTCCGCAGCTACATGAACGGCGAGAAGCTGTTCCTGAGCCCCGAATCGTCCATCGACATCCAGCGCAAGCTGGGCGCCGACCTGATCGTGCAGTTCGACGAGTGCACGCCCTTCCACGTCGACCGCGCCTATACCGCCAAGTCCATGGCGCTGAGCCACCGCTGGGGCGACCGCAGCTTGAAGGAATTCGCCCGCGGCGGGGGCCTCAGCTACAACGGCCTGCCCCAGGCGCTCTACGGCATCATCCAGGGCGGCGTGTATGAGGATTTGCGCAAGGAGAGCGCGACATACACCAAGGACCGCCCCTTCTTCGGCACCGCCGTGGGCGGCAGCCTGGGCGCCAACACGGCGCAGATGGATGAGGTGGTGGCCATGACCATGCCCCACACCCATCCCGACCGGCCCGTCCACCTGCTGGGCATCGGCGGCATCCGCGACATCTTCGCCGGCGTGATCCAGGGCATCGACACCTTCGACTGCGTCAGCCCCACCCGCATCGCCCGCCACGGCTGGGCGCTCGCGCCCAAGGCGAAGGGGGAGCGGCTGAACATGCGCAACTCCCGCTTCCGCGACGATCCCGGCCCCATCGATCCGGCCTGCGACTGCTACGCCTGCCGCACCTTCAGCCGCGCCTACATCCACCATCTGCTGAAGGCGGGCGAACTGCTGGTCATGCAACTGCTGTCCATCCACAACGTCGCCACCATGAACCGCCTGCTGCGCGACGTGCGCGAGGGTATCGCCACCGGCACCCTGGCCGAGGCCCGCAAACGCTGGGTGCTGGAACCGGGCGAGGACGCGGCGGCGCAGGGCGGCAACGCCTAAACCCCGAATTGACCGGGTACCCGCCAGCGCATACGGTGCCGAGCCCCGACTCGGCATACCGTGCGGAGGCGGGCCTTTTTTCCATTCGATTTGACGTGAGTGACCGCGATGGCGACGGAACAGGAACTGGCACGCGAGGCGAAGGCTTGGCCGTTTGAGGAGGCGCGCAAACTGGTCGCGCGCTACGGCGACAAGGCCCCGCCCAAAGGCTATGTCCTGTTCGAGACCGGCTACGGCCCCTCGGGCCTGCCGCACATCGGCACCTTCGGCGAGGTCGCCCGCACCACCATGGTGCGCCAGGCCTTCCAGCGCCTGGCGCCCGGCGTGCCCACCCGCCTGTTCGCCTTTTCCGACGACATGGACGGCCTGCGCAAGGTGCCGGACAACATCCCCAACCGGGAGATGGTGGCGGAGCACCTGGGCAAGCCCCTGACCAAGGTGCCGGACCCCTTCGGCACGCATGAAAGCTTCGGCCACCACAACAACGCGCGCCTGCGCGCCTTCCTGGACGGCTTCGGCTTCGAGTACGAATTCCAGAGCAGCACCGACTGGTACACCTCCGGCCGCTTCGATCCCGCCTTGCTGGCCGTGCTGCGCCACTATGACGAGATCATGGGCGTGATGCTGCCGACCCTGGGCGAGGAGCGCCGGGCCACATACAGCCCCTTCCTGCCCGTCAGCCCCAGCAGCGGCCGCGTGCTGCAGGTGCCGATGCTGGAGATCAACCCGGATGCCGGCACCGTGGTGTTCGAGGATGAGGACGGGAAGAAGATCGAGACGCCGGTCACCGGCGGGCATGTGAAGCTGCAGTGGAAGCCCGACTGGGGCATGCGCTGGTTCGCCCTGGGCGTGGACTATGAGATGGCGGGCAAGGATCTGATCCCGTCCGTCGAACTCGCCAGCAAGATCTGCCGCATCCTGGGCGGCACCCCGCCCGAGGGCTTCAATTACGAGCTGTTCCTGGACGACAAGGGCCAGAAGATCAGCAAGTCCAAGGGCAACGGCCTGACGATGGAGGAGTGGCTGCGCTACGCCCCGCCGGAAAGCCTGGCGCTCTACATGTTCCAGAAGCCGCGCGCCGCCAAGAAGCTGTTCTTCGACGTCATCCCGCGCGCGGTCGATGATTACCTGACCTTCGTCGACAAGCTGAAGGCGGAAGACCCGGCCAAGGCGCTGGAGAACCCGGCCTGGCACATCCACAACGGCCAGGTGCCGGAGTGGGCGACGGCCGCCGACCGGCTGAAGACCAACCTGTCCTTCGGCATCCTGCTGAACCTGGCGGGTGCCGCCAATGCCGAGAACGCGGACGTGATGTGGGGCTTCATCAGCCGCTACGCCCCCGCCGCCACGCCCGCCAACAGCCCCTTCCTGGACCGGCTGGTGGGTTACGCCGTCGCCTATTACCAGGACCGGGTGAAGCCGACCAAGGTCTACCGCGCGCCCACCGACGTGGAGCGTGCCGCCCTGGTGGATTTGCGGGCCGCGCTGGACCGCCTGCCCGCCGATGCCGAGGCCCTGCAGAACGAGGTCTACGAGATCGGCAAGCGCCATCCCTTCCCCGAACTGCGCGCCTGGTTCCTGGCCCTGTACGAGGTGCTGCTGGGCCAGAGCACGGGCCCCCGCATGGGCAGCTTCATCGCCCTTTACGGCGTGGAAGAGACCAAGGCCCTGATCGACCAGGCCCTGGGCGACGGCATCAAGTAAGACGGGTAAAGCAGTCGGGCGGGAATGGACAAACGCCGTTCCCGCCCGCATATTTTCGCCATGACCCAACGCATCGACATCCAGGACAGCACCGCCGAACGCCTGGCCCAGTTGCAGACGCTGACCGGTCAGGACATCGATACGGTCCTGGACGCGGCCTTGGCAGCCCGGCTGGAACAGTTGGAGATGGAGGCGTTCCGCGCCGCCGTCAAACTCGGCGCGGACGAGGCGGACGCGGGCCTTTTCTCCACCAGGACTGTGGAAGAGATTGTGGCAAACGGCATCGCACTGGCCAAACAGCGGCAACACGGCTGATCGTTCGGGATATCTTCGCGCCGGCTCTTTTGACGCGCGGTCCGTCGCGTCCAGCAACCCGCCCGTTTATGGTAAGGATCGTTTCCCGCCCGCCGTGGGCGGAACTGACCGATCGCCTTCACCATAAGGGAACACCAATCCCCATGATCCGTTTCGACTTCCGCAGCGACACCGTCACCCGGCCCTCTCCCGCCATGCGCCAGGCCATGGCGAATGCCGAGGTGGGCGACGACGTGTTCGGCGACGATCCGACGGTGAAGAGGCTGGAAGCACGGACGGCGGACCTGCTGGGCAAGGAAGCAGGGCTTTTCCTGCCGTCGGGCACGCAATCCAACCTGGCGGCCCTGATGGCGCATTGCGGCCGGGGCGATGAATACATCGTGGGCCAGATGGCCCATTGCTATCGCTGGGAGGCGGGCGGGGCCGCCGTGCTGGGCAGCATCCAGCCGCAGCCCATCGCCCACCAGGCCGACGGCACCCTGGCGCTGGCCGACATCGATGCGGCCATCAAGCCGGACGATCCGCACTTCGCCCGCACCCGCCTGCTGGCACTGGAGAACACGCTGGGCGGCCGGGCCCTGCCCCTGTCCTACATGCGCGACGCCACCGACCTGGCCCGCCGCCGCGGCCTGGCCACCCATCTGGACGGTGCCCGTGTGTTCAACGCCGCCACCGCGCTGGGCGTGCCGGCGGCGGAGGTCGCGACCGGCTTCGACAGCGTGTCCGTCTGCCTATCCAAGGGCCTGGGCGCCCCCATCGGCAGCGTGCTGGTGGGGCCGGCCGACCTGATCCAGCGGGCCCGCCGCATCCGCAAGATGCTGGGCGGCGGCCTGCGCCAGGTGGGCATCCTGGCGGCCGCCGGCCTGTACGCGCTGGAGCATAACGTGGCCCGCCTGGCCGACGACCATGCCAACGCGCGCCGCCTGGCCGAGGGGCTGTCTGCCTTCCCCGCCCTGACCGTCACGCCGCCCGACACCAACATCCTGTTCGTCGCCGTGACGGCGGATGTGGCCGAGGCCTTCAACGCCCACCTGAAGGACAATGGCGTCGCCGTCACCAGCACCTATGGTATGCAGCGCTGGGTCACCCACCTGGACGTGGACGCCGCGGCGGTGGAGCAGGCCTTGGCCATTGTGGGCACCTTCTTCCGCTAAGTCCCCTTATCCGTTGAACGGTTGAAGCGCGGCGGCGGCCAACGCTACTCTGCCCGCCGGACCCGCGATGGGCGCGGGACCTTGAGGTGCATTAAGAAGCGGGGGCTGGCGTTGGACTTACCGTCGTTCGTGGCGTCGTGGCAGGAATACAGCAAGTTCGTCATCGCGCTGTTCGCCATCCTGACGCCCTTCGCCGCCATTCCCATCTTCCTGGGGCTGACCGAGGGCCGCAGCCAGCGCGAGCGCAACGCCATCGCGCGCCAGGCGGTGATGACGGTGGCCACCGTCCTGATCGTCTCCGCCTTGGTGGGCGACCTGGTGCTGCGCCTGCTGGGCACCAGCCTGGACAGCTTCCGCGTCGGCGGCGGCCTGGTGCTGCTGCTGATCTCCCTCTCCATGCTGAACGCCAACGTGTCGGCCATGAAACAGACGGAGGGTGAGGCCAGCGAGGCCGAGCAGCGCAGCGCCATCGGCGTGGTGCCCCTGGGCCTGCCCCTGCTGGCCGGCCCGGGCGCCATCTCCGCCGTCATCATCCAGATGCAGAAGGGCCATGGCGCCGTCCATGGCGGCCTGATCATCGCCTGTATCGTCTTCGTCTGCCTGCTGCTATGGGGCGCCCTGCACCTGGCCGTTCCCATCGGCAACCGCCTGGGCCAGATCGGCCTGAACATCATGAGCCGTCTGTTCGGCCTGCTGCTGGCCGCCGTGGCGGTGGAAACCATCACCACCGGCCTGCGCGCCCTGTTTCCGGGTTTGGCCGGGGGTATGTGAGCGTTCAAATGTCCCTCAGGCGCCGGGCGCCAGCATCCGCCGGCTTGGGGCTTCCTCGTTTTGCAGTCCACTTCGTTCCCCGCAAACTCCGGCGGCTGCGGTCGCAGCCTACAGCGGCATGAGCAGAAGTCTCATGCCGCTGGTATGAGACTTCCCCGGGGCGGATCGAATGGCGCACACTCGCGGCCAGGAGGGAGAGAACGCGCCATGATCGAGCCTGATGAGGTTCCCCGCACCGCCCGGGGCACCAACCTGTACATCGACGACATCAATCTGCAGCGCCTGCTGGAACGCCGCGCACCGGATGAGTTGGGGCGACAGGAAGACCGGCTGGCCGATTTCGGCGCCTGGGCCGGCGGGCCGCTGGACGAACAAGCGGAATACACCGACCGCCACGCCAACCCGCACTTCCTGCCCCAGCCCTACGGTCCCAACGGGCCGGAACCGGGCCGCATCGTCTTCAACCCCCGTTACCTGGATTGCCATGCGGAGGCCTATCGCCGGGGTGCGGTGGGCCTGCCCTATCAGAAGGGGTCCTCCGGTCGGCACCTGGCCTGTTTCACCATGGGCTACCTGCTGAGCCAGGCGGACGTGTCCATCCATTGCCCGGTGACCATGACCGGCGCCGTGGCGCACGTGCTGGACACCATCGCGCCGACGGCGTTGCGCGACCGCTTCCTGCCCAACCTCACCCGCATGGACGGCAAGGCCCTGTCCGGCGGCACCTGGGCCACCGAACTGCACGGCGGGTCGGACGTGGGCGCCACCACCACCCGTGCCGTCAAGACCGACGCGGCCTGGGCCCTGCACGGCCTGAAATGGTTCACCAGCAACGCCGGATCCGGCCTGGCGCTGGCCACCGCCCGCCCGGACGGTGCTGCGGAGGGAAGCAAGGGCCTTGGGTGCTATCTGGTGCCCAGCCACCTGGACGATGGCCAGGCCAACGCCTACGCCATCCGCCGCCTGAAGGAAAAGGTAGGTACCCGCGGCCTGGCCACGGCGGAACTGGACTTGAATGGTGCCCTGGCGTTCGAGGTGGCGGGGCCGGGCGACGGGCTGAAGGTGATGATGGCGGCGCTGGAATACAGCCGCATCCACAACGCCGTGGCGTCGGCCGGCCTGCTGCGCCGCGCCTTCGTGGAATCGCTGGGCTGGTCGGCCCACCGCCCCGCCTTCGGCCAGCCGGTGGTCAACTACCCCATGGTGCAGGACCAGTTGCTGGACATGCAGATGGAGGTGGAGGCGGCGGTGGCCCTGTCCTTCGAATCGGTGTTCGCCTTCGATGCCCTGGCCACCGGGGAAAGCGAGGGCGAGCAGGGCGGCGACTGGTTGCGCCTGGTCACGGCGCTCGCCAAGTACCGCACCGCCGACCAGGCCGTGCGCGCCTGCCGCACCGCCGTCGAGATGGTGGGCGGCAACGGCTATACCGAGGAATTCCCCACCGCGCGGCTGTACCGCGATTGCCTGGTGACCGCGGTGTGGGAAGGGCCGGCCAACATCCAGGCGCTGGAACTGCTGCGCCTGGTGGCGGGCAAGCGGCCGGGCGACCAGATCTTCCTGGCCCGCGTGGGGGCTGCCCTGTCCGACCTGCCGCCCCGCGCGGGCGACACCGCCGCCATCCTGGA
Organism: Azospirillaceae bacterium; assembly: GCA_028283825.1. Taxonomy (NCBI): domain Bacteria; kingdom Pseudomonadati; phylum Pseudomonadota; class Alphaproteobacteria; order Rhodospirillales; family Azospirillaceae; species Azospirillaceae bacterium. Next base: position 2,106,250 of record JAPWJW010000003.1, on the reverse strand, counting down.
AGGCGCCCTGGAGGAATGCCGGGCCGCCCTTTCCCATTTGCGCCGCAATCCGGAACAGGCGCCGCGCCACGGCCGCCGCCTGCTGGACCTGCTGTCCGACACCCTGGCGGCGGCGTTGCTGTGTGAGGAGGCGGTGGCCGACCTGAAGCTGGGCGACGCCCGCAAGCTGCTGGTCGCCAACCGCTTCACCCACCGCGTGCTGGCCCACCACAACCCCATCGCCACGGAGATGGAGCCGGCGCTGGCGGCGTTCGAGGATGTGATCCTGTATCAGCCCATCGACTGAACGAGAGCCTCCTCTTCCTACTCCTGCGACTTCAGCTTCTTCAGCAGGTCGCCGATGGCGTCAGACTTGCCGCTGGTGTCGGTGTTGTCGTCATCGTCGTCTTCCTTCTGCACCGCCTCGGGCTTGACCTGGCCGGTGGTGTCGACAGCGGGTACGCCAGCGGACGGGAGCGAGGGCGCACCGTCCAGGGGCACGGTTTCCACCGTGGCCATGGGCGGCACGGCCGGGCCGTCGGGCGCCTGGTTCTGCTGGACGGCCGGCTGCAGGGGGATGAGGTCGCGCGACGGGAGGCCCTGTTCCAGGTCGGTCATGATGGCCTTCCACAGCTTCGCCGGCAGGGTGCCGCCGGTGATGCGCTTCATCTCATCGCCATCGTCATTGCCCAGCCAGACGCCGGTGACGTAGTCGGCGGTGAAACCCATGAACCAGGCGTCGCGATAGTCCTGGGTCGTGCCGGTCTTGCCGGCGATGGGCCGGTCGGGCAACTGGGCCGAACGCCCGGTGCCGATCTGCACCACGCCCATCATCATCCGCACCAGGTTGGCGTCGTCGCCGGCGGCGATGGCGTAGCCGGCCCCCGTGCCCTTGCGCTGGTACAGCAGGTTCTCGTCCGCGTCGCGGATTTCGGTGATGCCATAGGGGAAGACGGCGCGGCCGCCGTTGGCGATGGCGGTGTAGGCACCCGTCAGTTCCAAGGGCGTCACCTCGCTGGTGCCCAGCGCCAGCGACAGGTCGCGGCGCAGGGGGGCGGTGATGCCCAGGCGGCGGGCCACGGCGATGGCATGGTCGATGCCGACACTTTCCAGCAAGCGGATGGTGGCGGTGTTGACGGAATGGGCCAACGCCGTGCGCAACGGGATTTCGCCCATGTAGCCGGGCTCGAAGTTCTTCGGTTCCCACTTCCCGCGCTTGTAGGGGGCGTCCAGGATGGTGTCGTCGGGCATGCGGCCCGCCTCCAGCGCCGCCAGGTAGACGAAAGGCTTGAACGACGATCCCGGCTGCCGCATGGCCTGGGTGGCGCGATTGAACTGGCTTTCGTCGTAGTCGCGGCCGCCCACCATGGCCTTCACGGCACCATCCGGCGCCATGATGACGACGGCGGCCTGATGCACGTTGGCGGCGGCACCAGGACCGTTCAGGATCTCCGCCACGTGGCTGGTGGCGGCCCGCTGCATCTTGGCATCATAGGTGGTGTGGACCACCAGGTCGCCGTGGTTGGGCCCGATGAAGGCGTTGACCTGGTCGGCCACCCAGGCGGCGAAGTAACGACTGTCGCCCTCCACGGCCGGGTTGCCGCGCGGCTGCGCCGGCTGATTCACTACCGCCTTGGCCTGTTCCACCGTGATGTAGCCGGCGTCCACCATGGTGGCCAGGACCACGGCCATGCGCTGTTCGGTGCGTTCGTTGTTGGCGCTGGGCGAGTATTTCGACGGCGCCTTCAGCAGGCCGGCGATGATCGCCGCCTCCCGCAAGTTCACGTCCGCCGCCGACTTGTTGAAATATGTCCGCGCCGCCGCGTCCACGCCGTAGGTGCCGGAGCCCAGGTACACCCGGTTCAGGTAGGCGCCCAGGATCTGGTCCTTGCTGTAGCGATGCTCCAGCATCAGGGCCAGCATGGCCTCCTGCACCTTGCGGCGCATGTTCTTGGCCGGCGACAGGAACAGGTTACGGGCCAGCTGCTGGGTGATGGTGGAGGCGCCCTGGCGCATGTGGCCGGTGCGGTAATCGGTCCAGGCCGCCCGCGCGATACCGATCGGATCGATACCGAAATGGCCGTAGAAGCGCCGATCCTCCACCGCCAGGACGGCGTGGACCAGGTCGGGCGAAACCTCAGACACCTCCAGCGTTTCGCCGCGCATGTCGCCGAAGCGCGCCAGCTTGCTGCCGTCATCAGCCAGCACGGTGACGGCGGGGCGGCGCTGGAACTGCGCCACCTGGCTGATTTCCGGCAGGTCGTAGGCGAAGTAGGCGACGAAAGCCGCCAGGAAGATCAGCCCCCAGATGGACAGGACGATCAGCGCCCGCGCCCACCACGGCAGGCGCCGCCGGGCGGCCGGGCGGCCCTTGGGCGAACGCCGCTTGGGCGGCGGCGGACGACGGCGCGGCGGCTGGCCGCCGGCATCGCCGCCATCCATGTCGTCATCCTCTTCCCGCACGCGGGGCCGGGCCGCGACCTTGGGCGGCGCCTTGACCGAAACGGGCTTGCGCTTGGGCGCCGGCTGGCTGCCCACGGGGCGGAAGGCACGCAGCGAGGTGTCGTTATCGTCGTGGCTCAACGGCGGCGGCTCGAAGTAAGGCGCGTCAAGGGCGCCGTAAGACCAAGGAAAGCGAAAAACAGGGCCTGTCTAGGCGACGGGGAACGACACCTGAAGCGCCGGCTGGTCAATCCTGCCCCCCAAGGGCCTATGACCTTCACCGGTGAGTCGAAGTCCCCGTCCATTCTTAACGTCAGCGTTAGAAGGCAAAATGGGCGTTTTCAGGGCGGCGTTTCGTCGCGCCGATTTTCTCACGTCCGCGTCCCACCCGGCCCGTCCCAGCCGGGCCATCTCACTCCGCCGCGGCCCGGCGGTCCAGCAGGTCGTACTTGCGAAGATATCCCCGGAACTGGTGGTAGTTCAGGCCCAGATCGGCGGCGGCGCGTTTCTGGTGGAACTGGTTGCGTTCCAGCGCCGCGCGCAACAGCGCCTTCTCGAAATCCGCCACATGTTCCAGGAAGTTGCAGGGACCGCTGGGCAGCGCCGGGCCCGCGGCGGGTGCCGGGGCCGGCGATGGGGCGGCGACTGCCTCCTCCCGCCCGTCATCCCCGCCGGCGGGCCCGGCCCGGCGATCCCCCGGCATGGCCGTGGGCCGGAAGGGCGACTCGAAGGGGTCGAACACCACCTCGTCAATGGCGCGCTCCGCCCCCTGGGCCCGATAGACCGCGCGCTCCACCACGTTCTTCAGTTCACGGATGTTGCCGGGCCAGGCATAGGCCAGCATCTCCGCCATCGCCCTGGGCGCGAATCCCGGAAAGAAGGGCCGGCCCAGTTCGCGCGCCATGGCGATGCCGAAATGGTCCACCAGCATGGGGATGTCATCGGTGCGCGCCCGCAGGGGCGGGATGGTCACCACGTCGAAGGACAGGCGGTCCAGCAGGTCGGCGCGGAACCTTCCGGCAGCGGCCATCCGCGGCAGGTCGGCGTTGGTGGCGCCCACCACGCGCACATCCACCGCCACCGTCTGGGTGCCGCCCACGCGTTCGAACTCCCCATACTCGATGACGCGCAGGATCTTCTCCTGCACGGCGGGAGAACTGGTGGCGATCTCATCCAGGAACAGGGTGCCGCCGTCGGCCAGTTCGAACCGGCCGACATGGCGTTTGGCCGCCCCGGTGAAGGCGCCCTGCTCATGCCCGAACAGCTCCGTCTCCAGCAGGGTTTCGGACAGGGCCGCGCAGTTCAGCTTGATGAAGGGCTTGTCCCAGCGGGCCGACAGGTAATGCAGGCGGGCCGCCACCAGTTCCTTGCCGGTGCCGCGTTCGCCGATGACCAGCGTGGGGCGGTTCAACGGGGCCGCCCGCGACACGTGTTCCATCAGATGCAGGAAGGACGCAGCCTGGCCGACCAGGGACGGCGGGGTAGCGGAAGACGCCATCGGTGATTCGCTTCATGGAAGAAAGGGGGACTGTCTGGCGGATGATCGCATCGATTGGCGAAATTCGCCACATAATCGTCGAAACGGATAACTCAACCACCATCGCCTAGTGGCGGCACAACTCATGTTTCGTTATATATCAATACCTTATATTGTTTTCCCAAACTGGCACGCCCCTTGCTGATGTAGGGACACACGATCGAATGCAAGGGCTTCATCGAAGGGGAATGCAGCGATGACCGACCACACGATCCATGACCAGTCCGGCGACGCCGGTTTTTTCGCCAGCCGGGCCCAGAGCCATCTGGCCATGTTGGCGGCGGATTTCCGCGCCGTGCCGGTGGAAGCTTGGATCATCCTTGCGGTCGCCACCGTGTTGAGCAACCTTTTCATCGCCCTCGCCTGAAGGAGACCTGACTCATGGGCATCTTTTCGCGCCTCAGCGACATCATCAATTCCAACCTGAACGCCATCCTGGATCGCGCCGAGGAGCCGGAGAAGATCATCCGCCTTGTCATCCAGGAGATGGAAGACACGCTGGTCGAGGTCCGTTCCGCCGCGGTGAAGACCGTGGCGGAGAAGAAAGAGATCGAACGCCGCCTGGTCGAGCTTCGCCGTGAGGCGGAGGAATGGCAGCGCAAGGCCGAGCTGGCCCTGTCCAAGGACCGTGAGGACCTGGCCAAGGGCGCCCTGATGGCCCGCGCCAAGATCACCGAGTCCGCCGACAGCCTGACCACCGACCTCGCCCGCCTGGACGAGGTGCTGGCCAAGACCAACGACGACGTCGGCCAGCTGCAGGCCAAGCTGCAGGACGCCAAGACCCGCGAGCGCACCATCATCGCCCGCCAGAAGACCGCCACGGCGCGTCTGAAGGTGAAGACCCAGTTGCACGACGGCCGCATCACCGACGCGTTTTCGCGTTTCGAGCAGATCGAGCGTAACCTGGATGTCCTCGAGGGCAAGTCCGAGGTCCTGGATTTGGGCCGCAAGCGCAGCCTGGCGGATGAAATCGCCGAGCTGGAGAGCAACGACAAGGTCGAATCCGAGCTGCAGGCCCTGAAGGCCAAGCTGGCGACCAAGAACCAGGGGTAATCAGTCCATGGATTTGGATGGTCTCGTCGCAGTCCCAATCATCTTCATGGTCATTGTGGCGCCTGTTTGGATCATCGCCCACTATGTGACCAAATGGCGTGTGGCCAAGACCCTGTCCGTGGATGACGAGCGCATGCTGTCGGACCTGTGGCACAGCGCCACCGAAATGGACAGCCGCATCCAGCAGCTTGAGAAGATCCTGGATGCGGAGGCCCCTGGCTGGAGGGCACGGCAATGACTGGTAGACGTCCCAACCCGCCGCCCTTCCCGGGGCGGCGGCCGGGGGAAACGGGTTCCGGCAAGCGGGACTGGTCCGGCGGCGACCGCTGGACCAATCCCACCGCCGGCGGCCCCGGCGATGGCGGCAGCCCGTTCGGCAGCCCCAACCCCCACCGACTGTTCCGCAACCCGCAGGCGGGCAAGCTGGCCGGCGTCTGCGCCGGTGTCGCGGATTACTTCAGCGTCGATGCCTGGCTGGTGCGCCTGGGCGTCATCCTGGGCCTGGTGTTCTTCTTCCCGGCCACGGTGATCGCCTACATCGTCCTGGCGTTCGTGCTGAAACCGCAACCCAACGGCCTGTACACCAGCCGCGAGGAAGAGGTGTTCTGGCGCTCCGTCACCACCCGGCCGGATCAGACCCTGGCCGGCCTACGCGCCAAGTTCCGTGACCTGGATCGCGAGATCGGCAGCATGGAGACCGCCGTCGCGTCGCGTGAATTCGACCTGCGGCGGCAGTTCAAGGATCTGGAAAAATAACTTAAGCTTGCGGGCCGCGTTCCCGTATCGATCACGCGGCCCTGACAACGGGGGCGTGCATGCAGGAAGTTATTTTGCCCATCCTGGTCTTCTCCATCCCGATAGTCTTGATCGTGATGCGGAACCTGACCAGGTGGCGGGTTCTGGACCAGGAGATCCTGCGCCAGCAGGCGGAATTCTCCCGCCGTTTCGGCGCCTTCGACCAGCTGGAGGATCGCGTCGCCCGGATGGAGCGGCACGTGACCAGCCCCGAATTCGACCTTAACCGCAAGCTCCGCCAATTGGCCGGGGAATGACCGGGAACCGAACCATGCAAGAAATCATCCTGCCCATCATGGTCTTCTCCATCCCCATCATCGCCATCGTGATGCGCAACCTCACCAAATGGCGGGAGATGCAGGCACAGTCCATGAACCTGAACGGCAGTGCCGCCGGCGACCTGCTGCACCGCGCCGACCGCCTGGAACAGCGGGTGCAGCAGCTGGAACGCCTGCTGGACGCGGAATCCCCCGGCTGGCGGGCTAGGGCTTAGTTTTACGCGCCCTCAATCGCCGGGCGCCGGCATCCGCCGGCTGGGCTTCCTCGATTTCCAGTCCACTTCGTTCCCCGGAAATCTGCGGCGGCCCCGGTCGGGACCTAGGAAATTGGCACTTCAAATAAAACGGGCCGCCCATCTTGCGAGGGGTGGCCCATTCTTTTCAGTGCTGCGTCCGGATCAGAGCCCGGGGCCGACCTTGAACTCGGCTTCGGTCTTCTGCTTGATCTCGTCCACGGTAACGCCCGGCGCCACCTCGACCAGGGTCAGGCCGGAACCGCCTTCCTTGTCGACCGCGAAGACGCCCAGGTCGGTGACGATCATGTCCACCACCTTGGTGCCGGTCAGCGGCAGGGTGCAGGCCTTCAGGATCTTCGGTTCCAGGGCGCCGGTCTTCTTGTCGACGGCGCAGTGTTCCATCACCACCACCACCTTCTTCACACCGGCCACCAGGTCCATGGCGCCGCCCATGCCCTTGACCATCTTGCCCGGGATCATCCAGTTGGCGAGATCGCCGTTGGCCGCCACCTGCATGGCGCCCAGCACGGACAGGTCGATATGGCCGCCGCGGATCATGCCGAAGCTGTCGGCGGAGCTGAAGAAGCTGCTGTCCGGCAGTTCGGTGATGGTCTGCTTGCCGGCGTTGATCAGGTCCGGATCCTCTTCCCCCTCGTAGGGGAAGGGGCCCATGCCCAGCATGCCGTTCTCGCTCTGCAGCGTCACGTGCACGCCGTCGGGGATGTAGTTGGCCACCAGGGTCGGGATGCCGATGCCCAAATTGACGTAGAAACCGTCGCGCAGCTCCTTGGCGGCGCGGGCGGCGATGTCCTCACGGGTCCAAGCCATCGTGGTGTTCTCCCTTACGCGCGCGGCCGGGTGGTGCGCTGTTCGATGCGCTTTTCGAACTTGGCGCCCTTGACGATGCGCTGGACGAAGATGCCGGGGGTGTGGATGTGATCGGGGTCGAAACTGCCCGGTTCCACCAGATCCTCGACCTCCGCCACCGTCACCTTGCCGGCGGTGGCCATCATCGGATTGAAGTTCCGCGCCGTCTTGCGATAGACGAGGTTGCCGGCGGTGTCGCCCTTCCACGCCTTGACGATGGACAGGTCGGCGACGATGCCGCGTTCCATGACGTAGGTCTCGCCATCGAACTCGCGCAGTTCCTTGCCCTCGGCCACCAGCGTGCCCACGCCCGTCTTGGTGAAGAAGGCGGGGATGCCCGCACCACCGGCGCGGATGCGTTCCGCCAGCGTGCCCTGGGGGTTGAATTCCAGCTCAAGCTCGCCCGACAGGTACTGCTGGGCGAACAGCTTGTTCTCACCCACGTAGCTGCTGACCATCTTCTTGATCTGCTTGGTTTCCAGCAGCAGGCCCAGGCCGAAGCCGTCCACGCCCGCGTTGTTGGAAACGACCGTCAGCCCGGTCACGCCTGAGAGGCGGATCGCTTCGATCAGGTTTTCCGGGATGCCGCACAGGCCGAAGCCGCCGGCCATGACGGTGATGTCGTTGCGCAACAGCCCGGCCAGGGCGGTTACCGCGTCGGGGTAGACCTTCTTGCTCATCGTGTTTCCGGACGGCCCCCTAGATGTTTTGGATTCAGGTACCCGCCGGCACTGCCTGACCGACGCACCTGTAGACTTGCTTACGGCGGCTTGGGTGACGAGTCAACGCGGCCTCCCCGCCTATGCCGGCAGGCCTGATCCCTGCCGGGTGCAGGCTTGCAGCATTCGCCCCGACGCGCTAGATGCTGGATGGTCTGCCGGTACGCCCGGTTTTCCGTCAAATGGGCGCCCGATCCCCGTGCTGGACCTTATCCTCACCACCGCCGTCGCCCTATTCGTCACCATCGATCCGGTGGGGCTGGGCCCCATGTTCGTGGGCCTGACGGCCGGCATGGACCAGCGTTTCCGCCGCCGCATGGCCATCAAGGGTGTCGCCATCGCGGCGTTGATCCTGTTCTTCTTCGCGTTTGCCGGCGACCTGCTGTTGCGGGCGCTGGGCATCGGTTTCGCCGCCTTCCGCATCGCCGGCGGCGTGCTGCTGATGCTGGTGGCCATCGATATGGTGTTCGCCCGCGAGAGCGGCGTGCGCACCGCCACGGCGGATGAGCGGGAGGAGGCGCGCCACCGTGCCGACATCTCCGTCTTTCCGCTGGCCATCCCGCTGATTAGCGGCCCCGGCACCATGACCACCATCGTGCTGTTCATGGGCCGCGCCCACGGCGACCCCGCCCAACAGGCCATCGTGCTGGGCGTGCTGGCCGGCATCCTGGCCCTGACCCTGGCCGTGCTGCTGTTCGCCGGCCAGGTCAGCCGGGTCCTGGGCGTCACCGGCATCACGGTGCTGAACCGTGTGCTGGGCATTTTGCTGTCGGCCCTGGCCTGCCAGTTCGTGATCGATGGGCTATTGGCCAGCGGAATATTCCACGGGAATTGATCACGGTTGCCCCGCTGCATGCGTTTTGTCAGAATGCATGCATTCCCAGCAAGGCGGGAGATTTACCACCATGCCTTCCATCACCGTCAGAAACGTGCCGGATGAGGTCCATCGCGCGCTGCGTGTGCGCGCGGCTCAACATGGGCGTAGCGCCGAGGCGGAAATTCGCGACATTCTGGAACGGGCCGTGAAGCCGGAGCAGCGCCTTCGGTTGGGGGACGCCCTGTCAGCGCTGGGGCGGGATGCCGGCCTGACCAACGAAGACCTGGCCGTCTTCGATGACATAAGGGAAAAGACACCGGCTGAGCCGATAACGTTCGAATGATCGTCTTGGACACAAACGTCGTTTCGGAGGCGATGAAGCCGGCCCCTGATCCAGCTGTGCTCACTTGGTTGAACAACCAGGCAGCGGAGACGCTCTACCTGAGCACCGTGACATTGGCCGAGCTATCGTTCGGCATCAAGAATCTACCAGAGGGGCGCCGGAAGGACGCGCTGGCTCACGCCGCCGACCGCCTGCTGCCCCTGTTCGACGGCAGGGTTTTACCCTTCGATGCGCAGGCAGCGCACCACTATGCGACATTGGCCGTCGTGGCCAAACAGCGCGGCCTCGGTTTCCCGATGCCGGACAGCTATATCGCCGCCATCGCGGATTCCCGCGGCTTCATCGTGGCCTCACGCGATACCCGCCCTTACGAAGCAAGCGGCGTGGCAGTGATAAATCCCTGGGCAAAGGGAAACCCTTGAACGCGTTCAGCCGCAGCCCCCGCCACCCGACCCGCAGCTGGGGCCATGGCGGTGGGCGGCCTGGTCGCGGTTGAGGCCCTGGGCCTCCAGCGCCGCCAGGTAGCCGGCCCAGCGCTCGTCATATTCCAGGCCCAGCTCGTACAGGTACTTCCAGGAGAAGATGCCGGTGTCGTGGCCGTCGTCGAAGATCAGGCGCACGGCGTAATTGCCGATGGGCTCCAGCTCCGCGATGGCGATGGTGCGCTTGCCGGGCACGGTCTGCTTCTGGTCGGGACTGTGGCCCTGGACCTCGGCGGACGGGCTTTCCACCCGCAAATATTCCGCCGGCAGGGTGGCGCGGGCACCGTCATCGAAGGTGATGACAAGATCACGCTCCGCCCGCCTGTAGCGGATTTCCGTGGGCCAGTGCCGGGTGCCGAAGGCGTCGGTGGCGAAGTTTTCCTGGGTCATGGCCTGAACCTCAATCGTCAATCATCGAGCGGCCGGGCCTCGTCCACCAGCATGATGGGGATGCCGTCGCGGATGGGATAGGCCAGGCGGGCCTGCGGGCTGACCAGTTCCTGGCGGGCGGCGTCATAGCTGAGCGGCCCCTTGGTCAGCGGGCAGACCAGGATCTCCAGCAGCTTGGGATCGACCTTGGCGGTATCGGACATGTTCGGGACCTTCGAAAACAGGAAACTCAGGGGCGCGCCCTTAGTGACGCAAGGGGCCGCCCGCCGCCGATTCATGCACCGCCATGCGGATCAGCGCCAGCAGCATCGACGCGCGGGCGGTGAAATCCTCAGCCTCCAGCAGGCCTTGCTTCTCGGCGGGCGTGAAGGGGCACAGCATGGCCAGGGTGGAGACCAGCTGTTCGTCCGGCGCGCCCTCCAGCGCCTGCCAGTTCACCTGCAGGTCGCGGCGGGCGAAATAGGGCTTCAGCCGGTCGAACAGGCCGGTGCGGTCGAAACCACCTTCCGCCGGTGCCGTGTAGTCGTCGGCGAAGGGCGACCAATCGGCCACGACGCGGCGATAGCCGCGCATGGTCGAAACCTCTTCCCGGACGCGGAAGCGGCAGAGACCGGTCAGCGTGATCAGGTAGCGGCCGTCGTCGGTCTCGGCGAAGGCGGTCAGGCGGCCACAGCAGCCGACCCCGGCCAGTGGCGGTTCCGCCGCGGCCGTGCCCGTTCCGCCGCCCTCCGCCCCCGGTTCAACCGGCTGGATCATGCCGATCAGCCGGTCGCCGCCCAGGCTGTCCTGCACCATGGCCAGGTAGCGCGGCTCAAAGATGTTGAGCGGCAGGCGGGCGCGGGGCAGCAGCAAGGCCCCCGTCAGGGGGAAGACGGGGATGCTGGTCGGCAGTTTTTCGAAGGTGGGGGCGAAGGGGTTCAAGGCCGGTCGCCGATCACGAGAACAGGATGGAGGAAAGCTTGCGGCGACCGGCCACCGCCAGCGGGTCCTTGAAGCCCAGGGCCTCGAAGAACTTCACCAGCTGCTTGCGCGCCGCCTGCTCGTTCCACTCACGATCCCGCTTCACGATGTCCAACAGATGGTCCACCGCCTTTTCCTGCTGGCCGCCGGCATAGAGCGCCAGCGCCAGGTCATAGCGCGCCTGGTGATCCTCGGGATTGGCGGCGACGGCCCGCTCCAGATCGCCCAGAGGGCCCATCTCGGCCGCCTGCTTGGCGAGATCGATCTGGGTGCGCAGGGCCACCAGTTCCGGCGCCTTGGCCAGGGCCGGCGGCGCCTGGGCCAGCATCTCCTCCGCCGTGTCCTGCTGGCCCGCCGACAGCAGGCAGCGGATCAGGCCGGCATAGGCCTGGGCGTTCTCCGGATCCTCGCCCAGCACCTCGTTATAGAGGGCGGCGGCCGTCTGGGCGTCGCCGGCGTCCAGCAGCTGGGCCGCCTCTTCCAGCACGGCGGCGATATCGGCGCCACCGGGAACGCCACCGGCCATCTGCACCAGGCGCTCGATGAACTGCTTCACCTGGCTTTCCGGCAGGGCGCCGGTGAAGCCGTCCACCGGCCGGCCCTGGAAGAAGGCGTAGACGGCCGGGATGGACTGGATGCGCAGCTGGCCGGCGATGGCCGGGTTCTGGTCGGTGTCGATCTTGACCAGCTTCACCGCCCCCTTGGCGGCCAGCACGGCCTTTTCGATGATGGGGCCCAGCGTCTTGCAGGGGCCGCACCACGGCGCCCAGAAGTCCACCAGCACCGGCACCTCGCGTGAGGCCTCGACGACGTCGGCCATGAAGGTCCGGTCGCTGCCTTCCTTGATCAGGCTGGCCTTGTCCACGGGGGTGTTGCCGCCGGCGGGGGCACTGGTCGGGAACTGCATGGGATTTCTTTCCTTCTGGACATCGACTGGCTGGACGTCGGCTGGCTGGATATCGGGGGCAATGCGGGGCCCCGGCATAGGACACTGACATGATCGCGCGGGCACCCGGCCGCAAGGGGTGGCCCTGAACCGGAACCGGCGAATGACCGGTCCCTTATAGCCGTCCCCGCGCGGGGAAAAAAGCCGCCCGATTTTTATCGGAAAAAAGCACTTGCATTCGATCGACGCCTGCATATTATCCGCGCTCACCGCCGGGGGGCACTGATCGCCACAAACGATCACGCCGAACGACGGGACGGAGCGCGGGCGTAGCTCAGGGGTAGAGCACAACCTTGCCAAGGTTGGGGTCGAGGGTTCGAATCCCTTCGCCCGCTCCAGTCTCCCAGCCGGAAGGCCGGGGGACAAGCGATGAAAAGGCCGGGCCGCCAGGTTCGGCCTTTCGCTTTTAGGTGAAGCCTTCCTTCGGGCAAGGTTTGAGAGTTTGGTACGCGGGCGTAGCTCAGGGGTAGAGCACAACCTTGCCAAGGTTGGGGTCGAGGGTTCGAATCCCTTCGCCCGCTCCAGTCTCTCAAGGAAACGGATCCTCTTAAAAAGTTGAGCACGAAAAACGGCCCCATCGGGCCGCTTTCGCCATGAGCGCAGCTCAGGCCGGCAACAGCCCGGCCGCGCGATAGCCGTCGACCAGCGCGTCGAAAACCGCGATATCCGCCCGGCTTCGGGCCAGCAGTTGCGCGCCGGCGACGGCGGCGAAGATGGCCCGGGCCCGCGCCTGGCTTTCCCCTGCGGCAACAATGTCCGCCGCCGTCAGCACCCGGGCCAGCCAGGCCACATTGACGTCGGCGAAGGCCTGCACCTCTTTCTGCACTGCCGGCGGCAGGTCGTCATATTCCGCCGACATGAAACTGCACAGGCACAGCCGGTTTCCGTTGGCCAGCGACCTGCGGAATATATCCGGGTATTGGCGCAGGCAGGCCAGGGCATCGCCCGTTTCCGCCAGCATGGCGTCAAGGGCAGCGGCCGCATCCTCCCAGTAACGCTTGGCGACGGCGGCCCCCAGGTCGGCCTTGCCGGGGAAGTGGTAATAGATGCTGGCGGCCTTGATGCCCACCTCCTCCGCCAGGTCGCGGAAATTCAGGCCGCCATAGCCACGGGCCTGCGCCGTCCGTCGCGCCGCCGCCAGGATGGCTTCCTTGGCATTGACCGTCATCACGCTTCCTCCTCACCGTCACCAACCTGCCAATTGGTAGATAAGCCTTGACGGCCGGAAATTGAAGCTTTATCTGATTGTCTACCATTTGGCAGGTAGGCAACGTGCCCCGCCGAATGGGAAACGGATTCTCCAAAGGAAGCGATGATGAAGATTTACGACTGGCCCACCGGCCCGTACCCGGCCCGCGTGCGCATCGCCCTGGCCGAAAAGGACCTGCAATCCCGCATCCGGTTCGTGACGGTCGACCTCTGGAAGGGGGAACACAAAAAGCCGGATTTCCTGGCCAAGAATTACGCCGGCACGCTGCCGGTGCTGGAACTGGACGACGGGACGCTCATCGCCGAGTGCACGGCCATCACCCAGTACCTGGACACGCTGGACGGCGCGCCGACCCTGACCGGTACGACCCCACGCGCGCAGGGCATGATCCACATGATGAACAAGCGCGCGGAACTGGAACTGCTGGACGCCCTCAGCGTCTATTTCCACCACGCCACGCCGGGCCTGGGGCCGGATGTGGAGGTCTATCAGAACGCCGAATGGGGCCTGCGCCAGCGTGATAAGGCCCTGCGCGGCATGCGTTATTTCGACGGCATCCTGAAGACCCGGCCCTTCGTCGCCGGCGACACCTTCTCCATGGCCGACATCACCGTCATCGGCGGCCTGATCTTCGCTGGCCTGGTGAACCTGCCGGTGCCGGCAGAGTGCGAGGCCCTGCTGGCCTGGCATGCCCGCGTGCGGGAACGCCCCAGCGTCCGGCACCAACTGTCGTTGTCAGCGCCAACTCCGACGTCCGCCTTAAAATAGTGACCCTGCGGTAAGGCCGGGCGCCCGGCCTTACACCTGCCCGGAATGCATATAAAACAAACCGACTAGATGGTTTGTTTTATGATGGAGGCCTGCTACAGTGCCGGCGGCAAGACACCCCAGCGCAAGGAGCAGGCCCCATGTCCCCCCAATTCATCCGTCCCCTCATCCGCCCTTTGGGCGCGGCGGCGCTGCTGGCACTGGCGGCCGGCTTGTCAGGCTGCGGCCTGGTGGCCCTGCCGGCGCGGACCGCCAGCGCCGTGGTCAAGGCGGTGCCGCTGGCCGGCCGACGTCGCGGCCAAGCCGCTGGATGCCGCCGCCGACGCCATCGACTGATGCCCGTGGCCCCAATTCCAGGCACCGAGGGCGAAGGCATGCTTCCAGCGAAAGAAACCCGGCCGGACGTTTGCGAATGCTGCGGCGTGCGGTTGTCCCCACCGGAGGCGGCATGGCGCCGGAAGGCGGCCCACCGGCACCGCTGCCCCCAGTGCGATGCGGCGATGGCGACGGTGTCCCTGGTCGACATCCTGCTGGCCACGGCGTTCGCCGCCGCCATCGTCATGATGGTCACCGCCGCCTCCTTCGGCCCCGCCGACCTGGCGATCAGGACGACGGGGGCGTTCAGAACAAGCGGCGCCAGTGCAGCACCACCAGCGACACCAGGATGGTGAAGACCATGACGCCGCAGACCCACATGAAACCGGCGTCATGGCCGCTCCACGGCAGGCCGCCCACGTTCATGCCGAAGATGCCGGTGATCAGGTTCACCGGCAGCAGGATGGTGGTGACGATGGACAGGACATAAAGGTTGCGGTTCGTCGCCTCGCTGAAGCGGTTGGACAGTTCGTCCTGCAGCAGGCGGGCGCGTTCCTGCACCAGGTCCAGATCCTGGCCGACGCCGTCCAGCCGGTCGATGCCCTGGCGCAGGCGCGCCCTTTCCTCACCCCCGCACCAGCCGGGCAGGCGGCCCAGCGCCACGTTCAGGGCGGTGCGCTGCGGCCCCAGGTGACGGCGCAGGCGGGCCGACGTGCGACGGATGCGGCCCAGGGTGCCGCCCTCATCCTCCAGCCGGTCGGCCAGCAGCGCGTCCTCCACATCGTCCACGGCATCGGCCAGTTCGCTGACCTCCGCCGCCACCGTGTCGGTCAGGTGGAACAGCAGGTGGGCCACCAGGTCGATGGCGCCGGACGGCGCCAATCCCTGGGACACCGCGCGGCGCAACTGGTCCACCGCCATCAGCGGCTGGCGCCGCGCGGTGACGACCAGGCGGGCATCCATGTACAGCCGCAATTGGCCCAGCCCACCGGCCGGGTCGTCGAAGCGGTGATGCAAATCGGCCAGCACGCCGGTCAGCCCTTCACCCGCCGGTTCCAGGCGGAAATGGCTATCCTGGCCCAGCAAGGCCTGGCGGGCGCCGCGCGGCAGGCTGGGCATGGCCTCTATCCACTGCCGCGCCCGCACGTCCACCAGATTGAAGTGCAGCCAGACCAGGCCGTCCGGTTCGGCCAGCGCGTCATTGATCCCGGGCCAGGACACGGGCATCACCGCCCCGCCCCGGATCAGGAAGCCGCAGATCAGGCCGTGTTCCTCACTGATGTCCGCCGCCGTGCGCATGTCGTCCCCCGCCAACCCATGGGGGCGACCCGCCGCCCCAGGGATTGAGATGCGGCGTCAGGGCAACGCGCGTCAATGCCTTGATATATTACGGCTTTATGACAGGTGCTGTAGGCTGCGACCGCAGCCGCCGGAGCTTTCTGGGGAGCGTAGCGGACTGGAAAGTGAGGAAGCCCAAGCCGACGGATGTCGGCGCCCGGCGACTGAGGGGCGGCAGTTGAGCGGTCACGATCAAATGCCGCACGTATTAAGACAGTTGCGCAGCAACGATCATGGGGTCGGCCTTCAACTGAACGGCGTCGCGCTTGGGCGGGGCGCCGAACAGGCGGGCATATTCGCGGCTGAACTGCGACGGGCTTTCGTAGCCCACCTGATAGGCCGCCCCGGCCACGGTCGCGGCTTCCGCCACCATCAGGCGCCGCGCCTCCAGCAGGCGCAGCTGCTTCTGGAACTGAAGCGGCGTCATGGCCGTCAGGGTCTTGAAATGCTGGTGGAAAGACGACGCGCTCATATGCGCGGCCTGCGCCAGGTCGCCGACACGGACCGGGCGCGCCAGATCATCCCGTAATAGGCGGATGGCCTGGGCGATGCGCTGGGCCGCCCCGGTGGGCAGGGCCAGGGCCGCCATGGCGCCGCCGTTGGGGCCGGTCAGCAGCCAATAGCAAATCTCCCGCGTCAGGGCCGGGTACAGCACGGGGATGGCGGCCGGCGTGTCCAACAGGCGCATCAGGCGCAGCATGCAGTCGGCCAGCGCGCCGTCGCAGGATTGGACGAACAGGCTGGGGGGACCGGCGGCGGTGGGCGGGGCGGCGGGCGGCCGGTCCAACTGCCCCATCACCGCGCGCAGGGTGGCGACGTCCAGTTCCAGCACCATGCCCATATAGGGGATCTCGGCACTGGCGCGCGACACACGCCCGCTCATGGGCAGTTCCAGGCTGACCACCAGGGCCTGCATCTCGCCGTACTCGAATATCTGGTCGCCCAGCATGGCCTGCTTGGCGCCCTGCACCGACAGGCACAGGGAAGCGCGGAAGATGCGGGAATGGGGCAGCGACTGGGTGCTGCTGCGCAGCAGGCCCAGACCGTCGATGGGGGTGCCGAAGATGCCGTCACCCGGACGCTGGGCGTCCATGTACCGGCGCAGCACGCCCTTCAGTTCCGATGACATGGGATCGGCCCCAGCTTTTGGAAATCAGGCGCCAACCATAAGCCCATAACCGTGGCCGGGCCGCCCCGAAAGCGCGGCGTTTGGAGGATCAGGCAGATAATTCGAGGCTTCCGGCATTCAAGCCCCCGCGGCCCGGCCGTAGAGTCCGGCCCGTTACCAATGCCTGGAGGGCCCGGCCATGAGCCAAGAGATCACAGACTTTTCAATGCCCAAGATCACCCTGATCACCGGCGGCAGCCGGGGCCTGGGCCGCAACACCGCCCTGAACGTGGCCCGGCGCGGCGGCGATGTCATCCTGACCTACCACACGAATAAGGCAGAGGCGGATGCGGTGGTCGCGGCCATCGGCGAGATGGGCCGCAAGGCCGTGGCCCTGCCCCTGGACTGCGGCGCCATCGCCACCTTCCCCGCCTTCGTCCAGGCGGCGCGCGAAACGCTGGCCCAGACCTGGGGCGACGGCCACATCGACGCCTTGGTCAACAACGCCGGCACCGGGCTGGTCAAGCCGATCGCGGAGATGACGGAGGCGCTGTTCGACCAGCTGTGCGACGTGCACTTCAAGGGCGTCTATTTCCTGACCCAGGCCCTGTTGCCGCTGATCCGCGACGGCGGGCGCATCGTCAACATCTCCAGCGGCCTGACCCGCGTCAGTTTCCCCGGATCGTCGGCCTATGCCGCCATGAAGGGGGCGGTGGAGGTGATGACCCGCTATATGGCGCGGGAATTCGCCGGCCGCGGCATCACCGCCAACACCGTGGCCCCGGGGGCCGTGGTGACCGACTTCAACGGCGCCCACCTGCGCAACAATGAGAACCTGCGCCAGGTGGTCGCCAGCTTCACGGCGTTGGGCCGCGTGGGCGAGCCCGACGACATCGGCCCCATGGTCGCCACCCTGCTGAGCGGCGCCAACCGCTGGGTCACCGGCCAGCGCATCGAGGCGTCGGGCGGCATGGTGCTGTAGGTTCGGGCGCCATTGAAGGCGCACCGATCAGAACGGCTTGGTGATCACCAGCGCCACGATGCCCACGGCGATCAGCACGATCAACGGCAGCAGGATGCGGGCCCGGGCGCGGGCCTTGGCCACGTCCTGCGTGCCGGCCGCCAGGCGGCGCAGGTTGGCCGATTGCATGCCGTGGATGCCCGACAGGATCAGCACCAGCACCAGCTTGGCGTGCAGCCAGCCGGCGGCGAACCAGCCGGCCGTGATGGCCAGCGTCAGCCCCAGGCCCCACACCAGGATCAGGGCCGGGCCGGTGACCCAGCGGTGCCAGCCGCGCACGGCCCGCCACAGCTTGGGGCCGGCCGTGTCCGGCCCGGCATGGGCCAGCATGATGCCCGCCGCCAGCAGGCCGATGACGAAGACCGTCGCGGCGGCGGCGTGCAGGGAGACCAGGGCGAGATAGGGCATCGGTCGATCCTTCAGGGTTCCCAGCGGGGCGGGTGGCCGATATGGGCCTTCAACGCGTCGATGAAGGCCTTCAGCTTGGCCGACGGCTGCGGCAGGGCGCGCAGCAGATGGATGCCGGCGACCCGTGTGTTCCAGAGTTCGCCCATGGGGAGCAAGCGGGTCAATTGTCCCACCCGTACATCCGGCCCCGCCACCCAGCTGGGCAACAGGGCGATGCCCAGCCCGGCCAGGGCCGCCAGACGCAGGGCCTCGAAATCATCGCACTTGAAGACATCGGCCCCGATGGCCGGTGGGTGGCCCAGCACATCGGCCCAGCCCAGCAGGTCGGCGCCGTGCAGCTTGTCCAGCAGGCGATGGTCGTGCAGGTCCTCGACACTCTCCGGCACGCCATGGCGGTCGAGATAGCCGGGGCTGGCCACCAGCAAGCGCCGCTGGTCCGCCAGACGGGTGGCGATCAGCGTGCTGTCGGCCAGGTCGCCGATGCGGATGACGGCGTCCAGCCGGTCCAGCACCGGGTCGGCCAGCCGTTCGGTCAGGTCCAGTTCCACCGTCAGGCGCGGATGCGCCGCCATCAGCCCTTCCAGGACGGGGATGACGTACCGCTTGCCGAAGGTGGGAAAGCAGGCGATGCGCAGCAGGCCCGCCACGGCGCCATCCATGGCCGAGACCTCGGCATGGGTGTCGGCCAGATCATCCAGCAGGCGTTGCGCCCGTTCGAACAGCCGTTGCCCCGCGTCGGTCAGCGACAGGGCGCGGGTGGAGCGGACCAGCAGGCGGACGCCCAGGTCGTCCTCCAGCCCGTCCACCTGCCGCACGACGGAGGATGGGGTGACGGAGCGGCGCCGGGCGGCGGCGGAAAAACTGCCCAGCCGCACCACCTCCACAAACACCGCCAGATGTTCGGCGAACTTCGGATCCCGCATCCAGCCCTCATCTTTGCATAAGGCGCACAGGCCTTTCGACCAGCCGCTTCCTTATCGGCGACCAAACTTGCCGTCATTCTTCCCTTCGACAGCCACCGGCCGCAAGGGCCGGTATGAGAAGTGGAGAAGATCGTGGCACAAGACGCAAAGATAGGGCCGATGCAGGCCATCCGGTTTCGATGATTTCGGCGATGCCGATGTCCTGTACCTGGCCGACGCGCCGGCACCGGCCCTGCGCCCCACCGACCTGCTGGTGGCGGTGAAGGCGGCGGGCGTGAACCGGGCCGACCTGACCCAGCGCCGCGGCGGCTACGGCCGGCCCGATTTCGGCGACAGTCCCGTCATGGGGCTGGAGATCGCGGGCGAGGTCATCGCCGTCGGGGCGGAAAGCCAGGGTTATGCCGTGGGTGACCGGGTGATGGGCATCGTCGGCGGCGGCGCCTATGCCACCCTGGCCCGCATCGACCACCGCATGGCCATGCCCATCCCGGCCGGCCTGGACTATGTCGAGGCCGCCGCCATCGCGGAGGTGTTCGTGACGGCGCATGAGGCCCTGGTCCACCTGGCGCAGTTGCAGCCGGGGGAAACGGCGCTGATCCACGCCGCGTCCGGCGGGGTGGGATCGGCGGCGGTGCAACTGGCCCATGCCGCCGGCGCCCGCGTTATCGCCACCACCGACCCGGCCAAGGCGGCTGGCGTGCGCGCCCTGGGCGCCGACATCACCATCGACTACAAGGCCCGCGACTTCGCCGAGGCGGTGGATGAGGCGACGCAAGGGCGGGGCGTGGATGTCATCGTCGATTTCATCGGCGCGCCCTATCTGGAGCGCAACATCCGGTCCCTGGATTACGGCGGCCGGCTGGTGCAGGTCGGCATCATGGGCGGGGCGGAGGGGGCGACCCTGCCGCTGGAGACCTTGCTGTACCGCCATCTGCGCATCATCGGCACGGTGATGAAGTCCCGCCCGCAGGCGGTGAAGCACGCCATGACCCGGCGCTTCGCCGAGCGCTGGCTGCCGGCCTTCGGCGACGGCACCCTCCGCCCGGTGATCGACAGCACCTGGCCGCTGGCCCGGGCCGCCGACGCCCATCGCCGCATGGAAAGCGGCCTGGGTTTCGGCAAGATCATCCTGACCATGGCGTGAACACGAAAACGGGGGCGGGCAACCGCCCACCCCACGCTTTCGACCGGTTTTGTTTACGCTTAGACCTGGGCCATGCCGCCGTCGGCGAACAGCTCGGCACCGGCCACGAAGCTGCTGTCGTCCGACGCCAGGAACAGCACGGCCTTGGCGATCTCATCCGGGTCGGCGACGCGGCCCAGCGGCACCTGACTGGCCAGGTAGTCCACCAGGCCCTGCTGCTGGGCGGCGTCGGGACCGGCCAGTTCCACCAGGCCGGGGGTCTTCACCGGGCCGGGGCTGATGACGTTGACGCGGATGCCGCGGTCCTTCAGGTCCAGGGTCCAGCTGCGGGCCAGGTTGCGCACCGCCGCCTTGGAAGCGCTGTAGATGCTGAACGCCGCCGTGCCCATGATGCCGGTGGTGGACCCGGTCAGGATGACGCTGGCGCCGTCCACCAGCAGGGGCAGGGCCTTCTGCACCGTGAACACCACCGCCTTCACGTTGCGGCCGAAGATGTCGTCGAACTGTTCCTCGGTGATGCTGCCCAGCGGCAGCATGTCGCCACCGCCGGCATTGGCGAACAGCACGTCGATGCGGCCGGCCTCGGCCTTCACCCGTTCGTAGAGGCGGTTCAGGTCGGCGGCCTTGGCGCTGTCGGCCTGGACGCCGGTGGCGTTGGGGCCGATGGCGGCGACGGCGGCCTCAAGCTCCGGCAGACGGCGGCCGGTGACGAACACCCGGGCGCCCTCGGCGGCGAAACGTTTGGCGGTGGCCAGACCGATGCCGCTGGTGCCACCGGTGACGACCGCGACCTTGCCTTCCAACTTGCGAGCCATTTTCTCTTCTCCATCAATCGCTTGTTTGTGATGCCCCGGTGTGGGGCGGCTGATGAAGAGAAGGTAGCGCCGGACGTTGATCACCAAAATAGCAATGACTGAAAACTATCGTTCCATATTTGACGTGCATGACTGGTGGTGAGGGTTGACGCGTGCCCACGCGTTCCGATCTTGGGGTAGGACAACGGAACGGAGGTATCCCATGATCCCGAAGGTGGATTTCCCGGTGGCCAAGGTGCGGCGCTATCTGGAGCCCGGCCCCATCGTGCTGGTGTCGTCGGCCCACAAGGGACGGACCAACATCATGACCATGGGCTGGCACACGGTGATGGAGTTCAGCCCGTCCCTGGTCGGCTGCGTCATCGCCGCCGGCAACCACAGCCACGCCCTGGTACGTGACAGCAGCGAATGCGTCATCAACCTGCCGACCACCGCCCTGACCGACACCGTGGTCGGCATCGGCAACACCAGCGGGGCGGAGATCGACAAGTTCGACCATTTCGGCCTGACGCCGGTGAAAGCGTCCCACGTGGCCGCGCCCCTGATCGCCGAATGCCACGCCAGCTTCGAATGCCGCCTGGCCGACGATGGCCTGGTCGACCGCTACGGCTTCTTCATATTCGAGGTGGTGAAGGCGCATGTGGCCACCCACCCGGAACATCCCGAAACCCTGCACTACACCGGCGACGGCGTGTTCATGGTGGCGGGCAAGACCATCAGCCGGCGCCATCTGTTCCGGCCGGGCATGCTGGATTGAAACCAGCGGCATGAAACTTCGATTCATGCCGTTGTCGGCCGCGACTGCGGCCGCCGGAGGTTTCCGGGGAGCGGCGCGGACTGGAAATCGAGGACAAGCCTAGCCGGCGGATGCCGGCGCCCGGCGCCTGAGGGGATAAGCATGTGATATCAGCCCTCGGAAAGTCGCTCTACAGACCGGCGTCGCGGGGCGTTAGGGTCCGCGCCTTCCCAACCGGACCCGCCAAATGTCGCCCCGCCTGTACCTGATGTTCCCCTTCCTGGCCGTGCTGATCTGGACCGGCAACAACCTGGTGACCAAGCTGTCGGCCGGGACGCTGCCGCCCAGCGTCATCGCCTTCGACCGCTGGCTGCTGGCCTTCGTGCTGCTGACGCCGTTCTGCCTGCGCGGTGCCTGGGCGCGCCGCGCCGTCATCCGCCAGCATGTGGGACAGATCGCCGTGCTGGGCCTGCTGGGCATGGCCATGTACCAGGGTCTGGCCTATTTCGCCGCGACCTACACCAGCGCCACCAACATCGGCATCTTCGTGGCCCTGGTCCCGCTGGTGACCATGGTGATCAGCAGCCTGTGGCTGCGCGAGGCGCCGGGGCCGATGGCCATCGCCGGCGGCCTGATCTCGCTGGCCGGCATCCTGTGCGTGCTGGCCCAGGGGGACGCCACCCGGCTGCTGTCCCAGGGCGTGGGCCGGGGCGACGCCCTGATGCTGGGCGCCTGCATCGCCTATGCCGCCTATGGCGTCTGCCTGCGGCGCTGGCCCCTGCCCCTGCCGGTGTGGACCTCGCTGTATGCCCAGGTGATGGCGGCGCTGGTCTTCCTGTTGCCGGGGTACCTGCTGGCGCCGCCCACGCCGGCCACCATGGCCGGCGCCATGCTGATCCTGTACGCGGGCATCCCGGCCTCCATCCTGGCGCCGGTGTTCTGGATGCAGGGGGTGAAGCACCTGGGCCCCGGCCGCACCGCCATCTTCATGAACCTGGTGCCGGTGATGACGGCCGCGCTGGCCGCCATCCTGCTGGGCGAGGTGATGCACCCCTATCACCTGCTGGGCGGCGGCCTGACGGTGCTGGGCATCGTGCTGACCCAGCGCCGGCCGGCACCGAAGCCGGCCGTGGCTTAGTATTTACGCTTTCCCTCAATCGCCGGGCGCGGCCATCCGGCCGCTTGGCTCATCCTCGCATTCCAGTCCGCTACGCTCCCCGGAATGCTCCGGCGGCCCCAGTCGGGGCCTACAGTGGCATGAGCCAAGTCTCACGCCACTGGTCCCAACAGTCCTTTTACCGCCCGGTATAAAGCTTGATGAGGGCGGAAACGTTCTGCGCGCCGAAGCCGTCCTCGCGGGCGCGGTTCAGGGTGGCCAGGGTGGCGTCCGCCAGGGGCGTGTCGGCGTGGGCCGCGTCCGCCTTGGCGGTGGCATAGCGCAAATCCTTGGCCATCAGGTCGATGGGGAAGCGCACCTCGAAATCGCCGGCCAGCATCTGGCGGGCGTAGTTGGCCGCGGCGGGACTGGCCACCGGCAGGGTGGCCATGATGTCCAGCGCCTGGCCCGGTTCCAGCCCGGTCTTGCCCAGGAAGCCCAGCATCTCCGCCCATACCGCCAACTGGCTGGCCAGCAGGGTGTTGACCGCCAGCTTCAGCACCGCCCCCCGTCCCACCGGGCCCAGATGGTGGACGGCGGACGCCAGGGGCGCCAGCACCGGCCGCGCCGACGCGAAGGCCGCATCCTCGCCCCCCGCCAGGATGATCAACTGGCCGCTTTGCGCCTGCGGCAGGGAGCCCACCACCGGCGCCTCCACGAAGGCCCCGCCCTTGGCGGTCACGGCGGCGGCCAGCCGGACCGCCCAGTCGGGCGACACGGTGCTGCACTCCACCGCCAGGGCGCCCGCCTTCAACCCGGCCAGGGCACCGGTTTCGGCATTCAGCCACACGGCGTCGGATGCCCGGTCGTCCGCCACCATGGCGATGACGAATTCGGCCCCGTCAGCCGCCGCGCGCGGCGTGGGGGCCGAGGCCGCACCTTGGTCCACCAGGCCCGCCACGGGGCCGGGCGACCGGTTCCACACCGTGACGGCGTGCCCGGCCTTCACCAGGTTGGCGGCCATGCGCGACCCCATGGCGCCCAGGCCCAGGAAAGCGATCTTGCTCATCTCTTCAGCTCCATAAGCACGGTCTTTAAGGCCCCCTCAAACGCCGGGCACCAGCGTCCGCTAGCTTGGCTTGTCCTCAATTTCCAGTCCGCCTGCGGCTCCCCAGAAATCTCCGGCGGCCCCAGTCGGGACCTACAGCGGCATGAGTCCACTCATGCCGCTGGCATCACCAGCGAACGGTGTTGCCCTGGTAATCCAGGTAGCGCAGGCCGGGCTTGCCCGACTGCGCGGTGATGACGTCGACCACGCGGGGAATGCTGTCGGAAACACCCAGCGACGCCTCGGGCCCGCCCATGTCGGTGCGCACCCAGCCGGGCGCGATCAGCACCAGGGCGTGGCC
Organism: Azospirillaceae bacterium; assembly: GCA_028283825.1. NCBI lineage: Bacteria > Pseudomonadati > Pseudomonadota > Alphaproteobacteria > Rhodospirillales > Azospirillaceae > Azospirillaceae bacterium. Next base: position 2,082,115 of record JAPWJW010000003.1, on the reverse strand, counting down.
GCTGCCGGCGGTGCGCGCCGCGTAGGACCGCATCAGGGTGTTCACCGCCGCCTTGCTGGCGCGATAGACCTCCCACCCGCCGTATTCATTGTCGGCCACGCTACCCAGGCCGGACGACATGATGCCGATGGTGCCGCGCGGCGCCACCAGGGGGCCCAGCGCCTCGACACAGCGCATGGGCGCCAGCGCGTTGGTCAGCATGACGCGGGTGAACTCCTCCACCGTCACCTGGCCGATGGTCTCCTCCGGGTTGTTGGTGACCCCGGCGTTGACGAACAGCAGATGGAAGGTGCGGCCGGCCAGACGCTGGCGCAATGCCGCGATCTGGTCGTCATGGACGATGTCCACCGTCTCAACCGTCAGGCGGCCGTCGGAGCGTGCCGCCGCCTGGTGCAGGGCGCCGGGCTTCGAATCCGGGCGAACGGTGGCGACCACCTGCCAGCCGCGCGCCAGGTACTCCTCGGCCAAGGCCAGGCCCAATCCGCGCGAGGCGCCGATGATAAGGGCGGTGGGGGTGGTTTGCGACATGGGGGCCTCCGGCGGTGGAACCATCAAGGATGGTTAACGATGCCCCCATGCCGCCGCCGGGTCCACTGCCCCGATGTCACGGCTTATGTGAGGCCGAGGCACCATCGGCGTACTTGACGTATTTTTACCCGGGTATTATATCCGCACAATATCACCCGGATGAAAAGGACATGCCATGCAGGGCCAGGACAGGAAGGCGGCCGTCGCCGCCTATAAGGAACGCGACGGCCAGCCCGGCATCTACGCCCTGCGCTGTTCGGCCTTGCCCGGCACCGTCTGGGTGGGGCCGACGCCGACGCTGGACACCATCCGGAACCGGGTGTGGTTCAGCCTGCGCCACGGCGGCCACACCCACCGGGACCTGCAAGCCGCCTGGAACGCCCACGGGGCCGAGGCCTTCACCTTCGAGGTGCTGGAACGGCTGGAACCGGAGGAAAGCGCCTACCTGGCCCGCGCCCAGTTGAAGGAACGCGCTGCGCACTGGCGGGCGGCGCTGAAGGCGGAAGCTCTTTAGCAGGGTGCGGAAAAAGGCTTGTGCGTGGCGAGCGACGGGAAAATTCGGTCAGATTAGGAAAAGCCGAGGCGAGATAGCCGCGCTATCTAACGAGGGTTTGACGCGAGATGACCGAAAGTTTCCCGAGCGCAGCAGCACAATGATTTTTCCGCACCCTGTTAGGCGGCATGAGCCTCTCTCATGCCGCTAAGCCGCGACCGCGGCCGCCGGAGCGTTTTGGGAAGCGTCAGCGGACTGAAACACGAGGATAAGCCCAAGCCGGCGGATGCCGGCGCCCGGCGCTTGAGGGAACGACTAAACAGCCCGTTTTGGAATGTCGAGACCGCGCTGCACCGCCGGCCGCGCCAGGCCGCGTTCCAGCCAGGCGGGCACGTGCGTCAGGCTGGCGTAGTCCACCAGCTCACCGGCGCCGTAGAAACCGACGAAGTTGCGCACCCAGCCCAGCAGGGAAATGTCGGCGATGGTGTAATCCTCGCCCATGATCCATGGCCGGTCGGCCAGGCGCCCCTCCAGCACGCCCAGCAGGCGCTTTGATTCGTCCGCATAGCGCTTCAGGGGCCGCTTGTCCTCGTAATCCTTGCCGGCGAATTTGTGGAAGAAGCCCACCTGGCCGAACATGGGGCCGACGGCCGCCATCTGGAAGAACACCCACTGCAGCGTCTCATAGCGCGCGGTGGCGCCGGCCGGGATGAACTTGCCCGTCTTTTCCGCCAGATAGACCAGGATGGCGCCCGATTCGAACAGGGCGATGGGGGCGCCCTCCGGCCCGTTGGGGTCGATGATGGCCGGGATCTTGCCGTTGGGGTTCAGCGACAGGAAGTCCGGCGTCCAGGTCTCGTTCTGGCCGATGGCGATGGCGTGCGGCTCATAGGCCAGGCCGGTCTCCTCCAGCATGATGGAGGCCTTCACGCCGTTGGGCGTGGGCGCGGAATACAGCTGGATGCGGTCCGGATGCTGGGCCGGCCAGCGGGCGGTGATGGGGAAGGCGGACAGGTCGGTCATCGGGGCAGGCCCTCTCGATAAGTCGGGGCCGGGATTCAACGCGCATTCGGCCGGCACTTCAACCGCGCGACCGTTGAGAAAAGCGAAAGAAAAGGGCGGACCGTCGCCGGCCCGCCCTTCCCGTCAGTCACACCGTCGAGTGGATGCTTACTTGGCCCCCACGATCTCCACCACCTTGGCATCGGCCTCGGTCCAGCCCTTGGCGCCCGTGTGGCTGAGGCTGTGGCCGGTATCGCTCCACACCAGGTCGGTGACCTGGCCGCCGCCCTGCTCATAGGCGTAGGTGGTGCCGTCATCCTGGAACAGGGTGAAGCGGGCGTCCGCCCCCGGATAGACCTTCACCTTAGCAATGGTCTGCTTCTGGTGGGTGTTCTCGATGGGCGAGCCCAGCGGCAGGATGGAACCGGCCTTCACGAACACCGGGATCTGGTCGATGGGTGCCGCCACCGTCACGGTCTGGCCGCCGGTATAGCGCTTGTCCGTCCAGTAGTCGTACCAGTCGCTGCCGGCCGGCAGGTAGACTTGACGGCTGGTCGCCCCCTGCTCCGTCACCGGGGCCACCAGCAGGGCGGGACCGAACATGTATTCGTCCCGCATATCGGTCACGGCCGGATCATTGGGGAAGTCCAGCGGCAGGGCCCGCAGGAAGGGCGCGCCCGTCCGGTAGGTCTTGTAACCCAGGGAGTAGATATAGGGGATCAGCTGGTAACGCAGCTTGACGAACTTCTCCAGGATGGCCTGGGCATCCGGACCATAGGACCAGATTTCGTTGGCCGGGCGGCTGCCGTGGGTGCGCAGGATGGGCAGGAAGGTCGCGTACTCGAACCAGCGGGTATACAGCTCCGGGTAATCATCATAGCCGCCCACCACCGGGCGGGCCGCGGTGGGATCGATCAGCGGCGCCTTGGCCGGCACGTGCTCCTCCGGCAGGTACTGCCAGCCGCCGGTGTCGTTGCTCCAGTAGGTGATGCCGCTGGCCGCGAAGTCCAGCCCGGTGGGCACCTGGCGTTTCAGCGCGTCCCAGGTGGGGGTGATGTCGGACGACCAGACGATGGCGCCGTTGCGCTGCACGCCCAGATAGGCGTCGCGCGACAGGATGACGGCGCGCTTGCCCTTCACGTCGCGGCGGAAGCCGTCGTACAGGGCGCCGGTGTGGTACAGCGGATAGACGTTGTAGAACTTCGTGCCCGGGCCGATGTGCAGGTAGCTGCCGTTGGGCGGCAAATCCGGCTCCGTCTCATCCGCCCACAGGCTGTCGAAGCCCTGGGACAGGATGTTGTCGCGGATGGTGTTCCAGTACCACTTGGCGGCGTCGGGGTTGGTGGTGTCGATGTCCGACCCCGCCTTATCGTAGGGCAGCCCGTCGGTGGGCGTGCCATCGGCCTGGTGGATGAACCAGTTGTTCTTCTTCAGCAGGTCGTAATAACGGCCGTCGGGCGTGAAGCGCGGCCACACGCTGATCATGGTCTCAAAGCCCATGTCGTGCAGCTGCTTGTTCATGGCCTTGGGATCGGGCCACAGCGAGGGCACGAAATCGAACTGGCCCATGATGGTGTAGTAGAACCAGTCCACCACCAGCACGTCGGCCGGGATGTGGCGGTCGCGGTAGCCCTTGGCCACGTCCAGCACCTCCTGCTGTGAGCGGTAGCGCTGCTTGGACTGGATGTAGCCGTAGGCCGACTTAGGAAGCAGCGGCGTGGGGCCGGTCAGCTGGCGATAGCCCGCGTAGATCTCATCGGCATTCTTGCCGGCGATGACGAAGAAGGAGACGCGGTCGCCCACCTCGGACGTCCAGCGGGTAACCTCGTTGAAGCCGGGCTCGATCGTCGTCTTGGACGGGTTGTCCCACAGCAGGCCGTAGCCGTAGTTGGTGACCATGAAAGGCACGCAGGTGCTCTGCCCGCCCGGCGCGTTGTAGTCGTTCCAGCAGCGCACGACGTGGCCGCGATGGTCCAGGAAACCTTCCTGGTTCTGGCCCAGGCCGTAATAATGCTCATCCGCCGGCGAGGCGAAGACGCCGTTCACGGTATAGAACTGCTCATCCGTCGGCCGGCGGTCGTGCAGCAGCTGGCTGTTGCCGTCCTTGAAGTTGGGCATGCCCATGGACCAGCCGGTGAAGTCCAGGATGGTCTTGCCCGCGGCGTCCTTGAAGACCACGCGGGCGCCGTTGGTGGTGCCGCCGAAATAGCGACTGATATCCACGGCCGTCTGCTGCGGCGCCACGGCGTGCGGCGGCGGGTGCCAGCCGACGATGGTGGCCGACATCTGGCCGGAGGACAGCACGGTGTCGCCGCGGTCGTCCGTTGTCCGGGTCCAGCCGGTGGCGTTGGCGCCGGGGATGATGCCGGGGCCGGGGGCGGCCAGCGCCGCGTCCTTCTTCAGGCTGAGGGTGACGCGGATGATGTTGGGACCGTAGGGCTCCACCACCAGGGTCTGTTCCTGGGTCTTGTTGGACTGGTCGACCACCAGTGGGGTGGTGAGCGTGTCGGCGCGGGCGGCACCGGTGACGGCAAAGGTGGCGGCGACGGCCAAGGTGGTGGAAAGCAAGGCGGCGCGTAGCCCCCTCATGCGCGGCCCGGTCGGGCGCATGGCGCGCGTCTTCATGGTGATCCCCCTGGAAGTTCTTATTTAGGCAAATGATAGCGGTACCATCCGGCATGCGCCGGACGTGGTCAACCGGAATGTCCTGCCCATGGGACGATCCGTCCCGGCCCGGCCCCTATCGCCGGCGCCCGTCTTCCCTTACCTGTAAGGGCAGGACGGAAGGATAACGTACCCATGACCGCCTTGAAGACCCTGAAGCGCCTGCACCCAGCATATCGCGACGACATCGCCGACCTGGTGACGCGCCGCCCGCTGCCCGGCCCGGCCGTGCCGCAGATCAGCCCCTTCCTGTTCCTGAACCATCACGGGCCGCAGGTCTATCCGGCCCACAACCGTGGCCTGCCCTTCGGCCCCCACCCGCACCGGGGGTTCGAGACGGTGACCTTCATCCTGGAAGGCGAGTTGACCCACAAGGACAGCGCCGGCCATGAAAGCGTTATCAAGGCCGGCGGCGTGCAGTGGATGACGGCGGGGCGGGGGGTCGTGCATTCCGAGCTGTCGCCCGACGCCTTCCGCCGCAGCGGCGGCCCGCTGGAGATCCTGCAGCTGTGGGTCAACCTGCCCGCCCGCCTGAAGTTCGCGGAGCCGCGCTACACCGGTTTGCAGCGCGACCAGATCCCGGCCCTGCCCACGCCCGACGGCCGGGGCACGGTCAATCTGATCGCCGGGTCCTGGGGCGGCATCGACGGCCCCGTCCCCACCCTGACGGGCATCTTCATGTCCTGGGTCACGTTGGCGGCCGGCGGCACGGTGCGCTTTGACGACGTCGCCGGCCGCAACGTCTTCCTCTATGTGGTGCGCGGCACCGTGGCGGTGGGGGGTGGCGAGGCACCGGCCCATCACCTGATGGAACTGGACCTGGCCGGTGGCGCGGTAGAGATCACGGCCGAGACCGACGCCGTGCTGCTGTTCGGCCATGGCGATCCCATCGCCGAACCGGTGGTGGCCCACGGCCCCTTCGTCATGAACACGAAGCAGGAGATCATGGACGCCATCCGCGATTACCAGGCCGGCCTGTTCGACGGCACGCTCTGACGCCAAGCTCTTGATTCGACAAGGCCTCCGGCTCCAGAACACGAGTCGGCATGGGATAGGCGTGCCCTCCCGCCGCCGGCGGCCGGAAGCCATGCGGACAGCCGGACGCATTTGCGCTCACTTGGCGGCACATCTGAGCAAACAATGCTGTCCCTACCCCGAAGGAGGGGGGTGGCCTATTGCCCAGCCGTGCCAAAGCGCGCTAAGGAAGATTTAAGAAAAGCCGCCTAGGATCAGGCGCAAGAACCGATATGCCAGGCCCCGGCACCGCCAGAAAAAACCAAGGTGCTAGGCCGAATTTCCCCGTCAGTTTTCAGTACCACCGTCACGTTCCCTTAACGCCCCATCCAGGACCCCGCCCGGATCATGTCCCGCAACGCCGCCCCCATGACCCCAACCAGCCGCCGCGCCCTGTTGCGCGGCCTGCTGGGCGGTGCCGTGGTGGCCCTGGCGGCGACCTCTCTGCCGCACGCCGCCCTGGCCGGTGAAGGCGGCGGCGGGCAGAAGTCGGAAGACCCCGAGGTCCTGCGCAAGATCAAGATGAGCCCCATGCTGCTACCGGGGCGGGACCGTTATTCCTATGTGCGCCTGCAGGTGATGCTGGTGGTGCGCATGAGCAAGAAGCTGAATGAGGAAGTGGACACGGTCACCAACCTGAAGCCGCGCATCAACGGCGAACTGACCGAATCCTTCAGCGTCGACCGCCTGACCAACACCAACCTGGGCATCGACGACATCAAGGCCCTGAAGGGCCGCATCATGGACGTGGCCAACGAGGCCTGCGGCGGCCCCTATGTCGACGAAGTCCTGATCATGAGCCTGCTGGTCGGCTGACCCGCCCGCCCATCATTTCCCCAGGGCTGTGCAACCCCGCCAAACCTGCTATAAACCCGCCCGGCGTCTCCGTAGCTCAGCAGGATAGAGCACAGGATTCCTAATCCTGGGGCCGTGGGTTCGAATCCCGCCGGGGACACCATTCCTCGCCGAACGCTCTCCCAAATGCTTGAAAACACTGTGTTCTGAAGCCCCCCGTGTATGCTGCTCCGGCGGACACTACACAGGGACGCTACACAGTTGTCGCGGATAACAAAGCTTTCCCATATCAGCGTGGTCAACGGTCGCTTCATCTTCCGGAAACGAATCCCGGACTATCTGCGTCCGCTAACCGCCGAGATGTTCGGGGTGTGCAGGGAATTTACAGTCAGTCTCGGATCGAACCCCAAACAGGCGCAGTTGGCCTACCCGGTGGTTATGTTCACGGTCCTCGCCAAACTTCAGCGGGTGCAAATCGAACATGAGCGTCAGTCCAATGCGTCGTCCCCCCTTGAAGCCGAGACAGTAATTCCCCAATGGCTGCCCCCCAATCTCGCTTCGGGATTCCTAGCTCTCGAAAAGTGGCACACCCAGAGTGTCTTGGCTGCGTTGCCGGAACCTGCCGCTGAGAAAAACACGCCCCAACCATTACGATCCTCAAAACCACGCCCAAGCAGCAAAGCACAGTCACGGTGTGCTCACACAATCAACCAGACTGACCACGATGGCGTAAGCGAGTTGACGCCATTTTCAGGTCTTACTACGTACTATTTGACCAAGAGGAAAACGAAGTCTGAAGATGTAGAAACCGTTAAACGACGCTTCCTAGAAAGTCTCGGAGAAGATATGCCCATAGGGACAATCACCAAGAAAGATGTCGTTCGTTTTAGAAATCTTCTTGAGAAAATTCCTGCACGCGTTACTGGAAATGACCGCCATCTCTCCTTGCCGGAATTAGCAAAGAAATATGATAAACTCACCTAACAATACTCATAAATCTTCTATTCTCGCCGGAATTGAAGATAATTTCGGTGATAAATGCCCAAAACTTCAGGCCGACGCCTCTATAGAAAAACATCTGAATATCGTGAAAGCCATCTTCTCGCTCGCATTTAACGAAGATGCGATACAGACCAACCCAGCACAAAGAGTTACGGTGACGAAGCGCAATATAGGAATTGAGCGTATTCCTTGGGATCAGGCAGATATTGCCAAACTGTTTAGCTGTGACATATTTCAAGGCGCGCTATCGCCCAAAGGTACTTTCCATTTGACTGCGAATTCCGATTTTTGGATGCCGATCATCGCAATCCTCTCGGGAATGCGGTGCGAAGAAATTGGGCAAATGATACCGGACGACATACAGAGAATTGACGACATATCTGTCTTCAATGTTTCAGAAATCGATAACGCAGGACGCACCATCAAGAGAATTAAAACGAGAAATTCCCGCAGGATCGTCCCAATACATCCAATTCTTATTGAAATAGGGTTGCTGTCATATGTCGATGCCATTAACGCGGCTGGCCATTGCCGGCTTTTTCCTGATCTAAAGCCCTTCACAGCGAAGAATGGGTCAATCAAATTCACCAAATACTATAGCGGTCGGCACTTTCCGAACCTGCGTCAGCGCCTTGAATTAACTGACCCTCGCAAGCCGTTCCACGCGTTTCGACACACAATCAAAGCGGCATGGAAACGCGCGGGAGTGCCTTTGGTTATCCAACACGAGTTGCTCGGACATGCCACTGAAGGCGGAGCAGCAGCAGCCTACGCTAGGGAGGAAAGGACTTCCCTTTCAGTGAGAGCGGAAGTCATTCGTTCGACCGTAATACCCGGCCTACCACACATCCCGAAGCCGACCTCATACGGCGTGGTCGCGTTGCCACGCGACCAATTCCCTGTGTAGTGTCCGCCGGAGCAGCATACACGGGGGGCTTCAGAACACAGTGTTTTCAAGCATTTGGGAGAGCGTTCGGCGAGGAATGGTGTCCCCGGCGGGATGTGACCAGACCGGAAGAAACCCGCAGGTTTCCTCGGTTTCTGTGGGGTATGTGCTGCGTGTTTGTGTAGTGCCGACCGGACGCGATCTTGGAACGGAGAACGTCCCCACGCACTGCAAATCCAGCATTGTGGCCACGACTCGGGTGGGCTGCTGATCGGGTAAACAGCGCCACCACCAACCGTCAACCGACCGTCTGACTGACCTGTAGCCAACGATTGGGTTGGCTGGCGTCTCTGAGGACCGGGGCTGGTCTTCGACCGGCCACGCTGCTCAGCTTCGGCGCCTTCCAAAGCATCATTCTGCCCGTGTTGGTCAGTCCCATGGCGCTGTGCTGCCGTCCGGTCGAAGGATGGTTTGTGCCTGCCGGCAGAGGGACGGTCACGACCGACGGTTGTCCGGACGAGTTCCTAATATGTGTACCAACAAGGGGACGGGGACGGTACAGGACGGTCACAGACGACGATTGGGATCACGATCACCCAACCATCGACACTACGCTCAATCTGACCATTGGAACGACGTTGAGCCGACCATCATCCAAGAGAGATTGTGGGCAACCGTGTAGGCGCGCGATGTGTCATGGGGTGGCCCTACATGGGTGAACTGGTCCGTGACAGGTGATCGTCCGGTTCCATCTTCCTCATGATGGCAGACCTGTCCCACCGCATTCCTGAGGGTATTGATGGGGGAGATGCAGGCTGACCGTGATGGAACCCGTCTGGCATCGGTTCTGGGGGGCTGTGGATGGCCTGTAGGCCTTGGCCTGCGGGGGTGTTCGCCGTGAGTAGCCTACCGTCGTCTATGGCCTTCTGGCGGGGTTTTAGCAGCAGGCAATGGGCGGGATGTGTGGCGGGTTGAGGGTGCTGGTGTGGGTGACCGTAGGCTGTGATCGTTAGGGTACCGTGGGATTGGCCGTGGCGGATGGGGTGCGTTGGTCAATGGCGCAACGAAGTGGGTGGGCTGGGGATGCTTTTGATTTGCGCCCACCACTCCCCCCAGATTGTTGGCGTAACTTACTTCTTGCCGGATGACGGCTTCAACCTCGGAGAGAAAGTACCCGATCCTAAAGGATCGCACTGTGTACGAAGAAAGTGCATCAATTTTCCAGTTCATTTGAATCTATGATGATTGGAGAAAGTTCGGCACCTTCATCGTGGTAAATTTTATTACCGAACTCATCGACAATATCGATAGACAGTACTATGCCATCAGTGCTGGCTGCCATGGCCTCCACAGTAAAGCGCCCACCCAGCGGTATTTTTGCCGCCTCATCGAACCAATTCGCTATTTCATACGTAGAGTATACTTTCGACCCGCCAGATTTTGTAATTTTCAACCTGCCGCTGATATCGTTATTTCCCGCAATAAAACATGTTCTAACATTATATTCTATACTGCCCAACCTACATCTCAATATCGCAGTGTATTGTTTGCCGATCTTTTTTTCGAGCGATCTTGGCGGTTGGTTTTGACTACTTGCGCCTAATTCACTATTGTCGGGGAGTGCTTTGGTAGATCTGTTCACAGACGGTTGGCTAATTTTGTTGGGAAACTCAAAATCTGGATGATTGGCAAGATATATCGTCGCTGCGCGAATCAATATCGAAAATGATAACAGAGTAATTGCAACGATATGCCTTCTCTCATTGAAGAAATTTAAGAAAGTTTCATTATTATACCCCATCGTAGCATGCGGATTTTTGACTGGATTGGGTCCATATTTATTGTCGCCGGCGACACCGGGAAGGAATCCAAGCTCAACTGCTAGATATATTGGACCAATTATAGGCACTATACCCCATAGCAGCCACCAACCGGAGCGTCCACGATCATGTAGGCGCTTTACTGAGGCTGTAGTTAAGGCCAATTGAATAATAATGGCCCAGAAAACTGAGAAAATTCCTATTTGATTATAGGCGATAAAATCCAGTCCTGCAAAAAATAAACTAAACAAAGGCACGCACAGTCCATACTTCACCCAATATTCTTTGCGTGAAATTCGGCCATGAAACGTAAACCATTCCGTTACGTCGATGAAATACCTATCACCTTCAACGGCACCATTCTTCTCAGTCGCGATTGCCGCACTGCTTCGCAAAGCCATCGTAGGTGCAGCCGGTGGCGGCAGGGGAGGAGGAGGGGGAGGTGGTGGTACCAACAGCCTCGTAATGGGTGATTCTGACAGCTTCACCCATCCAACAGTGGCATCGTAAAATACGAATGTAGTGGGCTTCACTTTGCCAGCGGCGATTTCTTTCAGGAAATTTGACTCGGAGAACGGTCCAACTCTCTCTGAACCATCCGCATAATACCAAGTGGGGAATCCCGTAGTTGACACCATTTATCCCTCAGAATTTTCCAACCGCAATTTTTCTGCCGACAGAATATGTAAATCCTTAATTAATGTTATTCCGATTGTCTATAATGGCCTAACATATGAATATTGTACTTCTCCGCTATCATTAATAGATATGGCAATCGTAAATCCCGATTTTACCTGACGCTTGCTTATTGTGACGAGTATGTTTTCGGAGTTTTTGCCGTGATTGCACACTAAGACGGCAACACCACTGACTGTGTCAGAGTTTTTTAGAGAACAATATACTGTCGAATTCCCTATACTTATAGTTTTCTTTGATATGAGATCAATTGATGCAATAGTTCCGTCGTCTCCTCTCCAGACACCACTCACATCGTTCAGAATATCATCTGCCGAATCAAAATTTTGGAATACTGCAATAGCCAATATTATAGAAACTAGAAAAACGGAAGCAACAGATTGTGTTGGTGTTAAAATTTTAGGGAACCAATCCCAGAGATTTTCTTTATATTTTATGAATCTATAGTAATCTATATTAACATAAAAGCAACAGTACATGGGTATAACGATTAATAAAAAGTATTCAAACTTACCAGTTAAGGGAACTCCAGATATAGACTCAATAAATTGTTGGATACTTTGAATTATAATCCATATAGAAATAATAAATGCCGCTTTGTGATACATCTTTAGTTTAATGTAATAAAGAGGACCGAACATAAATCCCCAAAAAGACGCAACGCTAAAATTTTTTATATTGCTATTCCACTTTCCTTCTCTGTTAATGGTTGGTTTCCCAGCACCATCCCTTGGCATCTTTTCAACTGAATCAAATTTCTTTTTCCAATAATTGCTTATGATCGGCTCATTAATTTCATCAGACGCTTTAATATTTTCCCGATCTTCCTTGCTGGACGAAATAGGAGGTGGAGAAACTCTACTCCGAATGGTGGTAATCATAGCAGCAATTGGCGAATCGGAAAGCTTGATCCATCCCGCAGCGCCATGGTACCAGATGAGAGTCTCATCTTGTATTTTATCGTCAAGAATCTCACGAACAAAATCTGCTTCGGAGAAGGGGCCAAATCGTTCTTGACCGATGCAATAATACCATTTCGTATCAGGTTTATTTTGCACTTTAGTGCCTCACACGCAAATTTCTGGACGTTACATTTATTCTAATCTGTCGATTTCTTCATAATATAACCTCAAGCGATATTGCCGGCGCATGACATTTGTGCATGACGAGGTGAAGTTCGTCTCTTGCGTAATATTTTATACATATTGCCTCCTTTTATACCCATTATACCCATTATACCAAATGGGGCTTGATCACAACCAATTGACGGCTTCGCCACCCGGATGGCGTATACCGCGAAAATATCCGGTGTATCGGGGCGAAGCCGGTGAGATGGCCATCCGGAAGATGGTGCCGGTATGCTCATGCGGAAATTAGCAAATAAATCGCGCCCATTTAGGTATACCTCAGCGAAACTACGCCCCAACTGGTTTCATAAATCCATATTGACCATTTAAAACGAACCAATCATTATGAAACTACCAAAACGAACTGCTGGTGGCTTTTGATGCTGGTCCGACTTTACCTTCGCGCTTCCACGAACGATCAAGATGCGACCCGCGCACAGCCCCAGCTTGAAGCATTTTGCATTGAGCGCGGCTTGACCATCGCCGCCCGTTACATCGAAAATGAAAGCGGCGCCAAACTGGACCGGCCGGAATTATTCCGTTTGTTAACTGACAGCCTACCCGGCGACCTGATTCTGATAGAGGCTGCCGATAGGCTTTCCCGCCTGAACGACGGCGACTGGCGGCGCCTGCGGACGGAACTAGATGTGCGACAGGTGCGGGTAGTGGCGCTGGATCTGCCCACGTCGTGGATGTTGGCAGCCCCGGCCGATGAATTCACAGCGCGGATGTTCGCCGCCATGAATTCGATGATGCTGGACGTGCTGGCTGCCGTCGCCCGTAAAGATTATGAGGACCGCCGGCGGCGTCAAGCTCAGGGTATCGCCAAGGCGAAAGCCCACGGGAAATATCAGGGCCGACCGGAAGACACGGCTCGCAACGATGGAATCGCGGAGATGCTGAAAGCTGGAATTTCGTGGTCCAAGATTCAGGCCGCGACGGGATGCAGTCGCGCGACAATCTCGCGGGTTCGTCAGCGGGATGAAAACGCTGCATAAGACGTCGTGGAAAGGCCATGACGGGAATACCTTGAACGCATCCTGCCCCTGTATCCCGTGCAGCATCGCCGCTTTATAGCCCGGCATGCTCTTGTGTCCATTAGGTCGGATCAGGCTGCGCCGCCGACCGGGACCATCTATTGGAGACGTGGCCGGCGGCGCCGTGGCTCGCCGGCCAGTTCCCAGCATCATGCCTTAACGAGGGGATGGGCTGTCACTTTCGGCGATTGCCGAGCGAGAACCTTTGCCACTGAGAATCGCGGGACACCATCCACTGGGCCAGTTCATCGACAACAGGAGGGGGCAGCCACTCGCGTGTACCGTTTTCCGAGCTATGGTGTTGCGTGAAGCAAGCTTTCGCGGGGTATGTGGCCAACCTTCGGAGTGATCGGCGTAGTCCGGCTTCGCTCTTTGCCCTAACACAAGCAATATTGATAGCCCGTTTGTCGGTCCATCTCTTGGACAATTCAGTTTTCAGTAAATTATCTGGATATCCATCAAGATAAACGATCATATGCCAATGAAATTTCCAAGATATCTTATTAAATTCTTTATCGTAAACCGGCTGAACTTCGCGAGCGCCCCAAATCCTAATTTGGCTATCCAGTGGATTTCCATCTTCATCATAAATAAAGCATGATTTTCTGATCTTTCCGACAATATGTCTTAGAGCTTGGTGCTCTTTTTCTGCCAGTTGCCGGGCACCATCTTCTAACGATTCAGTCTCGCAAACGTTGATGGTCACCCAACGCAAAGAATCAATAGGAAGTAGATGAACCCCTTGCTTTTTGAGCGTGTCTCGAAAGTACCGCTTTCCTCTTCGCTCTGAACAATAAGGACAACAAGACAATGTACATGGTTTCTGTTTGGAGCATTTGTCAATTTTATTGCATAAATCAAAATCTGTAAGGGAGAACCTAACGATCTTTTTAATCCCCTCCTTCGTATTTGACGATGTTTCCCTCCAAATACGTTCCAAGAGGGAGGCCCTGAGTGCATACAACCTATCTGACATAAAATAATTGCCCTGATAAAATAATATTACCTATAAAACGAGCGGACAACAGATATAGATTGGCTGAACACTAAGAGATTTTAGAAGCCATATCCGTTGATTGCGTCCGAAATCGGACGTCAAGCACTTTATATCAGAAATCGATAGCCGATTGCAAAATCTACGTGCACGATCCGATCATTTTATTTTGTGGTGGCAGAACAATCCTCAGCGGTTCAGTTCCACGCGACAGTACCGCCAACTGAACGCGGGTGGAGATTGCCCATGGTTGCCGGATCAATTCCAAGCTGGGATCGGGGCAATCCCATGTTTCGGGCCAAATTTTCTTCAGGGAATCCATGACCTCAGCCCGAAGGATGTTCCGATGCTGCACGTGCAACAGGACGAACCAACCCTCCGAAGCCGGCACCAGCATGCCGGTTGCCATGACCGCCCGCCAGACCCGGCGTCGTCGCCCGGCTCGATCCCGAAGATCCCTCAATCGTCGTCGGAATATGCGCGTGGTTGCCTGAACCCCGCCGCTGGACGGTTTCAGCGGAACGATGAACACCGACACAGGGTCGCCATTCTGCCTGACCCACGATGCCAGTCCCGTATACCAGCGTGCCAATTTTGCTCTCCCGCACCATGGGCAAGCTGAGTTCCGACACGACCAATGGCGATAGTCTGATGTACGGCTAGCCCGGGCACTTGAACAACGCGCTAACCGACCAGCAACGTAGTTTTCGCCAATCAGAAGAAGGCCTTTCACCGTCTCGTCGGAAATCGTCCGCAAAAGTTGCATTTCAACGCGGGTAGTCATGGCTGACTTTCTCGCGTGGTCAATTCTTTCATCCTATCAGCGTGCCGGTGCTGCTCAGCCGATTTCTGGTTTTGGATTTTCACATCCTTCTTGGCCTTTTGTCTGGCCCGGGCGGGTGTAAGCGGGGGAATGCTCCCGCTGCTGCCGACAGGCTTGGCTTCCGTCAGGTCATCGCCTTGGATAATTTCAGCCCACCTCATCACTGCACCACCGGCGCCGGGCGCCGCTTGTAGAAGTGCTCGCCCTGCAACGCCGCGTCATTGACGATTGCCAGTCGCGTCAGCGTAAATTGATCCGCAACACGAATGGTTAGATTGCCGGTGCCAGTAACCCATTCGTATTCACCTTCTTTGCAATAGAACTTTGTCGCACGACGCATCGATCCGAAGATTTCATCAATTGTCCTAATGGTCTTCGGTGATCGCTTTGGAATTTTCACATCCAAAGCATACGGAAATTTTTCTTCATCCAACATGATACTGAACCTCTATAGCTAGATCTTACCTCCTATTTAGTAAGTTGCGGCAGGGACTTTTGAGCAGACTGGTGTCCACGGTCACCCCACTTCGTTGCGCCATTGACCAACGCACCCCATCCGCCACGGCCAATCCCACGGTACCCTAACGATCACAGCCTACGGTCACCCACACCAGCACCCTCAACCCGCCACACATCCCGCCCATTGCCTGCTGCTAAAACCCCGCCAGAAGGCCATAGACGACGGTAGGCTACTCACGGCGAACACCCCCGCAGGCCAAGGCCTACAGGCCATCCACAGCCCCCCAGAACCGATGCCAGACGGGTTCCATCACGGTCAGCCTGCATCTCCCCCATCAATACCCTCAGGAATGCGGTGGGACAGGTCTGCCATCATGAGGAAGATGGAACCGGACGATCACCTGTCACGGACCAGTTCACCCATGTAGGGCCACCCCATGACACATCGCGCGCCTACACGGTTGCCCACAATCTCTCTTGGATGATGGTCGGCTCAACGTCGTTCCAATGGTCAGATTGAGCGTAGTGTCGATGGTTGGGTGATCGTGATCCCAATCGTCGTCTGTGACCGTCCTGTACCGTCCCCGTCCCCTTGTTGGTACACATATTAGGAACTCGTCCGGACAACCGTCGGTCGTGACCGTCCCTCTGCCGGCAGGCACAAACCATCCTTCGACCGGACGGCAGCACAGCGCCATGGGACTGACCAACACGGGCAGAATGATGCTTTGGAAGGCGCCGAAGCTGAGCAGCGTGGCCGGTCGAAGACCAGCCCCGGTCCTCAGAGACGCCAGCCAACCCAATCGTTGGCTACAGGTCAGTCAGACGGTCGGTTGACGGTTGGTGGTGGCGCTGTTTACCCGATCAGCAGCCCACCCGAGTCGTGGCCACAATGCTGGATTTGCAGTGCGTGGGGACGTTCTCCGTTCCAAGATCGCGTCCGGTCGGCACTACACAAACACGCAGCACATACCCCACAGAAACCGAGGAAACCTGCGGGTTTCTTCCGGTCTGGTCACATCCCGCCGGGGACACCATTCCATTTCCT
Source organism: Azospirillaceae bacterium (assembly GCA_028283825.1). Lineage (NCBI taxonomy): Bacteria > Pseudomonadati > Pseudomonadota > Alphaproteobacteria > Rhodospirillales > Azospirillaceae > Azospirillaceae bacterium. The sequence goes on along the minus strand of JAPWJW010000003.1, from coordinate 2,065,727 downwards.
TATTCGCCGCGCGTGTTGCGCCTTTATCTAAAAGCTGAATCTTATCAAACCCTTACAGGGGGTTGATTTTTATCAGCGAATCCATTATATTAGTTGCCGGTAGGTGCGCTGGAACTACCTCTGAGTTGCCCTACGGGCGGCAGTTGCGGAAGTCGCAATGGATTAAAGAGGCCAGGCACCTACCATTTCCTACGCGCATATCCCATAAATTCAAAAATTTCTCGTTGTTGAGGCAAAAGCCCCATCTTATCGAGAGCTGGCATCGGTTTAATTCCATTTCCTATAATTACGCCCTTCTTCCCTCGATATAAGCGAGGAACAATTAGTTTTGCATGATCTGCAAAGCATCCCCTCTGTCGCTCAACCGACACAGCCTCATAAAAAGACCCCGCAACAACGTCAGCGAGTTGCAGGCCAGCTTCATTTTTGTGAGAAACAACCTTTATTTGCTCCACGTCGAATACGTCCCATTTTATATATCCTGGGATTCTTAAAGAATTTGTCCACGTTTGGATTTTTAATTTTTCCATATAATCAATTAGATTTTGATAAGACATACCACCGCGCTGCGAGAAAATTGTTTTTATTGCATATATTCTCCATAAAGTTTTATGGATTTGCTTTCGCAGAACTCTGTTACGCGCTCCATCAAAAGTCTAGTACACCACCAATATAAATAATTCTTATCTTTTTTACATTTTTCATTTCTGTATCTCTCCATGTTTTTCTTATTTGACATAACAACAAAACAACGCAGGTCAGCGCGGCCGATTTCGGAACACGCAATCTGTTTCTTTGCGTCTATCAAATCGCGATAATGAATATATTTTCTTTGGGTGTTTTTGAATTTTGATATAATTTCCCGTTGAATTTTTCCAATTTTATTTTCATTCTCTGCTCTAACTACTACGGCAGAAAGAACGAACCATTCAGATGATCCATTAGAACGATTTGGAAATACCTTATCCAAACCATCATCTCCAGATTCATCAATATAAGCAACGAAGCCATATTTTCTGCTCATCGTACCTTTCACCCATCATGCAATTTCAGAAAAATGCGATTCTCTCAATAAATTAATAATGCACCCATATGGCGTGTACACAAAAATTATGCTCCCATCTCTCTCAAAATAACCTTGATTAGAATTTAGACATCTATGCTCCTCAACCTTCCTGTCTTTTGTAGAAAACTTAACTTTAGCCCCTCACCGCAAATTTTCGATCACCACCGGCGGCAACGTGTCCGCCGGCTGGAAGCCGAAGATGCGGCCGTAGAAATACAGCTCCGCCTCCTGCGCGCGGATGATGCTGTCGGCCTTGCGGAAGCCGTGCTGTTCGCCCTCGAACTCGATATAGGCGACGGGCACGCCTTTGGCCTTCAGCGCGGCCACGATGCTGCGCGATTGTGCCGGCGGCACCACCGCGTCCTCCGACCCCTGGAAGGTGATCAGCGGGGCGGAGAAGCCGTCCAGATGGTGCAGGGGGCTGCGGGCGTCGTAGATATCCTTGCCCGCGGGATAGGGGGCCACCAGGCTGTCGAGGTAACGGCTTTCGAACTTGTGCGTGTCCTTGGCCAGCGCCTCCATGTCCGAGACGCCGTAGTAATTGGCGCCGGCCTTGAACACCTGCGTGAAGGCCAATGAGGCCAGGGTGGTGTAGCCGCCGGCACTGCCGCCCCGGATGGCAGCGCGGGTCGCGTCCGCCAGGCCGGCCCGGTCGAGATAGGCCACCACCGCCGTGGCGTCCTGCACATCAGTGACGCCCCAGTTGCCGCGCAGCCGGTTGCGGTAGGCGCGGCCGTAGCCGGTGCTGCCGCCATAGTTCACGTCCACCACGGCGAAACCCCGGCTGGTCCAGTACTGGATGCCCAGATCCAGCGCCGGCTTGGCCCCGGCGGTGGGCCCGCCGTGCACCTTGACCAGCAGGGGCGGCTTCTCCCCCGCCGGCGCCCGGAAGGCCGGGTTGGTGGGGGCGTAATAGAAGGCATGGGCGGTGCGCGCCTGGCCGTCCGGGCCCGGTGCCGTGGGGAAGTCAATGGGCCGGGCGCGGGACACCAGGGCAGCGTCCAGATCCTCCGGCGCCGGGCGGCGCAGGATGGTGTGCCGGCCACTCGCCAGGTCAACGCTGACCACCGCCGCGGTGGCGTCGGCGAAACCGGCGATCATCACTGCGTGGTTGGTGCCCGCCGAGCGCACGCCGGTGATGCTGACGAAGGGCAGGTCAAGGTCACGCGTCGTGCCGGCCTTCAGGTCCAGCACCGTCAGATGGTCCAGTCCCTGGGCGCTGTAGCGCGCCACCGCCCGGCCGTCGCCGGTCAGGGCATAGGTCGCCAGGCCCAAATTCCACAGCGGCCCGCCGAAGTCCGCCTCGCGCGGCGCCACCGGCCGCACCTGGCCGTCGCGCCAGGCATACAGGTTCCACCAATCGCCACGGTCGGAAATGAAATAGAGCGTGCCGTCGGCGTCCCATTGCGGCTCCAGCACCGATTCCTCATGCCCGCCGGCCACCGCATGGATGCCGGTCAGGCCCTGCGGCCCGACATCGGCGACATAGAGGGTGGTGGTGTCCCAGGGCATATTGGGGTGGGACCAGGCGATCCAAGCCAGGCGCCGGCCGTCCGGGCTGAGACGCGGATAGGCAACGAAATCGCTGTCGCCGAACAGCACTGTGCCGGCATCGCCAGGCTTATCCACCTCAAGCCGGACGATAGCATTTTTGGCCTCACCCGGGGCGGTATGGTCCTCCCGCACGCAATAGAGGATTCCGGCGGCGCCAGGGGCGCAGTCAGCGTAGCGGTAGCCCTGCGGCGTCAGGGCCACCGGCGCGCCACCGCCGACCGGTGCCGTGTACAGCCGCTGGTCGGCGAAGTTGCTGAAGTACAAATGGCCGCCCGCCACCAGCAGGGCGCCGCCGCCATATTCGTGCACGCGGCTGCGCACGTTGACATCCGGCCCCGTCAACTCGCGAACGCCGCCAGTGCCCACCGGCGTTACGATAGCGAAACGGCCCTTTTCCGCCGGCCGACTTTCCAGCCAATAGGGCGTGCCACCATCCACCGTCAGGTCGGCCAAGCGTACCTCGCTGCCGGCCAATCGAGCGGCGGTGATGGGCGAAGCCCAGGTGCCGTACGGAGCAGTTTGCATTTCGGTCGCGCTCACATCGGTCATGCCCGTCATCCATCCAATCAGCAGTACGGCCGCCAGGACGGCCCGTCCGTATCCCATCGGTCGCCCCCGCTGCGCCCCATCCTGCGACCACTGTGCCGCAAGGCCGGCGCCAAAGCCAACCGGCGTCGCGGGGGGCCCATGCGGGGGGATGGCTTGACGAAGGCCGCGCCAAGGCCGATCTAGGCCCCTGTCCCATCACGTTCCGCATGCCATTTCCGGGGAGGGTTCCTTGGGCAACGCCGTTCGCCAGCCTGCATCCCCCGCGATCCCGCATCCCGCCGCCGCCCGCAAGGCGCCCATCCGCACCTCTTCCGGCCTGGTGGAGGCCGGCCTGGCCCCGGCCGACGCCCTGCCGGTGCTGGAGCAAGTGGCGGCCAGCTTCGCCGTATCGGTTACCGACCAGATGGCGGGCCTGATCGACCCCACCGACCCGCACGACCCGGTGGCCCGCCAGTTCATCCCCAGCGGAGAGGAGCTGGACACCACCCCGGCCGAACTGGACGATCCCATCGGCGACGCGCCGTACAGCCCGGTGAAGGGCATCGTCCACCGCTATCACGACCGCGTGCTGCTGAAGGCCGCCAACGTCTGCCCGGTCTATTGCCGCTTCTGCTTCCGGCGCGAGATGGTGGGCCCGGGCAGCGAGGCGCTGGACGGCGCCGACCTGGACGCCGCCATCGCCTACATCGCCGCGCATGAGGAGGTGTGGGAGGTCATCCTGACCGGGGGCGACCCCCTGATCCTGTCGCCCCGCCGCCTGGCCGATATCGTGGCACGCCTGGACGCCATCCCCCATGTCGGCATCGTGCGGTTCCACACCCGCGTGCCGGTGGTCGATCCCGCGCGCATCACGCCGGAACTGGTGGCGGCGTTGAAGGGCCGGCGGGTGGCCAGCTGGCTGATGCTGCATGCCAACCACTGGCGGGAACTGGACGACACCAACCGCGCCGCCATCGCCCGGCTGGTGGATGCCGGCATCCCCCTGCTGGCGCAGACCGTGCTGCTGAAGGGTGTGAACGACGATGTCGAGACCCTGACCCGCACCTTCCGCGCCCTGGTCCAGGCACGGGTGAAACCACACTACCTGCACCAGGGGGATCTGGCCAAAGGCACCGGCCATTTCCGCACCACGGTGGACCGGGGCCGCAGCCTGATGCGCCAGCTGCGCGGCGACGTCTCCGGCCTATGCCAGCCCACTTACGTGCTGGACATCCCCGGCGGCCACGGCAAGGTGCCGCTGACCGCCGATTACCTGGAAAAGGACATGGACGGCGGCTGGACCGTCACCGACCCGCGTGGCGGGCGCCACATCTACGACGAACAGGCCAAATAAAATCTGGCCGCACTCATGCGGCTGTAGGCCGCGACTGCGGCCGCCGCAGGTTTCCGGGGAACGAAGTGTACTGGAAACCGAGGAAGCCAAGCCGGCGAAGGCCGGCGCCCGGCAACTGCGGGCACAAACAAATAATTCTCACGCCCCCTCCGGCGGCCGGCGGGGGGCCGCCCGTTCCGGCAGGGCCATCTGCACCGCCGTGCCGAAGCGGCGCACGGCGTGGAAGGCGCGGGAGTGGAAGTGGCGGCGCACCAGCACCACGATCACCAGCGCGGTGGAGGCCATGAAGGCCAGCGGGTGGACGAACCAGCCCAGGGCCGCGAACCCGAAATAATAGGCGCGCACCCCGGCGTTGAAGCTCTGCACCGCCAATGACAGCAGCGTGGCGGCGGCGTCCGCCGCCTCTTCCACGTCCACGCTGGGCGGATGATTGGTGGCGTCCGGCATGGCGCCGATCAGGGCGCAGGTGTAGTTGTACTGCCGCACCGCCCAGGTGAACTGGAAGAAGGCGTAGACCAGCACGCCCAGCAGCAGGAACAGCTTCACCTCGACCAGGGCGCCGGAGACCGTGCTGGCCACGTGCATCCTGTCCACCAGGGCCGCCAGCCGGTCGGCGTTCACCAGGGCACTCAGGTCACCGGCGATCAGCAGCACAGTGGTGGAGGCGAAGAACGACACACTTTGGATCAGGTGGCCCAGCAGTTGGCCGTCCAGCAGGCGGGTGTCGCGCGCCTGCATGTTGCGCATCCACACCTCGCGCACCGTGCGCATATGCAGGTTCAGGCTGGCCGGCGCGCCCGGCAGACGGAAGACGACGTTATAGCCGCCCCACAGCACCGCGAAGGTGACCAGGGCCAGGACGTCCAAGGGTGCGAGATCGAAGGGCATGGCCGAGGATTGCTCGAGTCAGGCTAAAACAGGCCAACGCATCATGCCTTGGCCGCGACCGTCCGGCGAGGGCAAGGTCACCTTCGGTGTGATCGTATGCGCCAGTGATCGACACCGGCTTCAACACACATTACATTCAGATTTGTAATCAAGCATGCAAGGAATCCATAAATATGAAAGTCTGGGACGGGAGATTTATCCTTATTTCGACATTTATCGCACTGGCAGGGTGCTCCGCCGGACAAGTGAATAAAGATTTCAAGTTTGATTCCGACAACAGTAAGGGCCTCATGGTTCTTGGTTGGGAAGGGCTGGATAAATACTATACGGCTCAGATAGAATTATATTTTCAAGGCGTCGATAAGGATGGGAAATTCGACGATCGTGCGATCCGTATAACCAATGGAGATACCTTCGAAAGGAAGAATCCGACAGAGTATTATGTTGTTGAAGCAAAGCCAGGTTATTATGTGATCGACTATGCGATAACGCATCCGATAATTACGAAAATTACTAGACTGTGCCTGGGAACGATTAAATTTGAAATCCTTCCAGGCAAAGTATCATACGTGGGGAATATACATTCCACGTTGAATGGGCCACCCGTCCAAGCCGCATTTCCACATCCGGACGCTGCGGCAGCCAAGTTAAGCGAGTATCCAAAAATTACGCCCCCGATGACGCTATCGCCGATTTGGAACGTCCCTTATCCCGACAAAACGCTCTGCCACTGACCAATCATGCCGGCGGCGCATCGACCTGACGGTCGGGTGCGGCGTTGGCGAAGGCCGGCAGCGCCAGCGCCACAGCGTCGATCGCCACCAGCGTGGGGCAGGCGGACAGGTCGGCGTTGAAGCGGCGGGCGTTGTACATCTGCGGCACCAGCATCAGGTCGGCCAGGCCGGGCGTGTCGCCGAAGCAGAAACGGCCGGCGTGGGGCGCCACCATCGCCTCCACCGCCGCCAGGCCGGTTTCCATCCAGTGGCGCACCCAGCGGCCGGCCTTATCCTCATCCACGCCCATCTCACCCTTCAGGTACTTCTGGACCCGCAGATTGTTGATGGGGTGGATGTCGCAGGCGATGGCCAGCGCCACGGCCCGCGCCTGCGCCCGGGCGATGGGGTCACCGGGCAGCAGCGCCGGCTGGGGATGCACCTCGTCCAGGTACTCCACGATCGCCAGCGACTGGGTCAGCAGGGCGGTGCCGTCCGCCCCCTCCACCGCCAGGGTGGGCAGTTGCCCCTGCGGGTTCAGCGCCAGGTAATCTGGCTTCAACTGCTCCCCCCCATCGCGTAGCAGATGCACCGGCACCTGTTCCGCCGTCAGGCCCTTCAGGTTCAGGGCGATGCGCACGCGATAGGCGGCGGAGGAGCGGAAGTAGGTGTAGAGCGTCAGGGACATGGGATCAGGCGGTCCTTAAAACTGGGCTGGGAAGCGGCGGCAAAGCCGCCGTAGGCCCCGACCGGGGCCGCCGGAGCTTTTCGGGGAGCCGAAGGCGGACTGGAAAGCGAGGACAAGCCATGCGGCCGGATGGCCGCGCCCGGCGTTTGAGGGAACTCAGACACCAGACACGACCTGTTCGATGGCGCCGAAGATGCTGGCGCCTTCGGCGTCCCGCATCTCAATGCGCACCGTGTCGCCATGGCGCAGAAAGGGCGTGCTGGGCTGGCCATGGCGCAGGGTTTCCACCGTGCGCACCTCCGCCAGGCAGGAGTAACCCACGCCGCCCTCGGCGATGGGCAGGCCCGGGCCGCCGTCGGGACCCCGGTTGGACACGGTGCCGGACCCGATGATGGTGCCGGCACACAGCGGCCGGGTGCGGGCGGCGTGCGCGATCAGGCGGCCGAAGTCGAAGGTCATGTCCACGCCGGCGTTGGGCCGGCCCAACGGCTGGCCGTTGATGAAGGACAGCAGGTCCAGGTGCAGCACGCCGTCGCGCCAGGCGTCGCCCAGGGCGTCAGGCGTCACCGCCACGGGGGAAAAGGCGCTGGACGGCTTGGACTGGAAGAAGCCGAAACCCTTGGCCAGTTCGTTCGGGATCAGGCCACGCAACGACACGTCATTGACCAGCATGACCAGGCGCACCAGGCCGCGCGCCTCCTCGGCCGATACCCCCATGGGCACGTCGCCGGTGACCACCGCCACCTCCGCCTCCAGATCCGCGCCCCAGGCCTCGTTGGCCACCAGGATGGGATCGCGGGGGCCCAGGAAGCTGTCGGAGCCGCCCTGGTACATCAGCGGATCGGTCCAGAAGCTGGGCGGCATGTCGGCGCCGCGCGCCTTGCGCACCAGTTCCACATGGTTGACGTAGGCCGACCCGTCCGCCCACTGGAAAGCGCGCGGCAGGGGGGAGGCGCAAGCACCCTCGTCAAACGATTCGAAGGGGGCGGTGCCGGCGTCCAGCTCGGCCGCGACCTCGGCCAGGCGGGGGCCGACCTCGACCCAATGGTCCAGCGCCTGCTGCAGGGTGGCGGCGATGCCGGGGACGACACGGCAGCGCGCCAGGTCGGCCGACACCACCACCAGGATGCCGTCGCGGCCCACCTGCGCCTGCAAGGCGCCGTCCAAGGTCTGTTCCAGGATTTTCAGCGTGGCCAATTTCATGGGAATGGGGCCCTTTCCTTATGTCCTGCCTGCCACGTCTTGCCGTGGCCGGCCAGGATCGACGGGAAAAACGGCACCCTCAAGGCGCCGGCCACACCCGGAACGGGTGGGCGGCAGCCTTGAGTTCGATTGGATAACCCAACCGGTCTCCCAGACGGAGGCCACGGAATAACGGGGCTGTTTCCTCCCAACCCGTCTTCCATCCCCTGGACGTACCCCCGAAAGGGCGGCCCGTTGACAGGATGGACAGCGGTTGGTTTTTTATCGTTTCAAATGAAACGTTGTTATGAGAGTAAGCTCTGTACGGCCGTGCTGTCAAGCGGGGCCCGTCGCCGCCCCTTTCTTGTTACAGGAAAGCCCACCCCGTGCCCCCCTCCCAGCCCCCCACGGCCGACCTGAAGCTGAACCGCTTCCTGCCCTATCGGCTGAACATCCTGTCGAAGAAGGTCAGCCTGGCGCTGGCCGCCCGCTATCAGGACCGCTTCGGCCTCAGCATTCCGGAGTGGCGGGTGTTCGCCACCCTGGGCCAGGAGCAGCCGCTGTCGTCCAACGACATCGTGGAGCGCACGGCCATGGACAAGGCCAAGGTCAGCCGGGCGGTGAACCGCCTGGTGGCGGCCGGCCTGCTGGACCGCCAGGTCCACCCCCAGGACCAGCGCCTGCTGCGCCTGTCGTTCAGTACGGCGGGCAAGGACCTTTATCGCCAGGTGGCGACGGAGGCCCTGGCGTGGGAGGAAAAGCTGCTGTCGGAGCTGAGTGCCGGCGAGCGCGACCAGTTGTGGGCGCTGATGGGCCGGCTGGAGGAACGCCTGGCGTCGGAGATTCCGCCGGAGACGCCGCTGTCGGACTCTCTTGATTAGTTCCTCAAGCGCCGGCAGGGCCATCCGGCCCTTTGGCTATCCTCGATTTTCAGTCCACTCCGTTCCCCGAAAATCTGCGGCGCCCGCGGTCGCGGGCTAGAATATTTGGGTTTCCTCAGGCGCCGGCGGGCCCATCCGGGCCCTTGGCTATCCTCGATTTTCAGTCCACTCCGTTCCCCGAAAATCTGCGGCGCCCGCGGTCGCGGGCTAGCGGCGTGAGGGGATGCCTCACGCCGCGTTGGCGCCCCGAGTCGGGATCAGTGGATCTTAAACACTAACGGAACCGGTAAACGGCAAATCGCGGACGCGTTTGCCGGTGAGCGCCGCGATGGCGTTGGCGACGGCCGGGCCCACGGGGGGCACGCCCGGTTCACCCACGCCGGTGGGCGGGTTGGCGCTGGGCATGATGTGGACCTCCACCTTCGGCATCTCATCGATACGCAGGCAGCGATAGGTGTCGAAGTTGGATTGGTCGACGACGCCGTCGGTCATGGTGATGGCACCAAACATCACGGCGCCCAGGCCGAAGCCGATGCCGCCCTCCATCTGCGCCTTGATCACGTCGGGCGTGATGGCGATGCCGCAATCCACGGCGCAGACCATGCGTTCCACCTTCACCCGGCCCTTGTCGTCCTGCGACACCTCGGCCACGTGGGCGGCGACAGAATTGAAGCTTTCCGCCACGGCGATGCCGCGCGCCCAGCCCTTGGGCAGGGGCTTGCCCCAGTCGGCCTTTTCCGCCACCAGGTTCAGCACCGCCAGGTGACGCGGGTGCTTGGTCATCAGTTTGCGGCGGAAGGCCACGGGGTCCTGGCGTGCCGCCACCGCCAATTCATCGACGAAGCTTTCCACGGCGAAGGCGGTGTGGGTGGCCCCCACCGACCGCCACCACAGCACGGGCACGCCCGTGTCGGTGCTGTGCAGATCCACCAGATGATTGGGCACGTCGTAGGGGATTTCCGCCGCCCCTTCGGTGGAGGTGCTGTCCGGCTTGCCCGGCTGGGCGAACGGGCCGCCCTTCATGATGCTCTGGCCGACGATGCGGTGCTGCCACGACAGCAGCGACCCGTCGGCGCCCAGCTTGGCCTCCACCCCATGGACATAGATGGGGCGGTAGCGGCCGCCGCGGATGTCATCCTCCCGCGACCAGATCAGCTTCACCGGGCGGGCGCCCAGCTTGCCGCCCTGGACCTTGGGATCGGACAGCGCCTTGGCGATGGTCACACCTTCGACGATGTAATCCGATTCCAGGTTGGCGCGGCGGCCGAAACTGCCACCGGCATAGACGGTGTTGATCGTCACCTGTTCCGGCTTCAGCCCCGCCGCCTTGGCGGCGTTCATCTGGTCCACCGTCTGGAACTGGTCGCCGGCCCAGATCTCGCAGGCCTCCCGGCCCAGCTTCACCACGCAGGTCAGCGGTTCCATCGGCGCGTGCGCCAGGTAGGGGAAGGTGTATTCCGCCTTCACCACCTGGGCGCCGGTCACGGCGGCGACATCACCCACCTTGGTCACCAGCTCACCCGGCTGGGACAGCAGGGACTTGTAGTCGGCGACGATGGCGTCGGTGCCGCGCTTCTCGGCCCCGGACTCGTCCCAGGTGACCTTCAGCGCGTCCCGCCCCTGATGCGCCGCCCAGTAGGAGTTGGCGACCACGGCCACGCCGCGGGGGATCTCCACCACCTCGACCACGCCCTTGATGGCCTTGGCCGCCTTGGCATCGATGGTCTGAGCCTTGGCGCCGAAGCGCGGCGGGCGCTGCACCACCGCCACCAGCATGCCCGGCTGCGCCACATCAATGGCGAAGACGGCCTTGCCGGTGCTTTTGGCCACGCTGTCCTTGCGCGGCAGGCGGGTGCCGATCAGCGTGAAGGTCTTCGGGTCCTTCAACGGGACATCGGTGGGCACCGGCAGGGTGGCTGCCTTGGCCGCCAGCTCACCGAACTTGGCGCTGTGCTTGCCGGACGAGACGACGCCCTTGGCCACCGTGATCTCCGCCACCGGCACGCCCCAGGTCTGGGACGCGGCGGCCACCAGCAGGGCGCGCGCCGTGGCGCCGGCCTGGCGCAGCTGCGTCCAGGAATTATAGACGGAGGTGGACCCGCCCGTGCCCTGGATGGGGCCGAAGGCAGTGTTGTTGTAGAGCTTGGCATTGGCGGGGGCCGCCTGCGCCGTCATCTGCGCCCAGTCGGCGTCCATCTCCTCCGCCACGATGGCGGTCAGGCCGGTGTGGACGCCCTGCCCCATCTCCAGATGCTTGATCTGCACGGTGATGGTGCTGTCGGGCGCCACCGAGACGAAGGCGTTGGGGGTGAAGGGTTTGGCCCCGGCGGCGGGGGCGGCATCCGCCCGGCGGCTGGTGCCGGCCCAGGTGAAGCCCACCATCAGGCCGACGCCGGCGCCGCCGGTGACCTGGAGGAAACGGCGGCGGGAGGTGGCGGGTACGGTCATTCCATCGGGCATGATCAGATCTCCAGCGCCTTGGCCGCCTCATGGATGGCGGCGCGGATACGGACATAGGTCGAACAGCGGCAGAGGTTGCCGCTCATGGCACTGTCGATGTCCTGGTCGGTAGGCTTGGGCGTGTCGGTCAGCAGCGCCACGGCCGACATGATCTGGCCGGACTGGCAATAGCCGCACTGGACCACGTCCAGCTTGATCCAGGCGTCCTGCACCGCCTTGGACACCTTGCCTTCCAACCCCTCGATCGTGGTGACCTTGGAGCCGGCGATCGACCCGATGGGGGTGGAGCAGGAGCGCACGGGCTGGCCGTCCACATGCATGGTGCAGGCGCCGCACTGGGCGGCACCGCAGCCGAACTTGGACCCGGTCTGGCCCGCGATCTCCCGCACCGCCCACAGCAGGGGCATGTCGGGGTCGGCATCGACCGACCAGGGCTTTCCGTTGAGGGTGAGTTTGATGGGCGGCATGGTTGTCTTCCCCGATCTGGCGAGACGTGTCGTGTGTTCGAAAGCCCTGCACCCCGTCCCCCAATCCCCGAGATGCGGTCGGGAACAGGCGACGGCCGGCGGGCCGCTGGACATGGGAAATCTGAATTCGGAATACGAATGGGCGGGCAACCCCTTACCCGCCAGAAGTTTTTGTTATCACGGCGCCTCGGGTCAAGCCAATTCAGCCGTTTGTCGGACTTGTTTGAAGGGCCAGTTCTTCCCACCCTGAGCAGGAGCGGATTATTTTATTTATCGCACTTGCACAATTTCGGCCGTTATTTCGGAAACGCTATAACCATTCGAATATAGCGCTGGTGGCTTCTTGGCGACTTCATGCCATCCCTCACATCTCATGATGCCGGCCCAGCCGACGGCCGTTCTGCACTAGGCGCCCGCGCGGCGCTTTTGTATCTTGCCCAGGGTTTGGCACTACGTTTGGCGGCCAAGCGATTGCCGGCGCATCGGTTTTTCCGCCAGACGGTCACGGGATTGGGGGCATGGGGATGCGATCGATGCTGCGGCGGTGCCGGATGGCCCGGCCCTTCCTGATGGCCGGGTTCGCGGCGTTGCTGGCGGTCGCCGGCGCGCATGCCGCCACCGCCGCCACCACCCTGGAACAGGTGCGCCAGCGCGGCACGTTGCGCTGCGGCGTCAACACCGGCCTGCCCGGCTTCGCCGCCCCCGACAGCCAGGGCGACTGGTCCGGCCTGGACGTGGACGTCTGCCGCGCCGTGGCCGCCGCCGTGCTGGGCGACGCCCACAAGGTTCAGTTCGTGCCCCTGACCGGGCGCCAGCGCTTCAACAGCCTGGCGTCGGGGGAGATCGACCTGCTGTCGCGCAACACCACCTGGACCCTGACGCGCGACACCCAGGGCATGAATTTCGCCCCGCCCGTCTATTACGACGGCCAGGCCTTCATGGTGCGCCGGTCGTTCAAGGCGCGCAGCGTGCGCGAACTGAACGGCGCCACCATCTGCGTGCAGCAGGGCACCACCACGGAATTGAACCTGGCGGACTATTTCCGGTCCACCGGCATGACCTACACGCCCCTGGCCATCGAAAGCCTGGCGGAGGTGGTGGGCGCCTTCTTCGCCGGCCGCTGCGACGCCTACACCACCGACGCCTCGGCCCTGGCCGCCGCACGGGCGGCGCAGACGGTCAGCGCCGACGATTACCTGATCCTGCCCGAACTGATCTCTAAGGAGCCGCTGGCCCCCGCCGTGCGCAAGGGCGACGAGCAATGGTTCGACATCGTCAAATGGACGGTCTTCGCCCTGATCGAGGCGGAGGAACGCGGCATCACCCGGGCCAATGTGAAGGACAATTTGGCCTCCGCAGCACCGGCCGTGCAGCGCCTGCTGGGGGTGCAGTCGGGCGCGGGCCTGGGACGCGACCTGGGCCTGGATGACCAGTGGGCGGTGCGCATCATCACCCAGGTGGGCAATTACGGCGAGGTGTTCGACCACAATGTCGGCCGGGATTCCGTGCTGCGCCTGGACCGGGGGCTGAACGCCCTGTGGAACAAGGGCGGGCTGATGTACGCCATGCCCATCCGATAAGGGCCTGTACGGTATCGGACTTAAGATTTTGACCGCCGCACCATGCCGACGTTGTCAACGAGACCGGTTTCAAGGCAAGTAGACGGTAACTGAAAATCAGGCCGCGTCCGCGCCGTCCCGTCTTGCCGGGGTGGGCGTCCCCAGGGTCGGGGGTGGCGCCGGCCAACGGGGGATAGGTTTCAATGCAGCAAAAGCGCTTCACCCTGTTCGTGCTGGGCGCCATGGCCCTGGGCATCGCGACGGGGGCGGTGGGGCACAGCCTGCCGGCGGCGGATGCCGCGTCCCTGTCCGGCACCCTGTCCATCGTCACCGACATCTTCCTGCGCCTGATCAAGATGATCATCGCCCCCCTGGTGTTTTCCACCCTGGTGGTGGGCATCGCCCACATGGAGGACGTGGCCGCCATCGGCCGGGTGGGGGTGAAGACGCTGGGCTGGTTCCTGCTGGCCGGCATCGTCTCGCTGGTCCTGGGCCTGGTGATGGTGCAGATCCTGGAACCCGGGGTGGGCATGTCCCTGCCCGACCCCACCAGCGGCGGCAAGGCGCCGGACGCCGCCGTCTTCACCCTGAAGAACTTCATCGAGCATACGGTGCCCCGCTCGGTGGTCGAGGCGATGGCCAATAACGAGATCCTGCAGATCGTCGTCTTTTCCATCTTCGCCGGCATCGCCATCGCGTCGGTGAAGGAAAAAGTGCCGGCGGTGGTGCATCTGGTGGAACAGATCGCCACCGTCATGCTGAAGATCACCAGCTACGTCATGATGTTCGCGCCGCTGGCCATCTTCGCCGCATTGGCAGCCACGGTGACGACCCAGGGGCTGGGCGTGCTGGGCAGCTATGTCAAGTTCGTCGGCGGCTTCTACCTGACCATGGCGCTGCTGTGGCTGGTGCTGCTGGCGGCGGCGGTGCCCTTCCTCGGCGGCCGGGTGCGCGAACTGGTGGCGGCCATCCGCCAGCCGGTGCTGCTGGCCTTTTCCACCGCCAGTTCGGAAGCCGCCTACCCCCGCACCCTGGAGCGCCTTCAGGCCTTTGGCGCCGCCCGCAAGATCGTCAGTTTCGTCCTGCCGCTGGGGTATTCGTTCAACCTCGACGGCTCGATGATCTACTGCACCTTCGCCACCATGTTCATCGCCCAGGCCTATGGCATCCACATCAGCATCGGCCAGCAGGTGGAGATGCTGGGCCTGCTGCTGCTGACCAGCAAGGGCATCGCCGGCGTGCCGCGCGCCTCGCTGGTGGTGATCGCGGCAGCCCTGCCCTTCTTCCACATCCCGGCGGAGGGCATGGTGCTGGTGTTGGCGGTGGATCACCTGTTGGACATGGGCCGCAGCGCCACCAACGTGGTGGGCGTTTCCGTGGCCGCCGCCGTCATCGCCAAGTGGGAAGGCGTCCTGGGCCGGGGCCACCTGGCCGATGGCGAGGAAGACATCTGACGGGTCCCGCCCCCTTGGCCACCCCGCCGGGGTGACAGAATGGCGCAGGCACGAAACGGCGGTCCCCCGGGGCCGCCGTTTTTCATTGCCGCCCACGGTCCCCTGGACGCACCGCTGGCGCAATACCCTGGCTGAAAAGGATTTTCCCGGGGACGGCTGCGGCATGTCGGCCCATCGGCCCCCCACCGGCGCCAGGGTGGGGCGGGATCCGCCGTGATACCCATACGGCAAGGGTATGCCGAATGGCGGGCGACATCGGCCGCAACAAACCCGACATCCCCCTGTCATGGGCCATCTGCCATGGTCATGGGCGTGATGACCGGCGATTTTTACGGGCCCGGGAAAAGGTCTGCGGCCGTCCGCCGCGGGGTGCGGGAAACGTTCTCCCCACCCGGAACAAATGGCATCGACCAGGCTTATCGAAGCCTTGAAGGAGGGTGATCCCACCATGGTGCACCACGAACCCCGACTGAAGGACATGCTGGAGGATCCGGTGGTCCGGCTGATGATGGAACGCGATGGCGTCTATCGCGACGACGTGCTGAAGCTCATGGGCGATATGGCCCGCAAGACGCTGCTGTCGCCGAAGGCGCGTCCGCCGGCCAAGATGCCGACGACGGCTGAAATGGCCCCGGGCCACGCCTGAGCTTCGGCCATGCCTGGGGAGCCAACGTTCCTTGGCCCTGAAGCTCCTTGAGGGGAATTCCCGGACGGGCCGCCCTTCCGCCTGACGGAAGACGCGGCCGCAGGGGCGTCCGGCCCCGACAAATCAAACACAAATAAAAAGGGCAGCCCCAAGGCCGCCCGCGAACAGGATCAAAAAAGATCAGTCTTTATCAGTCGAGATGCACACCCGAGGCCGGCGCCGCCACCTTGGCGCTGACGGTATTGGCCGCCGCCGTGGCGGTGCCGACGTCGCCCGACGACGACCAGGCGGCCAGCAAAATCAGCCCGACAGCCGTCATCGCCAGCAAAAGCCAGCGCGCGGCACTCTTGTCCGCCGCACTCTTGACCTGTGGCAGGGGCAGGGCCGCCGCCGTCTCACCCATATCACCGTTCATCTTGACCCCCGGATGCCGTTTCCTGGGTTGATCCTATGCAGGAACAATAAAGTTCCGCCCGAGGCCTATCAAACCCCTCATAAGGTATAAATAGTCTATATTTTCATTAAAGAGATTCTCTGTGTCATAGATCACACACCTCTATCGCCAAGAGCTGTCGGTAAAAATTTAAGTCAAATCGCTTATTAATGGATTAAATCGTCAAGACATCGGGCGCCATGTCCAAATTGACGCGCGACCGGCTGTCCACCTGGCGCCATCCACCCGGACCCATGAAAAAGGGGCGGAACCCGGATGGCCCGCCCCTTGGCACGTCAACGTCCAGTACCGCCGCTTACAGGATGAACTTGCTGAGGTCGGCGTTCTTGGCGAGGTCCGACACCTTCTCCCGCACATAGGCCGCGTCGATGGCGACAGCGGTGCCCGCTTGGTCGGCGGCGGTGAAGCTGATTTCCTCCAGCAGGCGTTCCAGCACGGTGTGCAGGCGGCGGGCACCGATGTTTTCCACCGTGCTGTTGATCTGCACCGCCAGGCGGGCCAACTCATCAATGGCGTCGTCGGTGAAGCTGAGGTCCACGTCCTCCGTCTTCAGCAGGGCCACGTACTGCTTGATCAGGCTGGCCTCCGGCTCCGTCAGGATGCGGCGGAAGTCTTCCTCCGTCAGGGCCTTCAGTTCCACCCGGATGGGCAGGCGGCCCTGCAACTCGGGCAGCAGGTCGGACGGCTTGGCCACGTGGAAGGCGCCGGACGCGATGAACAGGATGTGGTCGGTCTTCACCGCGCCATGCTTGGTGTTGACCGTCGTGCCCTCGATCAGAGGCAGGAGGTCGCGCTGCACGCCCTCACGGCTGACGTCGCCGCCGCCGCGATTTTCGGAACGCGCGGTGATCTTGTCGATCTCATCCAGGAAGACGATGCCGTTCTGCTCCACGGCGTGGATGGCGTCGGCCACCACCGTCTCGTTATCCAGCAGCTTGTCGGATTCCTCCGCCATCAGCACGGTGTGGCTTTCCGACACGGTCATGCGGCGCGGCTTGGTGCGGCCGGCGAAGGCCTTGCCGAAGATGTCGCCCAAGTTGACCATGCTCATGGACCCGCCGGGCATGCCGGGGATGTCGAACGCCGGTGCCGACGCGGCGTTGTCCTGCACCTGGATTTCGATCTCCTTGTCGTTCAGTTGGCCCTCGCGCAGCATCTTGCGGAACTTCTGCCGCGTTTCGGCCGAGGCGCTGTCACCCACCAGGGCGTCCAGCACCCGTTCCTCGGCGCGCAGTTCGGCCTTGGCCGCCACCTCCTTGCGCAGGCGCTGGCGGGTCAGGCCGATGGCGATTTCCACCAGGTCGCGGACGATCTGTTCCACGTCGCGGCCGACATAGCCCACTTCCGTGAACTTAGTGGCCTCCACCTTCAGGAAGGGGGCCTGGGCCAGCTTGGCCAGGCGGCGGGCGATCTCCGTCTTGCCGACGCCGGTGGGCCCGATCATGAGAATGTTCTTGGGCAGAACCTCCTCCTTCAAGGCGTCGGGCAATTGCTGGCGGCGCCAGCGGTTGCGCAGCGCTATGGCCACGGCGCGCTTGGCGTCCTTCTGGCCGACGATGTAGCGGTCGAGTTCGGAAACGATTTCGCGGGGGGAGAACGAGGTCATCGCCGATCTCACAGCTTTTCCAGGGTGACGTTGCGGTTGGTGTAGACGCAGATGTCGGCCGCGATGCCCAGGGCCTTGCGGGCGATGGCCTCGGCATCCATGTCGGGCAGGTCGATCAGGGCGCGGGCGGCGGCCAGGGCGTAGGCGCCGCCGGAGCCGATGCCGATGATGCCGTCCTCCGGCTCCAGCACGTCGCCGTTGCCGGTCAGGATCAGGCTGGCGTGCTTGTCGGCCACGGCCATCATGGCCTCAAGCCGGCGCAGGTAGCGGTCGGTGCGCCAGTCCTTGGCCAGTTCCACCGCGGCCCGGGTCAGCTGGCCCGGATACTGTTCCAGCTTGGCCTCCAGCCGTTCGAACAGGGTCATGGCGTCGGCGGTGGCACCGGCGAAGCCGGCCATGACGCTGCCGCCGGCCAGCGGGCGCACCTTGCGGGCGTTGGACTTCATCACCGTGCTGCCCACCGACACCTGGCCGTCGCCCGCCACCACCACCTGCCCGTTCTTGCGGATGGAAAGGATGGTGGTGCCGTGCCACTGGATGGGGTCGTGGGTCTTGCCGTAGTCGGACATGGGATACGGGTTCCGGTTGGGAAACGGGAATGGATTAGGGGTGCACGGTATGTGGGATGGCGATGACCAGGGTCAAGCCAGCGGGCTCAATGCGTGCAGCCTTTGATCTTGACCGATCAAAGGCCCCCTCAGGCGCCGGGCGCGGCCGTCCGGCCGCCAGGCTAATCCTCCCTTTCCAGTCCACTCCGTTCCCCGGAAAGGTCCGGCGCCCGCGGTCGCGGGCTATGCGGCATGGGCTGAACCTCACGCCGCAGGTGTAAGATGCGCGCGCACCAGCAGCGACCACCCATGCGCCAAACTGGGCCTTGCGGGCCTTTCACGGTAACAGGCTTGCTGCTAAGTAGTGTTTATGGACAGGAACGAACCATCGGGCGCCCGCAGCAGCACTGTGGAGCGCAAGACCAAGGAAACGCAGATCAGCGTGACCGTGGATCTCGACGGTACCGGGCGCTACGACGTCTCGACCGGTATCGGCTTTCTTGACCACATGCTGGAGCAGCTGTCCCGCCATTCGCTGATCGATCTGACGGTCCGCGCGGTGGGCGACCTGCACATCGATTTCCATCATACGACCGAGGATACCGGCATCGCCATCGGCGAGGCCGTGGCCAAGGCCCTGGGCGACCGGCGCGGCATCAACCGTTATGGCCACGCCTACATCCCGATGGATGAGACGCTGACCCGCGCGGCCATCGACCTGTCCAACCGGCCCTACCTGATCTGGAAGGTCCATTTCACCCGCGACAAGCTGGGCGAGATGGACACGGAACTGTTCAAGGAATGGTTCCAGGCCTTCGCCTTCGCCTCCGGCTCCACCCTGCACATGGAAAATCTGTACGGGGAGAACAACCACCACATCGTGGAGAGTTGTTACAAGGCGCTGGCCCGGGCGTTGCGCGCCGCCATCGAGATCGACCCGCGCAAGGCCGACGCCGTGCCGTCCACCAAGGGCGTGCTGGGCGGCACGCTCTGACACCATATCCCATAGGGTTGCCATCGCCATGACCGCGACGACGCCTTCCTCACCCCTCCGTGGCCCTGATCGACTACGGTTCCGGCAATTTGCGTTCCGCCGCCAAGGCGGTGGAACGGGCGGCGCATGAGGCCGGCCATGACGGCTTGCGCGTGCTGGTCACGGCCGAGCCCGAGGTGATCGCCCAGGCCGACCGCATCATCCTGCCGGGCGTGGGCGCCTTCGCCGACTGCATGGCCGGGCTGACCGCCGTGCCGGGCCTGCGCGACGCGCTGGAACAGGCGGTGATCCGCCAGGGCCGCCCCTTCCTGGGCATCTGCGTCGGCATGCAGTTGATGGCCAAAGAGGGCCGCGAACATGGCGTGCACCCGGGCCTGGGCTGGATCGATGCGGTGGTGGAACGGTTGGTTCCGGCCGACCCCGCCCTGAAGATCCCGCACATGGGCTGGAACGAGCTGGTGCTGGACCAGCCGGGCCACCCTCTGCTGGCCGGCATCGAGGCCGGATCGCACGTCTATTTCGTCCATTCCTATGGGCTGAGGGTGGGCGACCCCGCCCTGCTGAAGGCCCACGCGGACTATGCCGGCGCCATCCCGGCCCTGGTGGGCCGCGACAACCTGGCCGGCACGCAGTTCCACCCGGAAAAAAGCCAGGCCACCGGCCTGCGGCTGATCGCCAATTTCCTGGCCTGGAAGCCCTGAGTTTCCAGCGCGCCCGTTACCCCGAAGGACCGCCCCATGTCCGGTGCCCAACAGCCGGTGACCGCCCCACCCGCCGGCCAGATCAGCGTCGAGATGGTGGAACGCGTGCGCCCCGGCGACCTGGATGATCTGTGCGATGCCGCCGATCTGGCCATCCGCGACGGCGGTGGTTTCGGCTGGGTGGCGCCGCCGGCGCGCGAGGCGATGGAGCGCTACTGGAAAGGCGTGATGGTGGTGCCGGAGCGGGCGCTGTTCATCGGCCGCCTGGACGGCGTCATCGCCGGCTCCGTCCAGCTGGTGCGCCCGACCCGCAACAATGAGGCGCAAAGCTTCGCCTGCACCCTGACCACCAGCTTCGTCGCCCCCTGGGCGCGCGGTCACGGCCTGGCCCGCGCCCTGACGCTGGCGGTGGAGCAGGAGGCACGGGCGCGTGGCTTCCGCATCCTGAACCTGGACGTGCGCGCCACGCAGGTGGCGGCCATCGCCCTCTACCGCGCCATGGGCTACACCGAATGGGGCAACCATCCCCATTATGCGCGGGTGGACGGCCAGGACGTGCCCGGCCTGTTCTTCTACAAGGACCTGACCGCTGTCGGCCAGGCGCCAGAAACCCCTGGCCCGAACCCAACCGGGCCGACCGAAACCGGCCGGCAGGAAGACCGGCCCCTTAATCCCCAGGGAGTGCAGGGCGAGCCATGATTGTTTTTCCGGCCATCGACCTTAAGGACGGCGCCTGCGTGCGCCTTGTGCGCGGCGACATGGAACAGGCCACGGTGTTCAACACCGACCCGGCCGACCAGGCAGCGCGTTTCGCCGCCCAGGGTTTCGAATGGCTGCACCTGGTGGACCTGAACGGCGCCTTCGCCGGCCGGCCGGTGAACGGCGACGCCGTGGCCGCCATCCTGAAGCGGGTGAAGCTGCCGGTGCAGCTGGGCGGCGGCATCCGCGACATCGCCACCATCGAGGACTGGCTGAACCGCGGCGTGGAACGCGTGATCCTGGGCACCATCGCCGTGCGTGATCCCGAGCTGGTGAAAGAGGCCTGCCGCCTGTTCCCCGGCCGCGTGGCGGTGGGCATCGACGCCCGCGACGGCCGCGTGGCGGTGGAGGGCTGGGCCGAGGCGTCGGACCTGAAGGCCCTGGACCTGGCCCTGAAGTTCGAGGACGCGGGCGTCGCCGCCATCATCTATACCGACATCGACCGCGACGGCGCCCTGGGCGGTGTCAACGTGGACGCGACGGCGGACCTGGCCTCGCACCTGACCACGCCGGTCATCGCGTCGGGCGGCGTGTCCAGCATCGCCGACCTGGCTGCCCTGAAGCGGCAGGAGGACACCGGCATCGTCGGCGTCATCTGCGGCCGCGCGCTGTATGACGGCCGCATCGACCCGGCGGCGGCGGTCAGCCTGCTGAACAGTCCACAGGAGACCGTGTGATGCTGAAGCGCCGCATCATCCCCTGCCTGGACGTGAAGGACGGCCGCGTCGTCAAGGGCGTCAACTTCGTGGACCTGGTGGATGCCGGTGATCCGGTGGAACAGGCCCGCCTGTATGATGCGGCCGGCGCCGATGAGCTGACCTTCCTGGACATCACCGCCAGCCATGAGGGCCGGGATACCATCTTCGACGTGGTGCGGCGCACGGCGGAACAGGTGTTCATGCCCCTGACCGTGGGCGGCGGCGTGCGCACGGTGGACGATATCCGCAAGCTGCTGCTGGCTGGGGCCGACAAGGTGTCGATCAACAGCGCCGCCGTCAGCCGCCCGGAATTCGTGCGCGAGGCGGCGCAGAAGTTCGGCGCCCAGTGCGTGGTGGTGGGCGTCGATGCCAAGCGCGACGCCGCCGGCCGCTGGGGGTGTCTACACCCACGGCGGCCGCAAGGAAACCGGGCTGGACGCGGTGGAATGGGCGCAGCGCATGGCGGAATACGGCGCCGGCGAAATCCTGCTGACCTCAATGGACCGCGACGGCACCAAGAGCGGCTTCGACCTGGACCTGACCCGCGCCGTGGCCGACGCCGTGCCGGTGCCGGTGATCGCGTCGGGCGGCGTGGGCACGCTGGACCATCTGGTCGATGGCGTCACCCAGGGCCATGCCTCGGCCGTGCTGGCCGCCAGCATCTTCCATTTCGGCACCTATTCCATCGCCGAGGCCAAGGCCCACATGGCCGCCGCCGGCATTCCCATGCGGGGCGTGTGATCATGAGCGAGACCGGTACCGACATCCTGGGGGCTCTTTACGCCACCATCCTGGCACGCAAGGGCGCCGATCCCGAGACGTCCCATACCGCCCGGCTGTTCAGCCGGGGCACCGCCAAGATCGCCCAGAAGGTGGGCGAGGAGGCGGTGGAGGCGGTGATCGAGGCCATGCGCGGCGACCGCGAAAAGCTGGCCTCGGAATCCGCCGACCTGCTTTACCATCTGCTGGTGCTGTGGGCCGACGCCGGCCTGACGCCCGACGACGTCTATGCCGTGCTGGCCGGCCGGCAGGGCATCAGCGGCATCGCGGAAAAGAACAGCCGCAAGGACTGATGCTGGCGATTACCCAGGCCGGCGACCGCCGGCCCCGGAGTGAGCACCGCAGGGCGGAACGAGGATAGCCCAGGCCACGGGACGTGGCCGCCCGGCGCTTGAGGGAGAAACAACATGTCCTATGATCCCAACAACATCTTCGCCCGCATCCTGCGTGGCGAGATCCCGTGCAAGAAGGCGCATGAGGACGACCACGTCCTGGCCTTCCACGACATCCACCCCCAGGCGCCGACCCACATCCTGGTGATCCCCAAGGGCGCCTACGTCAGCGCCGCCGACTTCGCGGCCAAGGCCAGCGACGCCGAGATCGCCGCCTTCACCCGCGCCGTGGGCCGCATCGCCGCCGAGGCCGGGGTGGAAGCCACGGGCTATCGCCTGATTTCCAACCACGGTGCCGACAGCCACCAGGAAGTGCCGCACTACCACGTCCACATCCTGGGCGGCCGGCAGCTGGGCCGGCTGGTGACGCCACTGTAAAGCCGTAGGTGCCATAGAACGAAAAAAGGCCGCTGGGGGAAACCCTGGCGGCCTTTTCATTGGACACTGGAGAACCTAACGCCAGGCTTGACCACGGCGGGGGTTACCGCAACTGTTCATGAGGACCCATCGTCCAGAGGCTCACCATGTCGAAGTCCAGGGAAGCGGAGAAGACCGCGCGCCGACAGCCACCGTTGAGCGTCCATGAGGACAACGCTGCCCCAGGCCCGAACGAAACCGACTTGGACACCGCTTTCGAGTGGGGCCTTGATCGCTTTCCCCAAACCTATCGGGACTTGGCCAAGTGAGGGAACGGTAACGCCCTCACCGCTCCTCCGCCTTGATCCACTTGGTCACGGCCGGCGGCTCATACGCCCGCAGCTTGGCCAGCAGGCTGTCGGCCGTGTCGGCCGCCACCAGCATGTCGCGGTGGTTCTGCTTCATGAAGCCGGCCGCCACCACGCCGTCCAGGAAGGTCGCCAGGCCGTCGTAGAAGCCGGCGACGTTGTAGATGGCGCAGGGCTTCTGGTGGTGGCCCAGCTGGGCCCAGGTCCAGACCTCGAACAATTCCTCGAACGTGCCGATGCCGCCGGGCAGGGCGATGAAGCCGTCCGACAGTTCGGCCATCAGGGCCTTGCGTTCGTGCATGGAGGCGACGACGCGCAGGTCAGGCAGGCTTTTATGCGCCACCTCCTTCGCCACCAGCGCCTCGGGGATCACGCCGATGACGCTGCCGCCCTTTTCCAGCACGGCATCGGCCACGGCCCCCATCAGGCCGACCGAGGCGCCGCCGTAGACCAGGCCGATGCCGGCGGCAGCCAAGGCATGGCCCAAGCCGCGCGCGGCCTCAAGGAAGCGCGGATCGTAGCCGGGGCTGGAACCGCAGAAGACGCACAGACGCTGCATGATGATCCCCCAGAAAGCAAAACGCCGGCCGCGTCAGTCCCGGATGGGGGATGTCGCGACCGGCGTCCGACATATAAAGCCCCCTCAACCGCCGGGCGCCGGCATGCGCCGGCTTGGCTTCCTCGCTTTTCAGTTCGCCTACGGCTCCCCAAAAAGCTCCGGCGGCTGCAGTCGCAGCCTATAGCGGCCTGAGAAAAGATCTCATGCCGCCCGTCTCACTCCTTCAGGTCGGCCCACAACTCCTTCACCTTGGCGAAGAAGCCTTCCGACTCGGGATGGGTGCCGCCCTTTTCCTCACCGGCCTTCTCGAACTCACGCATCAGCTCCTGCTGGCGCTTGTTCAGGTTGACCGGCGTTTCCACCAGGGCCGTCACGTACATGTCGCCGCGCTGGGTGCTGCGCAGCACGCTCATGCCCTTGCCCTTCAGGCGGAACTGGTGCCCGCTCTGGGTGCCCGGCGGGATGGAGACGCGGGCGCGGCTGCCGTCGATGGTCGGCACCTCGACCGTGCCGCCCAGGGCCGCCGTGGTCATGGGAATGGGCACGCGGCATTGGATGTTGGCGCCGTCGCGCAGGAACATGGTGTGCGGGGCGATGGCCAGGAAGATGTAGAGGTCGCCCGGCGGCGCCCCCCTTGCCCCCGCCTCGCCCTCACCCGTCAGGCGGATGCGGGTGCCGTCCTCGACACCGGCGGGGATGTTGACCTGCAGGGTCTTTTCCTTGCGCACCCGGCCGGCACCACCGCAGTTGCGGCAGGGGTCCTTGATCACCCGCCCGGCACCCGAGCAGGCGGGGCAGGTGCGTTCGATGGTGAAGAAGCCCTGCTGGGCCCGCACCTTGCCGGCACCGTTACAGGTGGGGCAGGTCACGGGCTGCGTACCCGACTCGGCACCGGTGCCACTGCAAACGTCGCACGCCACCGAGGTTGGGACCCGCACGGTGGTGGAACTGCCCTTGAAGGCATCCTCCAGCGAGATTTCCAGGTTGTAGCGCAGGTCGCTGCCACGGCCGGGGCCCTGGGGGCCGCCACGGCGCCCGCCCATGAAATCACCGAACATCTCTTCGAAGATGTCGGCGAAACCGCTGCCGAAATCGAAGCCGCCGGGACCGGCGCCGGGACGCCCGCCACCGTTCTCGAAGGCGGCATGGCCGAAGCGGTCGTAGGCCGCCCGCTTCTGCTCGTCCTTCAGGACCTCATAGGCCTCGCTGACTTCCTTGAACTTCTGCTCGGCCGCCTTGTCGCCCTGATTACGATCAGGGTGATACTGCATCGCGAGCTTACGGTAGGCTTTTTTCAGGTCATCGGCGGTGGCGGTCTTCGCCACGCCCAATAGTTCGTAATAATCCTGCTTCGCCATGTCGGCCCTATGCCCCCTTAGGGAATTGCCAGAACCAGGCCGCTGATCAGCGGGGCCTGATTACCGGGGCCCTGATCGGGTTCAGGCCCGTCCCCCGGTTTCCACCGGAGAACGGGCCCGATCCCTTGGCATCAGTTGCCTGCCGGAACGTCGTTGCCCAAAGGGCGTGAACGACTTAGGCGGACTTCTTCTTGTCGTCGTCGACTTCCTCGAAGTCGGCGTCGACCACCTTTTCCGAGCCCTCACCGTGGGCGGCGCCGTGGTCTTCACCACCGGCGGCCGAGGCGTCCTGGCTGGACTTGTACAGTTCCTCGCCCAGCTTCATGGAAACCTGGGCCAGGGCTTCGGTCTTGGCCTTGATATCGGCCGCGTCCTCGCCTTCCAGCGCGGTCTTCAGTTCGGCGACGGCCTTCTCGGCCGCGGCCTTTTCCGCCGACGGCAGCTTCTCGGCGTTTTCCTTCAGCGTGCGCTCGGTCGAGTGCATCAGGCCGTCGGCCTGGTTGCGGACCTCCACCAGCTCACGACGCTTCTTGTCGTCGGCCGCGTGGCTTTCCGCTTCCTTGACCATGCGGTCGATGTCGGCGTCGGACAGGCCGCCCGAGGCCTGGATGCGGATCACCTGCTCCTTGCCGGTGGCCTTGTCCTTGGCCTGGACGTTGACGATGCCGTTGGCGTCGATGTCGAACGTGACCTCGATCTGCGGCACGCCGCGCGGGGCAGCCGGGATGCCGACCAGGTCGAACTGGCCCAGCATCTTGTTGTCCGCCGCCATTTCGCGTTCGCCCTGGAACACGCGGATGGTGACAGCCGTCTGACTGTCTTCCGCCGTCGAGAAGGTCTGGCTCTTCTTCGTCGGGATGGTGGTGTTGCGGTCGATCAGGCGGGTGAACACGCCGCCCAGGGTCTCAATGCCCAGGGACAGCGGGGTCACGTCCAGCAGCAGGACGTCCTTCACCTCACCCTTCAGCACGGCGCCCTGGATGGCGGCACCGACGGCCACCACTTCGTCCGGGTTCACGCCGCGGTGCGGCTCACGACCGAAGAACTGCTTCACCGTCTCCAGGATCTTGGGCATGCGGGTCATGCCGCCGACCAGGATCACCTCGTCGATTTCGCTGGCCTTCAGGCCGGCGTCCTTCAGGGCCGCCTTGCAGGGCTCCACCGTGCGGGCCACCAGGTCTTCGACCAGGGCTTCCAGCTTGGCGCGGGTCAGCTTGACGTTCAGGTGCTTCGGACCGGCCTGGTCCGCGGTGATGAACGGCAGGTTGACTTCGGTCTGCATGGCCGAGGACAGCTCGATCTTGGCCTTTTCGGCCGCCTCCTTCAGGCGCTGCAGGGCCAGCCGGTCCTTGCGCAGGTCGATGCCGTTCTCTTTTTTGAATTCGTCGGCCAGGTAGTCGATGATGCGGGCGTCGAAGTCCTCGCCACCCAGGAAGGTGTCGCCGTTGGTGGACTTCACCTCGAACACGCCGTCGCCGATTTCCAGCACGGACACGTCGAAGGTGCCGCCGCCCAGGTCGTAGACCGCGACGATGCCGGTGCCCTTCTTCTCCATGCCGTAGGCCAGCGCCGCGGCCGTGGGCTCATTGATGATGCGCAGCACTTCAAGACCCGCGATGCGGCCGGCGTCCTTGGTCGCCTGGCGCTGGCTGTCGTTGAAGTAGGCGGGCACGGTGATGACGGCCTGGGTCACCTTTTCGCCGAGGTAGTTCTCGGCCGTTTCCTTCATCTTCTGCAGGATGAAGGCGGACACCTGGCTGGGGCTGTACTTCTCGCCGTGGGCCTCGACCCAGGCGTCGCCGTTGTCGCCCGAAATGATGCGGTAGGGCACCAGGCCCTTGTCCTTCTGGGTCAGCGGGTCATCGTAGCGGCGGCCGATCAGGCGCTTGATCGCGAACAGGGTGTTTTCGGGGTTGGTCACCGCCTGGCGCTTCGCCGGCTGGCCGACCAGGCGTTCCCCGCCCTGGGTGAAGGCGGTCATGGACGGCGTGGTGCGCGCGCCCTCGACATTCTCGATGACCTTCGCCGACGTGCCTTCCATGACGGCCACGCAGGAGTTGGTGGTTCCCAGATCGATACCGATGACTTTGCTCATTGCTCAACCCTTCCAATACGGCAGACACGCAGCGGCCCTTCCGGCACCGGGGCGGTCCCCCTCTGTTAAACGGGACACGTCAAACACGCGATATATCGGGCGCCGGTTTCCCGGCATCCGGCGCGGCCCCCCCAAACCCAAGCGGGAGCGACCGCATCGCACCGCAGATATAGGCAGGGCCGGCGCCGCCTGCAACCGGCTTTGCATGGTCCCATCCCAGGAATCCGGGTCGCAACGCCCCTGGCCCATGCCCGGATATTCCATACCGCGTACCGGACGCGGCGGCGGACCGCTGCACCAACGCGGAACGGACAGTTCAAGCGCTAGGTGTCTATATCCGCCATCGACCACTACCGCTAGCCGTTGATGGATATGCCAGGGGCATCAAGCCGCATGCCGCCAAGTTACAATTTGTCAGAAATGACTACGTTCAAGTGAATGTCACATGAACATGCCTATCAGAATACGATACTTCAAATTAACGGCAGTTTAACGGGCTATTTACAGATCGTTATTGCGACAGTTTTATAAAATATGCTGTCGGTGCAACCACCAACCATCAGCATAGTACCGAGTACGTACTGATGGTTGCGGTTTTATTGTTCCTGTTGACTTGGGTGTCTGGATCAGTGTTTCATTTACTTCAGAGGTCGCGCGACCTCCGGGCGAGGGGTCGCCCGCACACTTGGGGCACAAAGTCATGACCGACACGCGCCGCTCTACCGCCATCGCCATCAAGCATTGCCTGGACAATCTGGCACTGGACGCCCGTCGCAATAACATGGGGGAACTGGTCCACCTGCTGGGCCTCGCCTCCCTGGCGGCGGAGGACGCCGCAACATGCGCCAGCGACGGCCGCGCCACCGCCCTGCAATCCATGCTGGACGGCAAGCCGCACGGCCGCTGCTGAGCCACCGAACCGCAGGCCGAACGCCGGCACCCGCGTCCCCGGCAAACCCGGGATGCGATACGTCCAACTCCGCCATTGGCCCTGAGGCCAGGCAGCATCACCGCTGGCGAGGCCCCATGACAGGGGCCCGCCGGCGGTATTTCATTTCATGAAGCGTCAAGGCGCTGAAAAAGCGGAAACCTGACGTCGTAAGCCGTCAGTTCTTGGCGGGGTCGGTGCCCTTGCGGCGGACCGGGCCGGTGCCATCGTCGTCCGAGTCGGGCGCGTCCGGACCGCCGTCGCCGTCGGTCTCTTCCTCGAAATCCTCGTCGTCCAGGGCGTCCTCATCCCAGGACGGACCGGCACCCCAGGCACCCATGGGCCAATCCGCCGCCAAGCCCGGCGGCAGGCCTTCGTCACCCGTGCCCGGGTCGCCGGCGCCGGCCGGCAGGGATTCATAACCGCCGATCTGGGCGCGGCGGATTTCACGTTCCAGCATGGCCACCGCCTCCTCCGCCATGGCGGAATCGTGCAGCACCTCGGGCAAGCCGTAGGAGAACAAGGCCAGGGTGGCCCGGCCGCCGACCACGGCGCCACGCAGCCACAAATGGCAGCGGCGACGGCGGCCATCCTCCACCGCCGTGGTGGTGAAGCGGGCCAGCACCTCGTCATCGGCCAGGGTGTCGACACTGCCCATGCCCATCTGGCCGTCGGGACCGTCGGCGAACTGGGCGGCGATGCGTTGCAGCAGCACGGTCGGGGGCAGGGTGTCGCCCTCCTCCGCCGTGATGGCTTCCCAGTCCAGGCCGGCGGCCAGCGCCGATTCCAGGGCCGACTCGGGTTCCATATCCTCTTGCGGGGGATAGTCGTGCACCACCACCCGCAGCACCTCGTCCGCCTCGTCGGCGTCCTGGCGGCGGAACTCGCTGGTCTCCGGCCCGCCGGCGAAATCCTCTTCCTCGTCCTCGCTGAACTGCCAATCCCAGGGCAGGCGGAAACGCAGGACATCGGCATGGACGATGTTGCGCATGGTGACGGTGTTGACCGGCCCCAGCTCATCCGCGCTGAACGCCATGCGGCCGATCTCATCGCCCAGGCGGTCCAGCAGGGCGCCCAGGCCGGGCACCCAGAATTCCTCACCCGGCACATACAGCTGCAGGGTGGCCACGCACACCCGGTCGGGCGGGCGGAAGTCCGCCATCTTCCACACGAAGATCTGGGCCTCGGGCCCCTGGGCCGGCGCATCGGGCGCGAGGCCGTCGGCCGGCCGGCGCGGGGCGGGCATGGCGGCGCAATAGGCGATCCAGCGCCGGGCGCCGGACGCCATGGCGCTGACGCCGGGCGGCAACAGCTGGTCGCGATCCAGATATTGCAGGGCGTCGTCGGCATCGACGCCGAATTCGTTGGCGTAGTTGGT
The DNA here is from genome assembly GCA_028283825.1 of Azospirillaceae bacterium. NCBI lineage: Bacteria > Pseudomonadati > Pseudomonadota > Alphaproteobacteria > Rhodospirillales > Azospirillaceae > Azospirillaceae bacterium. The sequence goes on along the minus strand of JAPWJW010000003.1, from coordinate 2,036,312 downwards.
CACCGACACCAGCAGGTCCAGGGGCGCGCCGCCTACCGGCCGGCCCTCGGCCGACGACCACACCACCGGCGACTGCAAGGCCAGGCCGCCGTCATCGCGGTACACCCGCCGCCAGGCCGCAGGCAGGCAAATGCGCACGGCTCCGCCGTGCACGGCCATCCATTGCCAGTCACCGCCGGCCAGATCGATATCCAAAGTGCGCTGTCCCATGGCGGGGCACTCTAGGCAAGGCGGCCTTCGGTTGCAAACCTTGAACCAGCAGGCCTGCCAATACCGCCACACCCGCTGGGCGCTTCGGTGGTCGCGGTTTCAGTGCAAACGGCATGAGACACGTCTCATGCCCAGGCCCCGACCGGGGCCGCCGGAGCTTTTCGGGGAACGAAGTGGACCGAAAGGCGAGGATAGCCCAGCCGGCGGATGCCGGCGCCCGGCGCCTGAGGACCAGCCATCAGTTCCGCAGGCGGTAGCCGCGGTGCAGCAGGGCGCCGGCGATGGCCAGCAGCACCACGTCCACGCCGGCCAGCACCGCCGCGGCCAGCAGCGGATGGGCCTGCCCATGGCCCAGGAAGCCGGTGCGCACGCCGTCGATGGCGTAGAAGATGGGGTTGGCCTGGACGATGGCGCGCAGCAGCGGCGGCATGTTGCCCACCGGGGCGAACAGGCCGGACAGGAAGATCAGCGGCGTGAAGATGAAGGTCATGGCGGCCGACAGATGATCCCACTTCACGCTGATCAGGCCGGTCAGCACCCCGAACGCCGCCATCATGGTGGAGCCCAGCACGACGAACAGCAGGGTCAGCGCCGGGTCGGCCATGGGCGCCTGCCAGAAGATCAGGAACCCCACCCAGACGCTGGCGCCGCTGGCGACACCCGCCGCCATGGCGGACAGCACATAGGCGGCCAGCATCTCCGCAGCACCCACGGGGGCCATCAGCTGGTCCAGGATGCTGCCTTCCATCTTGGAATACAGGATGGAGAAGGACGGTATCTGCACCGACTGCATCAGCAGCGACAGCATGGCCAGGCCAGGCACCAGGAAGGCCAGGATCGCCTCACCCTCCGGCGTGCCGCGCTTGTCGCCCAGACCGAAGTTGAAGACGGTGAAATAGAGGGCGGCGGACAGGGACGGCGCCACCAGGAACAGCATGGCCAGCTTGCGCAGCCGCTTGACCTCGCGACCCAGCAGGGTCAGGAAGCCGATGGTGTTGAAGCGGCCGACCCTGCGCCGGCGATCGGGGCGATAGGCCCCCGCCGGCAAGGCGGCCAATCCATCGGGGGTCGCTCGTGCCGGCACGTCCATGGGCCTTACGCCTTCAGTTTGTAGCCGGTGGACACCATGCGCAGGGCCACCAGCCACAGCACCAGGTTGATCCCCAGCAGCACCGCGATGCCGGTGCCCAGCGTGCCGTCGGTACGGCCGATGAAGCCGTAGCGGAAGCCATCGATGAAATAGAAGAAGGGGTTGGCGTGCGCCACGCGCTGGAACAGGGGCGGCGCGCTGCTCAACGCGTAGAAGGTACCGGACAGGAAGGACAGGGGCGTGATCACGAAATTGGTGACCGCCGCCATATGGTCGAACTTGTCGGCCCAGATGCCGCCGATCAGCCCCAGCAGCGACAGCAGCATGGCCGCCATCACCGCGTGGAACAGGACGAACAGGGGGGCATGCATGCCCAGCGGCACGATCAGGGAGATGACCGCCCAGGTGACCAGGCCCACCATCAGGCCGCGCGCCACGCCGCCGGTGACGAAGGCCATGACGAATTCCATGGGCGACAGCGGCGGCATCAGCACGTCGACGATGTTGCCCTGCACCTTGGACACCAGCACCGAGGAGGAGGTGTTGGCGAAGGCGTTCTGGGCGATGCCCATCATGATCAGGCCGGGGCCCAGGAAACGCAGGAAGGGCACGTCGCCCACCATGCGCACGACCCCGCCCAGCGCCAGCGCGAACACGGCGTAGAACAGCAGGGTGGTGACCACCGGTGCCGCGATGGTCTGCACCCACACCTTCAGGAAGCGCCGAATCTCACGCTTGGTCAGGGTGGCGAACCCGATCCAGTTGACGGCGCCCAGCGGACGCGGGGCCAGGGCCGGCGGGGTGGACTGCTGCAACAAGGTCATGGGGGTCGGGTGCCGAACTGTTGATCCGGGACCGTTCCCCGGAGAGTGGCCCAGACCTTAACGCCCCACCCCGCCCACGGCAATATGGCCGCCGTCACAGGCGGTGGCACAAATGCGAAGCCAGGGGGTACCATGGCGCCCATGACCGACGACCTTTTCGACACGCCATCACGCCCCGCCAGCCGTCCGGCCGCCAAGCGGAAGGAACCCCGGCGCGTCAGCGCCGCCTATCTGGAACGGGCAGCATTGCATTACCTGGAGCGGTTCGCCGCCTCCACCGCGTCGCTGCGCCGGGTGCTGATGCGCAAGGTGGAGATGTCGGCCGCCGCCCACGGCACCGACCGGGAGCAGGCGGCCCAGTGGGTGGAGGCGCTGATCACCCGGTATCAGCAGAGCGGCCTGTTGAACGACCAGGTCTATGCCGAGGGCCGGGTGGCCAGCCTGCACCGCCGCGGCGGTTCCACCCGCGCCATCCGCCAGAAGATGGCCGCCAAGGGCGTGGACGCCGACCTGGTGACGGCCGCACTGGGCAGCCTGGACGACGAAGGCAACGGCGAAACCGACATCAAGGCCGCCCACGCCTACGCCCGCCGGCGCCGCCTGGGCCCCTTCCGCCTGGCCGAGGAACGCGAGGCCAAGCGCGACAAGGATCTGGCGGCGCTGGCCCGCGCCGGCTTCGACCGCCAGACCGCCACCCGGGTGATCGACGCGGAAACACCGGATGATGTGTTTGAATAGTTCGCCCTGCGGGCGGGCCCATCCGTGCCCTTGCCATCCTCGTTTTGCAGTCCGCTTCGCTCCCCATAAAACTGCGGCGCCAGCGGTCGCGGGCTAACGGCGGGCCACGCCCGCCGCCCTGATCCCTTTATTCAAACCAGCGGCACGAGCCTCTGACTCGTGCCGCTGTAGGACGCGATCGCGTCCGCCGGAGCTTTCCGGGGAACGAAGTGGACTGGAAAGCGAGGATAGCCCAGCGGCCGGATGGCCGCGCCCGGCACCTGAGGGACGCGCTAAACAGGAAACGGTATGCCCTCGGCATCGAAGCGCAGCTTCAGGCGGCGGTTGAATTCGCGGCCCACGGGCATTTGCCGCCGGGGCCGGGTCTTGATGCGGAAGCGGATCTTCACCGCCTTCTCGGCGAATTCGCTGACGCCCAGGATTTCCAGCGGTGCCAGGATGGAGGGGCCGAACAGGCTGTCGTTCTGCAACTCCTCCCCGATCTCGGTCATCAGCTGGACGGCCCGGTTCATGTCGGTGGCGTAGGCGATGCCGAAGTCGCTGGCGAAGTAGCCGTAATCCTTCGTCAGATTGGAAATGCCGGTCACGGCGCTGAACGGCACGGTGTGGACCGCACCGTTGTCGTCGCGCAGGCGGATAGTGCGGATGGTCAGCCCCTCCACCGTGCCGGTGTAGCCGGCCAGGGTCACCTGGTCGCCGACGGAGATGGTGTCCTCAAACAGGATGAACAGGCCGGTGATCAGGTCCTTCACCAGGGACTGCGAACCGAAACCGATGGCGACGCCGATGACACCGGCGCCGGCCAGCAGCGGCCCGATGTCCACGCCGATTTCCGACAGCACGGTCAGTCCGACCAGGGTCAACAGCAAGACCAGCACCACATTGCGCACCAGGGGCAGCAGGGTGCGGATGCGGGCGCTGCGTTCGATCAGTCGGCCGTGGCGATCGGTGGTGGACAGGTAGCGTTCGATGCTGCCGCTGACCAGTTCCCAGACGATCAGCGCGAAAACGACCATGATGACGATGGTCAGCAGCGAGGCGCTGGCCCGCTGCCCGAAGGGGGAACTGAGCCAGCCGAAACTGTCCAGGCCCCAGGCCTGCAGCAGGGTCAGCAGCGCCACCAGCCAGACCACGACCTTGCCCCCCCGGTGCAGGATGGGCAGGTAGCGGTTGGCGCGGCCTTCCAGCAGGGGGTACTGCCGCTTCAGATCGTCGGGGATGGCGAAACCGCGCTGGATCAGGCGGTCGATACCCTCCATCGCCAGGCGGGCCACCACTAGGGTGATGACGCTGATCAGCGTGGCGCGCGACACGAAGCCGAAGCCGCCCTTCACCTCCAGCGCCCAGATGCCGTAGATGCCGATCAGGTAGACGATGGCCAGGATGTGCCATATCTCCGCCAGGCGGCGGCGCACCAGGTTCCAGGCCGACGGGCCCGGCGGGGTGGCGACCTCCATCGGGTTGTCGCCCGAGATCTCCGCCGCCAACTGGGCCTCCAGCGCGCCATCCTCGTGCATGTCTTCCGGTTCCGGGGGCATGCGGCCCCGAATCCACTCGGCCACGTTCTGGCGGTTCTGCAGCACCAGGATGACCAGCATGATGCCGACGACCAGGCCCACCACCTTCAGCAACGCCAGGTAAGGCCGGTAGGGCAGGCCCAGCTGATAGGCCACCTGGGCGACGAAATAGCCGTAGACGGCGGTCAGGGCGATGCGACGCACCCAGATGTAGACGTAATGCGCCGTCTCATCCCCCACGGGGACCAGGCGCAGGCTGGGTGCCCCCGGCGACAGCAGGAAGCGGCCAGCCAGCATGGCGCCCTGCACCAGCAGGCTGGACAGGATGATGCCCAGCGCCGCCATCGCCGCCGGCTTGGGCGGATGGGTCAGGGTCTGCACGCCGTAGGCCGCCAGGGCGAAGGCGATGATGGGCACGGCATCCAGCAGGGTGCGCGCCAGCAGCAGGCCCAGGCGCACCCCCCAATGGCTGATCGTCCGCCTTTCCAGCGCGCGGCGCGGCCGGGTCAGCGCCCAGAAGGCGGCGAGGCGGGCGACGTAGCCGGCGATGATCACCAGCAGCACCTCACCCACCAGCACCCCCCACTGCTGGCGTAGGTTGGGGTCGCTGACCTGGCGGTTCAGCCAGCGCCAGGCCTTGGGCGAGTCCACCAGCACCTGGCCGGCGGCCGCGATCTCCTGGCTCAATTCCTCGATCCGGTCGGAGAGGGCGTTCAGGGTCTGGGCGCCCAGGGTCTCTATTTCGGACTCCTCCTCCTGCGCCGGCGTGGCGGCGGCGGTCGCGGCGGCGGGGGCGGTTGTGGCAGCGGGCGCCGCAGGGGCGGCCGTGGCGGCAGCGGCCGGATTGGCGGCCGACAGCAGTTTCAGCTGTGCGATCAGCGCGTCGCGCCGCTGGGGATCCTGCAAGGTCTGCAACAGCGCCGCCGCTTCGGCGGAGGCCGGGGCGGGCACGGCTGCCACGGCGCCCGGGGATGTGGCCTGATGCGCCGGGGCGGCCTTCTCAGGCTCGGCAACCGGCACTGGAACCGGAACGGGCACCGCCACCGGATCCTTGGCCGGCTGGTCCTTCTGTTCCGCCTCTTTCAGCTGGGCGGGCTGGGAAAGGGATGGGGCGGCATTGGAGGGCACCGGCGCCTGATCCGCCGTGGGCGGGGAAGCCGTCTGCGCATGCGCACCGGTGGGCAGGGGGGCCAGCGTCAGGGCCAATAACAGAAGGGTGGCGGGAAAGCTTACTTTCCGGATCATCCTCAACCATCCAGTGTATGCGGCAGGTGGGCACAAACGAAAAATACATGCGGAAGAGATGCGGCGGCGCCGCACGTTAGCCTTATCGGGTAATCCTGCCAACGTTTCGGACGATGGTCCTTGCCGTAAAGCACAGGCGCCGAAGGACAGTTCGCACCCTGGCCCATAGGCAGGCGGAACGGTGGGCAGTATCGTTGAAATGTGTCGTGGGAGGGGCGACGGCCGTTCCGGCTGGCGTCGCACGGCACCGGATTCGGATTTGACACACAACCCGGTCACAGGTTTCCCCCATAGGTTGCCAACGACCGGCGCGACCGTCGAAATTTCAATGCCCTAAAAAAGGGAAGAGCCGATGGCCAGGAACATGGTGGCCGGTAGCATGGTGATGGACCGACCGACGACGCGGGAACGCCTGAACGCCCACGCCTTCGAGTTCTCACGCCTGGATGGCCGGGGCAGCATCCGCCTGTCGGCGTTCAAGGGCCGGCCGCTGCTGGTGGTCAACACCGCGTCGGCCTGCGGCTATACCCCCCAATACGCGGAACTGCAGTCGCTGTGGTCCCTGCTGCGCCACCGGGGCCTGGTGGTGCTGGCCGTGCCGTCCAACGATTTCGGCGGGCAGGAGCCGGGGGGACCGGCGGAAATCGCCCAGTTCTGCACCACTCAATACGGCGTCGACTTCCCCGTGACCGCCAAGCAGACGGTGATCGGCGCCAATGCCCATCCCTTCTTCCGCTGGGCCGTCAGCAGCGTGGGCGAGGCCGGCTGGCCGCGCTGGAACTTCCAGAAATACCTGGTGGCGCCGGATGGCCGCCTGGCCGAAATCTGGCCCTCGCCCGTCCGCCCCCTGGCCGACGGGGTGATCGAACGCATCCAGGTCCTGATCAACCAGGCGGGGTTGTAGGTTTCAGGCATGCCCTCAGACAGCGGGCGGGCGCGTCCTGTAGCCGTACCTTAAATTATACGCGCGGCATTTGAACGTGACCGCTCAAATGCCGCCCCTCAAGCGCCGGGCGCGCCCATCCGGTCGCTTGGCTTCCTCAGTTTCTGGTCCACTTTGTTCCCCAGAAACTTCCGGCGGACGCGGTCGCCGGAGCGGGCACCGAAGGGCGGAGCGAGGATAGCCCAGCGGGGCCGGATGGCCGCGCCCGGCGCTAGAGGGAATTAACTGGAAGCGGCAACCAACCCGACATCCGGCCAGACACGGTCGGCGGGCATGAGGACGCGGGCGGTGGTGCCGGCGCCGGGGGCGCTGTCGATCTCCAGCGTGCCGCCGTGCAGTTCCACCAGCGCGCGGACCAGCGGCAGGCCCAGGCCGGCGCCGCCGGCGGTACGGGTCAGGGGGTTTTCGATCTGGCGGAAAGGTTCCAGCGCCCGGCCGATATCCTCGGGCCGCATGCCGATGCCGGTATCGGTGACAGTGATGGCCAGGCGGCCCTGGTCGTCCACGACAGCGCCCAGGGTGACGCTGCCGCCCTTCAGCGTGAACTTCACCGCATTGGCCAGCAGGTTGGACAGCAGCTGCTTCAACGCCACCTCGTCCGCGCGCAGGCGGGGCAGGAAGGCGGCGTAATTGGTCTGCAGGTTGATGCCGCCACGGATGGCCCGTTCCTTCACCACCCTGAGACCCGAGGCGAAGACCCGGGGCAGGTCCACCATATGCTCGTTCAGTTCACGCTTGCCGGCCTCGATCTTCGACAGGTCCAGGATGTCATTGATCAGATCCAGCAGCATGCGGCCGCTGTCGTGGACGTCGCGGGCATATTCGGCATAGGCGGGGTTGCCGATGGCGCCCAGCGACTGGCTGCCGATGATCTCGGAAAAACCGATGATGGCGTTCAGCGGCGTACGCAGCTCATGGCTCATATTGGCCAGGAATTCGGTCTTGGAGCGGCTGGCGAATTCGGACTGTTCCTTGGCCAGGCGCAACGCCACCTCCGCCCCCCGGCGGTCGGTGACGTCGTCGGCCGTGCCCTGAAAGGCGTACGCGCGGCCGGCACTGTCCAGCAGCACGCGCGCCGACAGCGAGACCCACAGCGCGGTGCCGTCGCGGCGGCGCATTTCCGCCGTGAAGTCCTGGACGGCGCCGCGTTCCGCCACGTCGCGGGTGAAGTCGGCGCGCAAGTGCTGGTCGATGAACAGCTGGGACCAGGCGTCGGGAACGGCGACCGCCAGTTCCTCCTCCGACCCATACCCCAGCATGCGCGCCATGGCGGGGTTGGCGGACAGGAAGGCGCCACCGATGGTGACGGTGAACATGCCCTCCACCGCATTCTCATAGATGTCGCGGTACTTGCGTTCATTGGCGTGCAGGACGGCGTTGGCCTGTTCCAGGCTGGCCAGCAGGACGGTGCGGTCATGGGCGCGCCGCCGGCTGACCATCAGCACCAGGGTGATGCCCAGGGTCAGCGCCAGGCCGAACACCAGCACGGCCTCCACCTCCCACGCCTGGCGTTCCAGGCCGGCGATCAGGTCGCCCGTCATATCCAGCCACCACACGCTGTCGCCGACCGAAACCGCCCGGCTGAATTCCATGGTGACGGTGGCCTTGTGGCCGGTCTGGACGAAAACGGCCTCCCCACCCCGCGACCGCAAGCTGAGCCGGGTCCACAGCCTGGGTGTGGCCTGGCCTTCCATGCGCAGGGTCAGCAGGTCACGCAGATCAATGCGCGCCACCAGGGCGGTGTCGGCGCCGGACGTCAGATGCGCCAGCAGCAAGCTGGTGCCATCTCCGCCCAGACGCACCGCCAGGCCGTCAGCTGCCGGTGCCTGGCCACCGGTGGCGGGCAGCAGGGTGGCGAAGTCGGCGGGCGCCACCTCAGCGCCAACCGGACCGGATCGCAGAACATGGCCGCCGGCCGCCACCCAGGACAGGGCCTTGATCTCGGGCCGAAGGTCGATCAGTAGCGACACCTGGCGGTCGAACTCCGCCGGGGCCGGATTGGCGTTCAGGAAGTCGCCTTCCGCGCCCAGGGTGGCGGCGATGCGGTCCAGGCGCTGCTGGATATGGCGGGCGCGGGCGTCGGCCTCCTCCGCCAACCGGGCCTGGGCCACGCCCGACAGCATGGTATGAACATAAAAAGCCGCGAGGATCGTCAGCGCCACGCCGGACACCGCGGCCAGGATGGGGCCGCGCGTCAGGAAAAAGACGGCCGAGCGGCGCTGCCGCACGGTCTTCAACACCGCCATCCTGGTAATACCTTTCCGCTTCCCCGGTGCGGGGTCCCCCTGCGGAGCGCAGATGGCCAGAATAATCCCATTCCCCGCGCCAAGGGAACAACGGTGCGTTAACATCGGTCGCGCACCGGTCAGAATCCCGCCAGAGCCATCCTCAAGCCCATGCACGCCCCCGAAGATTACGTCGCCAGCCCCTGCACCCGCGTCTGCCGGATAGAACAGCGCACCAGCCTGTGTGTCGGCTGCCTGCGCAGCCTGGAAGAGATCACCCGCTGGGGCGGCATGACGCCGGATGAACGCAGGGCCGTTCTGGCGCTGCTGCCGGAACGGGCCCAAGCCAGTCGCAAGGCACGCCGCTGGCGCCTGACGGCACGGGACTAGGCGGGGCGGCTCTCGGCCGAAACCCAAAGGAGACGCCCCAGGAACCATCATGCTATGATTGAAGCCATGCAACCTGTCCCACCCCTGTTCACTGACGTTGACGAAGATGCCAAGCGCCGCGCCATCCGCCAGGGATTGGCCAGCGTTGAGGCCGGGCGCGTGGTTGATCACGGTGTCGTCAGCACGTGGCTCACCAAGTTGGCAAAAGGCGAACGGCCTGCCGCCCCCCGCTCAACGCGCAAGCCTTGACCCAGGTTCTCTGGTCGGACGACGCCTTGTCCGATATCGAGGTGCACGTCGCCTATATTGATCAATTCAATCCGGAAGCGGCCAATCGGCTGGCCCGCGCTTTACTGGCGGCGGGTCATAGCTTGGCGATGTTTCCACAGCGCGGCAGGCCGGGGCTGGAACCCGACACCCGGGAACTGACGGTGGCGTGGCCTTACGTCATTGTTTATCGGGTGCGTGACGACATGGTCGAGATTGCCCGTGTCTGGCACGGAGCCCAGGAGCGCTGATTATCGCCTTGCATCACGGAGCGCCGCTTCAGGGAAGTTGTGGGGCTTCCTGATCGTCGCCGCTGGCGAAATCGCAGGCGCCCCACATCAGGCGCTGCATTTCACGAATGCGGTCGCCCTGTCGGCGCAGCCGTTCGGCGTCGGCAACGTTGCCGCCCTGGGCACCCCGCTTGGGGTCATCCCCCCTGCCATTCGGATCCGCGCCAGCCATCGATCGCCTCATCGACGGGCGCCGGATGCGGCCGGACGCCCTCTGGTTCATGCAACTATCATGAACGTATCACGGCCAATCGGGCCCCGCATCCGGGAAAGCCTGCCGAACCGTTGGGATAGAGGCATAAAAATCGACAGGTGTGACCCGTTTTCAACGGATCTGGTTTTGTGCATCTCAAACGCCGGACGGCATGCCGCTGCCGCCCGGATCCGAACTGCCTTTCCAGACCCGCACCCGCCCGCAGGGAACAGGAAAAATCAGCGAGAAGCGCTGAATCTACGTTCGATGGCGTCCCACAGGGTGGCCTCGATGGCGCCGCCGTTCAGGCGGTTGATCTCCTGGATGCCGGTGGGGCTGGTGACGTTGATCTCGGTGAGGTAATCGCCGATGACGTCGATGCCCACGAACACCAGGCCCTTGTCGCGCAGCACCCCGCCGATGGCGGCGCAGATCTCGCGTTCACGCTGGGTCAGGTCGGTCTTGGCCGCACTGCCGCCGGCGTGGAAGTTGGCGCGGGCCTCACCGTCCTGGGGCAGGCGGCTGACGGCGCCCACCGGCTCGCCATCCACCAGCAGGATGCGTTTGTCGCCCTGGCGGATCTCCGGCAGGTACTTCTGCACGATGATGGGCTCGCGATACAGCAGGGTGAAGGTTTCCAGCAGCGCGCCCAGATTCTCGTCATCCGGCTTCACGTGGAAGACACCGGCGCCGCCGTTGCCGAACAGCGGCTTGACGATGATATCCTTGTATTCGCGGCGGAAGGCCAGCACCTCGTCCTTGGCGCTGGTGATCAGCGTCGGGGGCATCAGGTCGGGAAAGTGGGTGACGAACAGCTTTTCCGGCGCGTTGCGGACGGAGGCCGGGTCGTTCACCACCAGCGTCTTGGGATGGATGTGTTCCAACAGATGGGTGGCCGTGATGTAGGCCATGTCGAAGGGCGGGTCCTGGCGCATCAGCACCACATCCACGCTGGCCAGATCCAGCGTCTCGGGACTGCCGAAGGTGTGGTGGTTGCCGCGTTCGCGCCGCACCTGCAGCGGCCGGGCGGTCGCCACCAGGCGGTTGTGGCGGAAGGCCAGGTCCTGCGGCAGGTAGTGGTACAGGGTGTGCCCCCGCCGCTGCGCCTCCAGCGCCATCATGAAGGTGCTGTCGGTATCGATGTTGATGGACTGCATCGGGTCCATCTGAATGGCAACGGACAGGCTCATCCTCAATCTCCCCACCCCCGCTATCGGCGGTGCTTTAAAGTTCAATCAGTTCAGTCACAGACATGCTCTTTGATCCTAACCGATCAAAGACCATCCCTCAGGCGCCGGGCGCCGGCATCCGCCGGCTTGGGCTTCCTCAGTTTCCAGTCCACTTCGTTCCCCGGAAACTTCCGGCGGCTGCGGTCGCAGCCTACAGCGGCACGAGCCAAAGTCCCGTGCCGCTGGTATCAGTTCAGTCGATTACGCAGATGCTGCACCAGGGTTGCGGTCTGGTGCAGCAGTTGGGGCGGGGCGCCGGCGCGGGTGCCCAGATCCATGAAGGTCTCAAACGCCTGGATGGCCGTGGATATGTGGCCGAGCTGGGCCTGCAACAAGCCGGCCTCGCGCCACAACGCCATCTGGTCGGGCGCGAACAGCAGCATGGCCTCCACCGCCGCCGCCGCCTGGTCGGCCCGGTCGGCGCGCATATGCAGCATCTTCACATTGTTATGCAGGCGCAGCAGGACGTCGCGGTTGCCCACCGGGGCGTAGTGTTCGGGCAGCAGTTCGGCCGCCGCCCCGGATGTCTGCTTGATCAGGTCGCGCAGGTCCACGACGCTGAGCGTGCGGCCGGCGCCGAAGGGGTCCAGGATGGCGCGGTCGCCGCCATGATCCAGGCGGATGAGGAAATGGCCGGGGAAGGCCAGGCCCACCATGTCCCAGCCCTGGGCGCGGGCGGCGTGGATGTAGAGGATGCCCAAGGTCACCGGCAGGCCCAGGCGCCGGTCGATCACCTGCGCCAGGTTGGCATTCTGCGGGTCCTCATAGGTCGCGGTGTCGCCTTCATATCCCAGTTCGTCCACCAGGGTGCCGCGCAGGGCGTCCAGGCAATCGGCCAGGGTGAGGTCGGCGGGGGCGGCACCACCCGCGCGGCGGGCGACGGTGGCGGCCACGTCGGCCAAGTGGCGGCGATAAGGGCGCAAGGCGCCCTCAGCACCCGACAGGACCGCCAGGGCCAACGCGGCCTCCGCCAGGTCGATGCGGTCGTCCGGCATCTGGCCGATGGCGCGCAGCAGTTCCCTGGCCTGGGTATCGGCCTTGGTGTTTCGGGGACCTGGGCTGTTCACGGGGAAAACGCTCCCTCCGGCAACGGATTTTCGGGACATAGCCCATCGCCGGGCCGGGTGTCCAGAGGGGGGCGGGCAGGTTCAGGATTTCTCAAGGCTGAATCCGCCAGGCGTCCGGCAGATGGCGGGGCCAGCGGCGGGGCTGGACGATCATCAGGTCGAAGCGCACCGCGTGGCGGGCCAGGCGCGGACGGGCGGCGACGAACAGGCCGGCGGCCCGTTCCAGCCGCCGCCATTGCGCCTGCGTCACCGCCAGATGGCCCGCCATCTCGGTGGCGCGGGCCTTCACCTCGACGATGGCCAGCAGGTCGCCGCGCAATGCCACGATATCGATCTCCCCCGCCGGGGTGCGGCAGCGGCTGGCCAGCACCTGATAGCCCTTGAGCCGCAGGGCCAGCCGGCACCAGGCCTCCGCCCAGCGGCCCAGCCGTTCGCCCGATCGGCCCTTCAGCGTCTTGTCGGCCAGCCGGTCAGCCCTGGTCATCCCCCGTCCCGTCCTTGGCCCCGTCATCCTTGGAAAGCGCCAGCGCCCGCTGGTAGATTTGCTTGCGCGGGGCGCCGCTGGCCTCCGCCACCGTGGCGGCGGCGTCGCGGATGCTCAAGGTGCGCAAGGCCGTGCGCAGCAGGCCGTCGATGTCCACGGCCTCTTCCCCCGCCGCCACCGGCGGGCCGATGACCACCACCACCTCGCCCTTGGGCGGGCCGGCCTCGGCATAATGGGCGGCCAGGTCGGGCAGGGTGCCGCGCCGCACCTCCTCGAACAGTTTGGTCAGTTCGCGCGCCACCGCCACCTCGCGCCCGCCCAGCACCTGGGCGGCATCGGCCAGCAGGTCGGCCAGACGCTGGGCCGACTCGAACAGCACCAGGGTGGTGCGCACGCCGGCCACCTCCTCCAGCGCCGCACGGCGCGCACCGGCCTTGGAGGGCAGGAAACCGATGAACATGAAGCGATCGGACGGCAGGCCCGCCAGCACCAGTGCCGTCAGGGTGGCACTGGCGCCCGGCAGGTGGGTGACGAACAGGCCCTGTTCCCGGGCCTCACGCACCAGCTTGTAGCCGGGATCGGAGATCAGGGGCGTGCCGGCGTCCGACACCAGGGCGATGGCCTGGCCCGCCGCCATGCGGGCCAGCAACTGGGGCCGCATGCGCGCCGCGTTGTGTTCGTGATAAGCCAGCAGCGGCTTGCGCACCTGGTAGCGCGTCATCAGCCGGGCGGTGACGCGGGTGTCCTCACACGCGATGGCGTCCACGCCCTTCAGGGTTTCCAGCGCGCGCAGAGTGATGTCACCGGCGTTGCCGATGGGGGTGGCGACGACATGCAGCCCAGGCGGCGGTTTACGCGGCGAGGCCGTGCCGCTAGGCTCTGCCCCGTCTTGGGCTGCCTCCGGGTCGAACGGGGCGTCTTCGAACGTGTCGTCGCCGGCATCGACATCGTCGATCGGCGGATGCTGCGGATTCATGGGACCAACGGGTGGGATTGTTATGACGTATGCCAGGACATCGGGGCCGGCCAAAACCGCAGCCAAGTCCGCCACGGCGGCGCTGCTGGGCCTGTCCCTGCTGGGGGCCTGCGCCAACCAGCCCACGGTAGCGGTCCCGCCGCCGCAGGCGCAAGCGCCGCAAGCGGCCCCCGAACCCCAGGCGCAACCGGCCCAGCCCCAACCGGAGGCCGCCCCCACCCCACCGCCACCGCCCGTGCCGGCCGACGCCACGGTGCGCGTGGCATTGCTGCTGCCCCTGACCGGCAAGGCCGCCGGCCTGGGCGAGGCCATGCAGGAAGCGGCGCAGATGGCGCTGTTCGATGCGGCCGACGACCATTTCGAGCTGCTGATCCGCGACACCAAGAGCACGCCGGAAGGGTCGGTGGCGGCGGCACAGGACGCGCTGGCCGCTGGCGCCAGCCTGCTGATCGGCCCGGTCTATGGCGTGGACGCCAAGGCGGTGGCGCCGGTGGCGGGCACGGTGCCGGTGTTGAGCTTTTCCAACGACGCCACCGTGGCCGACACGCACGCGCCCACCGGCGGCACCTGGGTGCTGGGCTTCCAGCCGCAGGACCAGGTGGCGCGCGTGGTCAGCTACGCCGCCGGCCATGGCCTGACGCACCTGGCCCTGCTGGCGCCCGTGGGCCCCAACGGCGACATGGTGGAACAGGCCATGCGCGACGCGGCGTCCAAGGCGGGCGCCGACCTGGCCAAGGTGGCCCGCTACCAGCCCAATCAGAAGGACGTCAGCGACACCATCAAGCGGCTGTCCAATTTCGACCAGCGCCATGCCATGCGGGAAGCGGCGCGCGATGCGGCCAAGGCCGGTACGCCGGCCACACCCGGGGCCGGCCCGGACGACCTGCCCTTCCAGGCCATCCTGATCGCGGAGGGCGGACAGCGCCTGCGCGAGGTGGCGCCGCTGCTGCCCTTCTTCGACATCGACCCCGGCCCGGTGCGTTTCCTGGGCACCGGCCAGTGGGATGAGCCCGGCATCGGGCGGGAGCCGGCGCTGGTCGGCGGCTGGTACGCCAGCGCCGCACCCGATGCCCGCCAGGGCTTTGAGAAGCGGTTCAGCGACGTCTACGGGGAACGGCCGCAGCGCCTGGCCACCCTGGCCTATGACGCGACGGCGCTGGCCGCCGTGCTGGCCAAGGCGCACAAGGCCTATGTGCGTGAGAACCTGACCAACCCCGACGGCTTCGCCGGCATCGACGGCGTCTTCCGCCTGCTGCCCACCGGCCAGGTGGAACGCGGACTGTCGGTGCTGGAGGTGACCAAGACCGGCGTGACGGTGGTCGACCCCGCCCCAACCAGTTTCACGGCACCGGCGCAGGCGTCGGGGTCGTAAGCCGCCCTTAACGCGGCCCGCCGCGATTCATTTCCAGTTCCAGGTCCACGGGGACCTGTTCTTCGGCCAGGGATCGTCGGGTGGCGGCGGCGGCCAGTTCGAACCAAGCCAACCGGGCGACCCGGCTGGCGGCCGAGTGGTCGGTGTCGCGGCGCAGGTCCCCGGTGGGAAGCCCCTGGGTCATTTGACCCGGAACCTGCGTTTGGCCGGCCGGCGCGCCGGCAGGGGGGAACCGATCCAATCCATGCTCCATCGTCATGTCTGCCCCACATTCGTGGGGCGTCGGTTCACGCAACGTTAATTGGATTGTGACCCGAAAGACACGGCGGCGGAAGAAAAATTATCCTTAAAATTTAGTGAAACACGCGACAAAAGCTTTAAGCACCACCACCAAAGAGTGGATCAGCCCAGGGCGCGCCGGGGAAAAACCTGGGCGATCAGGAACAAGGCGGCGGCGGCCACCACCACCGCCGGCCCCGCCGGCAAATCCGCCCGGAAGGAAGCGCCCAGCCCACCGCCCACCGCCAGCACCCCAACCAGCGCCGCCAGGGCGGCCATGATTTCCGGCGTGCGCGCGAATCGGCGGGCGCAGGCGGCGGGGATGATCAGCAGGGCGGTGATCAGCAGCACGCCCACCACCTTCATCGCCAGCGCGATGGTGGCCGCCATCAGCATCATGAAGGCCACCTGGGTCGCCAGCACGGGCACGCCCTCGACCCGCGCCAGATCCTCGCTGACCGTCATGGCCAGCAGGGGCCGCCACAGCCAGGCCAGCACGGCCAGCACCACCAGGCCGCCGCCCCAGATCCAGGCGAGGTCAGCCGTGCTGACCGACAGGATGTCGCCGAACAGATAGGACATGAGGTCCACCCGCACCGTCTGCAGCAGCGCCACCACGATCAGGCCCAGGCTGAGCGTGGTGTGGCTGAGCAGGCCCAGCAGGGTGTCGGTGGCCAGCTTGCGCTGCCGCTGCATCAGCACCAGCAGGCCCGCCAGCACCAGGCCCACCAGCGCCACCGCCGCCATCAGGTTGATGCCGGCGATGAAGCCCAGGGCGATGCCCAGCAGGGCGGCGTGCGACAGGGTGTCACCGAAATAGGCCATGCGCCGCCAGACGACGAAGCAGCCCAGGGGCCCCGCCACCAGGGCGACGCCGACACCGCCGGCCAGCGCGCGCAGCAGGAAATCATCCATGGGTGGGGCCTTTATGATCATGTGCATGCTGGCAGCCGGGCGGGGTGGCGTCGGCATGGCTGTGCGGCCCGGCGGCCGCCAGCCAGGCGGGCATGGCCAGCGGGTCGATGCCGAACAGCGCCTGGAAATCAGGATGGCGGCGCACATCCTCCGGCCGGCCGGCGCAACAGACATGGCCGTTCAGGCACACCAGCCGGTCGGTGCCGGATATGGCGTAGCTGAGGTCATGGCTGACCATCAGCACGCCGCAGCCGTGGCGATAGCGGATGGCGTCGATCAGGGCGTAGAGCGTCGCCTGGCCCGCCACGTCCACCGCCTGCGCCGGTTCGTCCAGCACCAGCAGGTCGGGCCGGCGCAACAGGGCACGGGCCAGCAGCACGCGCTGAAGCTCCCCGCCCGACAGGGACTGCACGGCGGCGTCGGCCAAGGCGGCCGCCCCCACCTCCGCCAGTGTGTCGGCCACGGCCTGGGGCGTCACGGGCCCCCAGAGGGACAGCAGGCGCCGCACCGTCAGCGGCAGGGTCCAGTCCACCGTCAGGCGCTGGGGCAAATAGCCGATACGCAGGTCCGGCCGGCGCCAGACGGTGCCGCCGCTGGGCTTTTGCAGGCCCAGCACGGCGCGCAGCAGGGTGGACTTGCCGGCACCGTTGGGCCCGACCAGGGTCACGACCTCACCGGCCGACACCGACAGGTCCACCGATTGCAGCACCGCGCGCCGGCCGAACCGCACCGTCAGGCCGGCGGTCTTGATCAGAACGGGGTCCGATCGCACTTCTGGGGACTGTCCGGGCACCGGCATGGGGCCTTCCTTAGCATTGCGGCCTGCGGCACGGGTATGCGCGCCCCCCGGCTTTACGGCATCCGAACCGACTGTCGGTAGCAAATAGAGATGACCGCCGTATGTAGCACATCAATTGACCGCTCAGTTTCGGCCCTGGGTGGGGCATGCCCCACCCAGGGCGGCGTGCGTCGAGCGGTGTCACGCAACGGCCTGTGTCTGGTCCGGAAGGGGTGTCCCATCGCGTTGATAGGCCGCGAGCCGTCGGGGCCCGTGGAAGACGGCCAGGGTGCCGTCGGTGTATTCGTGGACCCTGACCTTGCATTTGACGTAGTGGTTGCGGTGCCGATCCTGGGGGATCTGGAGAATACGCCCGCCGTAGCGGACGGTGTTGTCGTTACCCACGGTGCGCTCCTCCTGGACGCAGAGGATATCCGCCAGGTTCACGCCGCCGCAGGGGACGAAGGCGGAACCCAATTCGGCCGGTGGCGTCCTGAAGCGCCGATTATGGGCCGGCAGGAATATTTCGGCCAGGAAGCGGTTGGCGGCCTCCATGTCGGTGATGCCAGCCAGGCGCAGTTCCTGGGGCAAACGACCCTGAAGGGTGGAGAACATCCGCTCCGAACGCCCCCGGGCCTCGGGCGAGTAGGCCGCGATCAACTCGATGCCGAGTTGGTCCGGTCCAACGCCCGCTTCACCTGGGTGGGGTTGTCCTTGTCCACCTTGCCGGCCGTCGTCGTCACCCAGTAGTGCGAGCCCCGGTCGGCGTAGAGCGAGCAGAACAGCCCATGCCGCTCGATGACCTCCCGGATGCCGCGCAGGCTGCTCACCGTGCCTTCCTCCGCCACGAAGAAGGCCGAATACGTCTCGCTGCTGGCGTCATCCAGGGTCACGATCAAATCCCACCACTGTCCCGGCACCCACTCATGCCGGGAGCCGTCCTGGTGCAGCATCATCCCCACCATCGCCTTGCGCGGACGCCGGCGACGATGCGCCCCGCGCTTCCTGGCTCGCGCCACATGGCCGGCCTCCTGCAGCCGAGCCTTCGTCCAGCTGTAGCTACGGGAAATCCCGTGCCCAGCCAGTTGCTCGTGGAAATGCTGGACCGTGAAGTCGAAGTACCGCGTCTCGAACAACTCAAGAACACGCATCACCTCGTCCACCGGAGCGCGTCGCGCCGACACCCGGCCCAACCGGCCGTCCGCAAGCCCTTCAATCCCGCCGGCCTCGTAACGCCGACGCCATCGGTAAAACGTGCTCGCCGATATCCCAAGAACGTCCGCCGCCTCTTCACAAGACAAACGGCCAGCCGTAAGCCGGCCCATAACCTCGTCGAACCGCATCGCGCGGACCTCCGATAGCACTCTGGCCCGACCCATCAAAACCTCACTTCGAAGGCTTCTAAGATCGGTCAGATCATGTGCTACTCGGATCGGTCAGATCATCTGTCACCGACAACGGCATCCGAACCGACTTGACAAATGTTATAGTATAACATTGCATGGGGTGGCGACTTGGCCAGACCCGGCTTTTCCTTCGCTGTTGGTACCCATTCCCATGTCCCTTCTACGCCTGTTTTCGGTCGCCGCCCTGCTGTGGCTTAGCCTCGCCGTCCCGTCGCGGGCGGATGCGCCCCATGTGGTGGCCAGCGTGAAGCCGGTGCATTCCCTGGTGGCGGCGCTGATGCAGGGGGTGGGGCAGCCGCGCCTGCTGGTGGACGGCACGGCCAGCCCGCACAGCTTCAGCCTGAAGCCGTCGGACGCCGACGCCCTGTCCCACGCCGACATCGTGTTCTGGATGGGCCCGACCCTGGAGCCCTTCCTGGTGAAGCCGTTGCAGACCCTGGCCAAGGGCGCCCACGTCGTCACCTTGATCCAGGCGCCGGGCCTGCGCCCCCTGGCCCTGCGCACCGCCGGCGTGTGGGCGGACGATGACCATGCCCATCTGACGGCGGCGGCGGCCGGCACGCCCGACACCCAGATCGACGGCCACGCCTGGCTGGACCCCAGCAACGCCAAGGCCATGGCGGTGGCGATGGCCGACGCCCTGATCGCCCAAGACCCTGCCGATGCCACCCGTTACCGCGACAACCTGGCAGCCTTGCTGCGTAGCCTGGACGCGCTGGACGCGGAGATCGGCGCCCTGCTGGCGCCGGTGGCGGGCAAGCCCTTCGTCGTCTTCCACGATGCCTTCCATTACCTGGAGGCGCGTTATCAATTGGACGGTGTCGGCGCCATCACCCTGAACCCGGAGGTGCGGCCGGGGGCGGCGCGCCTGAGCCAGCTGCGCGCCCGCGTCCAGGCCTCCGGTGCGGCCTGCGTCTTCGCCGAGCCGCAGTTCGAGTCGTCGCTGGTCGCCGTCCTGGTGGACGGGACCCGGGCCAAGCGCGGCGTGCTGGATCCGGAGGGCGCCCTGTTGCCCGCCGGCCCTGAGCTTTACGCCACCTTGATGCGCGGCAACGCGCGGGCTTTGGCGGGCTGCCTGGGCGGCTGAGCTGTGCTAAGACCGCCCTCACCGGAATTTGGCAGGTGAGGGCGGGGACATGCGGATCGGGATCGTGGGCTGCGGCGGCCGGATGGGCCGCATGCTGATGCGGGAGGTGCTGGGCACGCCGGGCGCCACGCTGTCGGGCGGCACGGTGCGGCCGGGCAACCCGCATTTGGGCGCCGACCTGGGCGTCCTGGCCGGGCTGGACCCCGCCGGCGTCACCGCCACCGACGATGCCGAGGCCCTGTTCGCCGCCAGCGACGCCATCATCGACTTCACCACCCCCGCCGCCACCCCCCTGCATGCCGACCTGGCGGCCCGCCACGGCACCGCCCTGGTGATCGGCACCACCGGCCTGACGGCAGAGCAACAGGCCGCCATCGACACGGCGGCCGCCAAGGCGGCCCTGGTGCAGGCGCCCAACATGAGCCTGGGCGTCAACCTGCTGCTGGCCCTGGTGGAGGATGTGTCCCGCACCCTGGGCCCCGACGTCTGGGATATCGAGATCGTGGAGATGCACCACCGCCACAAGGTGGATGCCCCCTCCGGCACCGCCCTGGGCCTGGGCCGCGCCGCAGCCTCCGGCCGGGGCGTGGATCTGGCCGCCGTGTCCGACCGGGTGCGCGACGGCCACACCGGTGCCCGCGAGACGGGGCACATCGGTTTCGCCACCCTGCGCGGCGGCGACGTGGTGGGCGACCACACCGTCATCTTCGCGGCCGAGGGCGAGCGCATAGAGCTGACCCACAAGGCCGGCAGCCGCGCCATCTTCGCCCGGGGGGCGGTGCGCGCCGCCGTCTGGGCGGGCGCCAGGCAGCCTGGCCTCTACAGCATGCGCGACGTGCTGGGCCTGTAAGCACCGTGAGCGACGCCGCCGAGATCGCCGCCCTGACCCACCGCACCCACCCCGCCCTGCGCGGGGCGCTGTGGGGCCTGCTGGCGGTGGTGGTGTGGGCGGGGTCCTTCGTCATGACCCGCATGGGCGTGAAGGCCGGCCTGAACGCCTATGACCTGGTGGCGCTGCGCTATCTGACGGCCGGCGCGCTGATGGTGCCGGTGCTGGTCCGTCGTGGCCTGGCCTTCGACCGGTTGGGCTGGGGCGGCCTGGTCCTGCTGGTGGCGGGGTCGGGGGCGCCCTACGCCCTGATGCTGGCGGCCGGCGCGCGCTACGCCCCGGCATCCCATGCCGCGGCACTGACCCCCGGCCCCATGGCGGCCATGACCGCGATCTTGAGCGCCCTTTTCCTGCGTGAGCGCCTGCCGAAAGCCGGCTGGGCGGGCATCGGGCTGATCCTGGGCGGCAGCCTGCTGATCGGCGGGCCCAGCCTGTTCGCCGGTGCTGGCGAGGGCGCCGCATTGGGCCACGCGCTGTTCCTGGGCGGGGCCTTCCTGTGGGCGGTCTATGTCATCGTCCTGCGGCGCAGCGGGGTGGGGCCGCTGCACGCCACCGCCATCGTCGCGGTGGGTTCGGCCGTAATCTACCTGCCGCTGTACCTGCTGGCCCTGCCGCAGAATGTCAGTCACGTGTCCTGGCACCAGGTGGCCTTGCAGGCCTTCTACCAGGGCTGTTTCACCACCCTGGTGGGCCTGGCGGCCTTCAACCGCGCCGTGGTGCTGCTGGGCGCCACCGGGGCCGCCGCCCTGCCGGCCCTGATCCCGGTGGCGACCCTGGGCCTGGGTACCGTGATGCTGGGGGAGGTGCCCACCATGGCGGAGATCGCGGCCACGCTGCTGATCGGCGGCGGCGTGCTGGTCACCACCATCGCCCGCAACCGGGCCGCGCGACCGAAGACCTAAGCCATTGACCCCGCCCCATTCCCGGCGCCACAGTCGGGGTGGGAGCAATCAAGGCCGCCGCCCGTGAAAGAAAAAGAACTACGCATCGCGTTGGTCTGCTACGGCGGGGTGTCGCTGGCCGTCTACATGCACGGCGTCACCAAGGAACTGCTGAAACTCGCCCGCGCATCCCGCGTGTTCCACGGCACCCATGATGCCCAACTGCGCGCCGGCGGCAGCTATCAGGCGCTGCAGGACGATCTGGCCCGGCGCATCGGCTACAGCAGCGGCGCCGGCCTGGACGCCGGCCACACCGTGGACACCGAAGAGGTCTACGTCACCCTGCTGCAGGAGGTGGGCGCCCATATCGATTTGCGTTTCGTCATCGACGTCATCGCCGGATCATCGGCCGGTGGCATCAACGGCGTGCTGCTGGCCCGCGCGCTGGCCCATGACCTGGATTTGGACGCCCTGACCGACCTGTGGCTGGAGGGGGCGGACGTCACCAACCTGATGGTGGAGGACGGCCGGGCGACCAAGTGGAGCAAGTGGTTTCTGAAGCCTTTCCTGGCCTATGGCCTGGGCAAGCTGATGCGCCTGGCACCGGATGACGAGATGCGCTGGAAGCTGTCGATGTTCGTGCGCTCGCGCTGGTTCAAGCCGCCGTTCGACGGCTTGCGCCTGATGGAGATGCTGCTGGACGCCGGCACCGCCATGGGCCGGCCGGTCAGCCCCTACGCCTCATTGCTGCCGGCGGGGCAGTCGCTGTCCCTGTTCGTCACCGTCACCGACTTCCACGGTTTCCTGCAGCACATCCCCGCCCACGACCCGCCGGTGGTGGAGGAGCGCGAACACCGCCACGTCCTGCAATTCGGCTATCGCCGCTGGCCCAATGGCCAGGTGGACACGGATTTCGGGGAGGGGGCGGTCCCCGGCCTGGTGTTCGCCGCCCGTGCCACCTCATCCTTCCCCGGCGCCTTTCCGGCCGCACATTTGCGGGCGCTGGACGGCCTGCTGGCCCGGCGGGGGCAGACGTGGCCGGAACGGGAACGGTTCCTGAACCGCAACTTCGGCCGCTATCTGTCGGCCGGCGTGGACCCGGCGCGCATCAGCTTCATCGACGGCAGCGTGCTGAACAACAAGCCCTTCGCCGAGGCCCTGCGCGCCATTTCCGGCCGGCCGGCCTATCGCGAGGTCGATCGGCGCCTGATCTACATCGACCCCGACCCGGCGCACCTGAAGCGCGTGGCCCGGGCGGAAACGCCGGGCTTTTTCCGCACCCTGAAAGGCGCCCTGTCCGACATCCCCCGCAATGAGCCGATACGCGACGAACTGGTGGCCATCGACCGCAACAACGCGCGGGTGCGCCAGCTGCGGTCCGTCATCGACGCCGCCCGGCCCGGCATCACCCGCCTGGTGCATGAGGTGGTGGGGGGCGAGCCGCCGCCGGAACTGACCTACGCCCAGATCCACGACTGGCGGGAAATCGCCAACGGCCGCGCCGCGGCGGAGGCGGGATTCGCCTATGAGGCGTATGTGCGCCTGAAGCTCACCTCCGTCCTGGACGCCATGGGGCGGCTGGTGTCGGTGGGTTGTGGTTACCAGCCGGGCACGGCGGCCTGCCGCCAGGCGACGGAGGCCGTGCACGCCTGGGCGCGGTCCACCGATGTCACGCCGGACCAGGTGACCAACTGGACCCTGGAGAACCGGGGCCATGGCGAGGCCCCCGAACCTGCCCCCTCCTGGGTGCGCTTCCTGCTGGCCTTCGATGTCGGATTCCGTGGCCGGCGCCTGCGGTTCGTCATCCGCGCCCTGAATGAGCTGTATTCCCGGCTGGAGGAACCGGCGTTCGCCGGCGTGTCCGCCCGCGACCTGGATGAGATCAAGGCCACCCTGTACGACTGCCTGGACCGGCTGCGTGTCTATGAGACCGGCGCCTTCCTGAGTGCCGATGAGCGCGAGGCCATCGCCATCCCCTTCGTGGAACCGCTGGCCATGGGCCGGGCGCCGGACCCGGCGGTGGTGGACCGGGTGATGTGGGACCTGGCGCGGCGCATGGACCTGGACGCCGTCAACCGGCAGGTGGATGAGATCTTCGCCCTGATGGGCCTGAACATGCTGGGCATCGCCGCGCGGCGGGAACTGTTCGTCGCCTATGTCGGCTTCGCCTTCTGGGACGTGCTGACCTTTTCCATCAGCGGCTGGCGCGAACTGGACGACCTGGATGAGGTGCGGGTGGACCGCATCAGCCCGGACGACGCCCGCTATTGCCAGGCCATGGGCGGCGCCATCCCCCTGAAGGGGCGGGAGATCAACCATTTCGGCGCCTTTTTCAGCCGCAGCCACCGCGAGAGCGACTATCTGATGGGCCGGCTGCACGCCGCCGACCGGCTGGTGGACCTGGTGCTGGACGCCGCCGGCCATCCGCCGGGCGTGGACGGCGCCCGCCTGAAGCGCCGCCTGTTCGCCGCCATCGCCCGCACGGAAAGCCAACGGCAGGGCGAACGATCGCCCGCCCTGCGCTGGCTGGAAAGCCTGATGGGAGACGGCAGCTAAGCCGGTGCCGCGTCGGCGATCAGCCCCCGCAGGAATACCAGGATCATGCGGCCGGCGGGGTGCGGACCACCCCCGGGGTTGTGCAGCGCCAGGCCCTGGGCCAGCGCCATGAAGGCGGCCGCCAGATCATCGGGCGGTGCCGGGGGAACGCGACCCAGGCGAACGAACAGCTGGCCGATCAGACGCCCCAGGGCCGCGCGATGGCCGTCGCACACCGCCGCGTAGTCCGCCGCGAAGGCGGGGCTGCGGCGGGCGTTGAGTTGCAGTTCGATGGCCAGCATCGACCAGTCCGCATCCGCGTTCAGGGTTTCGGACCAGCGCCGGATACCGGCCAGGGGATCGTCCGTCCCGCCATCATCCCCCCCATTGCCCGCCGGGTCGAGGGCGGCGGTCAGGTGTGCCACCTCTTCCCCCATATGGCGGCGCAGCAGTTCCAGCAGCACCGCCTCCTTGCTGGCGAAGTTCGAATAGAAGGCGCCCTGGGAATAACCGGCCTCCTGCGCGATGTCGCGGATGGAGGCGCCGCCGTAACCCTGGCGCGCGAACAAACGGCGGGCCGCCTGCACCAGACGCTCACGCGTCTGCGCCTGGCTTTCCTCGCGGGTCAATCGCGGGTGGGGACGTTCCTGCGTCATGCGGTTAGAGATATCAGTTGAAATTTGAAATTCAACATCCATATTCCAAAATTCAATTGATATCTGAATTACCAATGAGCTTTCGACCATGATCCTGCGAACCGCCTTCGTCACCGGCGCCACCGGCCTTCTGGGCAACAATCTGGTACGGGCGCTGCTGGCGCGCGGGGTGCGGGTCCGGGCCCTGGTCCGCTCCGCCGACAAGGCCGCGCGCCAATTCGCCGACCTGCCGGATAAGGAAACGGTGGAGGTCGTGGTGGGCGACCTGGGCGATATCGCCGCCTGGGCACCGGCGTTGACCGGCTGCGACGTCGTCTTCCACACCGCGGCGTTTTTCCGCGACAGCTATAAGGGTGGTCGTCATTGGCCGGAACTGAAGCGCGTCAACGTCGACGGCACCGCCGCCCTGGTCACCGCCGCCTATGCCGCCGGTGTCCGCCGTTTCGTCCAGACCTCATCCATCGCGGCGCTGAACGGGCCGCCGGGCGCCCTGATCGATGAGGGGGCGGAACGTGACCCGGCGGACGCCGACGATTATTACCGCAGCAAAATCCTGGCCGACCAGGCGGTGCGCGCCTTCGCGGACCGCCATCCCGACCTGTGCGCCACCTTCGTCCTGCCGGGGTGGATGTGGGGACCGGGCGACATCGGCCCCACGTCGGCGGGCCAGGTGGCCCTGGACACGGTGCGCGGCAAACTGCCCGGCCTGGTGCCCGGCAGCTTTTCCGTCGTCGATGCCCGCGACGTGGCGGCGGCGCATATCGCGGCGGCGCAACGGGGCCGGCGGGGGGAACGCTATCTGGCCGCCGGCCGTCACATGACCATGGCGACGCTGATCCCGTTGATCGGCCGCCTGGCAAACGTCGTCACGCCAACGCGGGCCCTGCCCATGCCCGTCCTGTACCTGCTGGCGGGGTTGCAGGAGGTGTACGCCCGGCTGACCGGCAAACCCGTGCTGCTGAGCCTGGCGACGGTGCGCCTGATGGCGCGGGAGGCCGACCGCACCCGCTTCGACCCGACCAAGAGCGAGCGGGAACTGGGCCTGACCTTGCGACCGGTGGAGGAGACGATCACCGATACCATCGCCTGGTACCGGTTCCATGGCTGGCTGCCTACTTAAAGCGGCCCGAGCCGGCGCTGGCGGGCGAGCGCATCGCTGAGTGTGTGGGCCACCTGCACCCTTTCCTCCATGGGCAGGAAACTGCCCACCGTCAGCCGCTTGCCATGGCTGCTCAACACCACCTGGCTGTCGTGTTGCGCCGGCTCATCCATATGGACGCGTAACCAGTAGGGGATGAAGGACCAGGTGCGCGACGGGCGGCGGGGTTCCACCCGCTCCACCGTCAGGGCGTCGTCGGTCAGTTCCACCCGTTCATACAGGCGGGCGGAACGGTAGCTGGCGCGGAAGAACAGATAAACCACCAGCACGTCGATGCCGCAAAAGCCGATGACCGGCCAGGCGCCGCGCAGGAAAAAGACCGTGCCCACCGTCAGGCTGACCGCCGCCACCCCGATCATGAGGATGCGGAATCCCCGCCGCGACAGGCTGCGGTGGGGCCGCAGGATGACGCTGAGCAACACATGCCGCAGCTGGGTCTGATCATCGATCATGGACAAAACAGTAGGGCGGCCCAACCATCCGGTAAAGGCCGCCCTACTGTTTTGTGCGTTGCCTCAATCGCCGGCAGGGCATCCGCCCTTTGGCTATCCTCACGGCACCCCGCAGTGCTCGTTCCGGCGTCCCCGGTCGGGGCCTACAACGGCATGGGCCACTGACCCATGCCGTTTATGTCGCGCTCAGCTGCGGGTGATGGAGATGCCGCCATCCACCAGATGCGCGGTGCCGGTGACGAAGCTGGCGTCGTCGGAGGCCAGGTAGAGGACCGAGCGGGCCAGTTCATCCGGCTGGCCGGCGCGGCGTAGGGCGTGGGCGTTGTTCAGCCAGGCCTGCTTCTCCGCCGTGTCGTTGGCGGCGCGGTACATGTCGGTCTCAACAGCACCCGGCAGCACGGCGTTGACCCGCACGCCCTGGGGCCCGAACTCGGCGGCCAGCGCCTGGGTCAGGCCGATCAGGCCGGACTTGCTGGCGGCATAGGCGGCGACGCCGGGAAAGGCGAAGGTGTGGCCGACGAAGGTGGAGGTGAAGATGATGGAACCGCCGCCGTCCTTCACCATCTGGGCCACCTGGTGCTTGGCACCCAGGAAGGCGCCGGTGAGGTTGATGGCCAGGGTGTCGGTCCAGCCATCCGCGCTGACGCCGGTGCTGGGACCGGCCTCACCCAGGGTGCCGGCATTGTTGAAGGCGATATCCAGCCGGCCGAAACGTTCCACCGCCAGCGCCACCAGCGCCTGGTTGTAATCCTCATGCCGGACATCGCCGGCCAATGCCACGGCCTGGCCGCCGGCGGCGGTGATCTCCGCCACCAGCTTGTCCAACTCCGTCTGGCGGCGGGCGCCGACCACCACCTTGGCACCTTCCGCCGCGAACAGCTTGGCGGTGGCATGGCCGATGCCCGAGCTGGCGCCGGTGATGATCGCGACCTTGTCCTGTAAACGAGCCATTTTGATCTCCTGTCTTTCGCTTTGAACCGGCGCGCCGTCCGCGCTGGTGACAAGGAAAGGTTTATCCGCCGGCCCGTCTTGTATCGATGGGGTGGAAATGGTTTGCTCATTCAGTTTTTGTGAACGATCAATGGTTTCCTCATGGATAAGCTGCGCGCATTCGAGGTGTTCGCCACGGTGGTGGCGCGGGGCGGCTTCGCCAAGGCGGCCGACGCGCTGAACACCTCACCCGCCAACGTCACCCGTTATGTCGGTGAGCTTGAGGCCCATCTGGGCAGCCGCCTGCTGAACCGCACCTCGCGCCGGCTGTCGCTGACCGAGGCCGGGCAGGCGCTGTTCGAACGGGCGCAGACCATCCTGGAAGAGGTGGCGGAGGCAGAGGCCATGGCGTCGGCCACCGCCCTGAAGCCGCGCGGGCGGCTGCGGGTCAACGCACCGCTCAGCTTCGGCATCCTGCACCTGGCGCCCCTGTGGCCACGCTTCATGGCGCTGTATCCCGACGTGGCGCTGGACGTGTCCCTGACCGACCGGGTGGTGGACCTGGTGGAGGAGGGGTTCGACCTGGGCATCCGCATATCGCGCGGCGGATCACCCACCTATGCCGCGCGCAAGCTGGCGACATCGCGCAACGTGCTGTGCGCGTCGCCCGACTATATCGCGCGGCACGGCATGCCCCGGGTGCCGGCGGACATGGCCGACCATGTCCGCGTCGCCTACAGCTACAGCGGCGTGCCGGACGACTGGGTGCTGCTGGACGGGAACGGCCGGCCCGCAACGGTGCGCATCCCCATCCGCCTGGTCACCAACAACGGCGACACGGCGCGGGCGGCCGCCTTGGCGGGGCAGGGCATCATCTGGCAGCCCACCTTCCTGATCGGCCAGGATTTGCGCGCAGGCCGGCTGGTGCCGGTGATGACGGACTATCGCGTGCCCGACATCGACATCCTGGCGGTCTACCCCAGCCGCCGGCACGTCAGCGCCAAGGTGCGGGTGCTGATCGATTTCCTGGCCGAGGCCTTCCACGGCCAACCACCCTGGGATGCCGCTTGATCCTCATGCATCCCCACCCGTAGATTTGCCCGCCCAAGCGTGGCCGCAATCCACGCCAGCAAAAGCACCCCTAGGCCGTGACCGCGGCCGCCGGAGTTTTGTGGGGAGCCGAAGGCGGACTGCAAAACGAGGATAGCCAAAGGGCCGGACGGCCCTGCCGGCGCCTGAGGAACACGACACATGAAACGCGCCGATATCGAGGAATTCTTCCGCCGCCTTCAGGCGCGGGATCCGGAGCCCAAGACGGAACTGGAATACGTCAACGCCTACACCCTGCTGGTGGCGGTGGTGCTGTCGGCGCAGGCGACGGACGTGGGCGTCAACAAGGCGACCAAAGCGCTGTTCCAAATCGCGGACAACCCGGCCGCCATGGTGGCGCTGGGCGAGCCCACGGTGCGTGACCATGTGAAGACCATCGGCCTGTACAAGACCAAGGCCGCCAACGTCATCAAGCTGTCGGAAATCCTGCTGGCCAAGCACGGTGGCGAGGTACCGCGCCGACGCGAGGAGCTGGAGGAGTTGCCGGGCGTGGGGCGCAAGACCGCCAACGTGGTGCTGAACGTGGCGTTTGGTGAGCCCACCATCGCCGTCGATACCCATATCTTCCGCGTGTCCAACCGCACCGGCCTGGCGCCGGGCAAGACGGTGGAGGCGGTGGAGGACAGGTTGGTGAAGGTGGTGCCCAAGGCCTATCGCCTGCACGCCCACCACTGGCTGATCCTGCACGGCCGCTATATCTGCAAGGCGCGCAAGCCCGACTGCGCCGTGTGCAGCGTCATCGACCTGTGCGCCTATGAGGCCAAGACCACGGTCGCCTGATGCGTGCGGCCTTTGATCTTGACCGATCAAAGGCCCCCTCAAACGCCGGGCGCTGACATCCGTCAGCTTGGCTGGTCCTCGGTTTCCAGTCCACTCCGCTCCCCGGAAACCTGCGGCGGACGCCGTCGCGTCCTACAGCGGCACGAGTCAAAGTCTCATGCCGCTGGTACGGCTTTTTTTAGTCCCTAGGCCCCGACCGGGGCCGCCGGAAGTTTTCGGGGAGCATAGCGGACTGAAAACTGAGGACAGCCAAAGGCGCGGATGCGCCTGCCGGCGCCTGAGGAACAAATAAGAAGGCCGATCCCGCGAGGGACCGGCCCTTTTTTAATCAAGCCTCGACAACCGCGTCGACTTCCTTCACCGGACGGGAGGTGAAGTCGCCGCCGTTCAGGGTCTGGATGTTGCCGACCAGCAGGCCGCCCTGTTCCACTTCCAGCACGCCGTAGCGGATGTTGCCCTCGATACGGCCGGTGGAGCGGACGCGCAGGGTGCCGCGCACGGAGATGTCGCCCTCGAACCGGCCGCCGATGTCGGCCTCGTCGATCTCGACCGAGCCCTTGAACAGGCCGCTGTCCGTCACTTCGATGGCCCGGCCCTCGCGCAGCTTGGCCTCAACCGTGCCTTCCACCACCAGGATGTCGCAGGCGGCGATTTCACCGGACAGGGAAATCTCACGGCCGACGATCAGTTTGCGCATGTCGTTGGTGGGCAAGGCGGTGTTTCCTTCGGTACCGGTGGGGGCCACACGCCGCGGCGGCGTGCCCGGAATTTCCACGACGCGACGGGGAATGTCACTACGAAAACCGCCGGCGGCGGTGCCCGGTGCGGCCGGAATGGCGGGGGCCGTCGGCGCGGCGCTGCCGCCCAGGGTGGAATTGCCCAGCCCGCCCGAAGCCAAGCCCAGCGAGGGCTGACCCGGCGTCGGTGCCGGCGTGGATCCGGACGTCGGCGTCTTGAACTGCATGTCGATCCCCTTGTCTGAGGGGCCCTTGTCTAAGGGCTCCGGTACGGTAGGCTCCGCAGGTGTCGGCGGTGTGGGTTCCACCACCGGAGCGAGCGTGCGCATGTCGGCCGGTTTGGCCGGGTCGCCGCCAACGGGGCCCAGGTTCGGTCGGTTGCGTCGGAACATTGGCGTTGTCCCCAAATCTTCGTGTCGCGCGGCCAGTAAAGGCCGGTCGTTAAAGGGTATTATTCTTATGGGTTCGCGCAGGCGGCATCGGCTGCGGCATTCCGGCACCACCCGCCGGCAGGAAACCGCCGAATAGGTGGAGCATGAAGACCGTCGCCAGGACCGGCGCGAACAGATTCACAACAGGCAGCAAGGAAATAAAGGCAATAATGAGGCCGGCGCAAAAAATTCGGCCTTTATATCGCGCACGGAGTATCCGGGCCTGATCGGGCGGCAAACGGCGCGCCGCCACCTGGTCGAAATACTGCCGGCCCAAGAGAAAACCGTTCACCAAGGGATAGACGACGGCCCCCACCGGCGGGATAAGCCACAGGGGCAGCACGGCGGTATCGACCAGGACCAGCAGCGCCAGGAATCGGGCGGACGTGCCCACCTCTTCCCTGACGCCGACGTCGCGCGGCGGCGGCAGGGCCGGGTACCAGCGCCGCTCCACCACGCGCGCCACGCTTTCCAGCAGCATGCCGGCCACGGCGGCCACCACCACCAGGAAAAAGTACCAGGCCAGCGCCACCACGCCCAAGGCGCCGGCCACGGTGACCAGGGGATCGATCCAGCGGTTGCCGGTGGGATGCAGGCGGTCCAGCCCCCAGGAGACGCCGACGCCCAGCATCACGAACAGCAGCAGGGTCAGCACGAAGGAACGCGCCAGCACCCGCAGCAGGGCGGGATCAGTGGCTTGGGCAAGGGTGCGGAACAGGGCGCGGATCATCAGCATCGTAGGTAGTATGCCCCCGCGCTTGCCGCAAGCGCGCCCATCCTTATACTGCGCCCAACTTTTCTTTGCCGACCCGGAGGTTTTGAGTGACGGCGCAATTGGATGTGGTGGGGATCGGCAACGCGATCGTCGACGTGATCACGCAGACGACGGATGCTTTCCTGGGCGAGAACCGCCTGGACAAGAACAGCATGCGGCTGATCGACACCGATGAGGCCGAGGCCCTGTACGCCAAGATGGGTGCCGGCATGGAGATGTCGGGCGGTTCGGCCGGCAACACCATGTCGGGCATTGCCATGCTGGGCGGCCGGGGCGCCTTCATCGGCAAGGTCGCCGACGACCAGTTGGGCCGGGTCTACCGCCATGATATCGAGGCCGTGGGTTCGCGCTTCGTCACCACGGCGCTGACCGACGGCACCTCCACCGGTCGCTGCCTGATCCTGGTGACGCCGGATGCGGCGCGCACCATGAACACCTATCTGGGTGCCGCTGTGAAGCTGACGCCCGAGGACATCGATGAGGCCCTGATCGCCAGCGCCCAGGTGACCTACATGGAAGGCTATCTGTGGGACCCGCCGGCCGCCAAGCAGGCCTTCCTGAAGGCGGCATCGGCCGCCCATGCCGCCGGGCGCCAAGTGTCGCTGTCATTGTCGGACGCCTTCTGCGTCAACCGCCACCTGGACAGCTTCCGCGATCTGGTGGCCGGTCATGTCGACGTGCTGTTCGCCAATGAGGCGGAGATCACGGCCCTGTACGGCACCGACTTCGACCAGGCGGTGCAGGCGGTGCGCGGCCAGGTGGCCGTGGCGGCCCTGACCCGCAGCGAGAAGGGTGCGGTCATCGTGATGCAGGACCAGGTGGTGACCGTCCCGGCCGCCCCGGTGGCCAAGGTGGTGGACACCACCGGTGCGGGCGACCTGTTCGCCTCGGGCTTCCTGCACGGCTACACCACCGGCCGCGACCTGGCGGCCTGCGGCGCCATGGGCGCCCTCTGTGCCGCTGAGATCATCAGCCATTTCGGCGCCCGGTCGCAGGCCGACCTGCGCCAGCTGGTGGCGAACGTCTGACGAGGGCAAGGGTCGGCGGCGCCAAAACGCATGGGGCCGCTGATCCTTTGCCGACTTTTTTTCGCAGGTGCACTCGCATAGACTGCGCCCGCGCCGGGGCCTGCACGCCATGGCCCCGAAACCCATTTTCCCATTGTCGCGACAAAGGCAATTTCCATGGACATGAGCAAGATCCCGGTCGGCAAGAACGCCCCGTGGGACATCAACGTCGTCATCGAGATCCCGCAGGGCGGCCAGCCGGTGAAGTACGAGGTGGACAAGGATTCGGGCGCCATCTACGTCGACCGCTTCCTGCACACCGCCATGTACTACCCGGCCAACTACGGCTTCGTGCCCCACACCCTGTCCGGCGACGGTGATCCGGCCGACGTGCTGGTGGTCAGCAATATCCCGGTGGTGCCGGGCGTGGTGCTGCGCTCGCGCCCCATCGGCGTGCTGCTGATGGAGGACGAGGCCGGCATGGATGAGAAAATCCTGGCCGTGCCGGTGGACAAGCTGCACAGCTTCTACACCAACGTCAGCAGCTACAAGGACCTGCCGGAGATCCTGGTGGAGCAGATCGCCCACTTCTTCGAGCACTACAAGGACCTGGAAAAGGGCAAGTGGGTGCGCATCGTCCGCTGGGGCGACGCCGACGAAGCCGCCAAGATGATCAGCGAAGCCATGGCGCGCCACGACGCCGAGAAGGCCAAGGGCTGATCCCCTTGCCGTCCCGTTGAAAGCGAGCCGCCGGAAGCAATTCCGGCGGCTTTGTTTTTGTGGGACACGGGCGGTGTCGGAACACCACCCGCCGCAAGGGGTACCGCCCCGGCCTTGGTCTGGCCCGCCGATACGGCTACCCTTGGGAAAAGCTTGAGACATGTCATGGTGGTGCCGCCTGGTGCTGCTATCGTCCGCAGGCCGCAGAACGGCTGAGGACAGAGGGAGGGCCTAAGTGACCATCCGCAACCTGAACCACCTGTTCAAGCCGTCGTCCATCGCCCTGATCGGGGCCAGCCGCCGGCCGCAATCGGTGGGGGCGGTGCTGGCCCGCAACCTGTTCAGCGGCGGCTTCGACGGGCCCATCATGCCGGTCAACCCGCACGAGCGGTCGATCGAGGGCGTGCTGACATACCCGGACGTGGCGGCCCTGCCGGTGGTGCCCGACCTGGCGGTCATCTGCGCCCCGCCGGCCACCGTGCCCGACCTGATCCGCCAGTTGGGCGAGCGCGGCACCAAGGCCGCCGTCGTCATCACCTCCGGCTTCGCGGAGATGGGGGAGGCCGGCCGGGCCCTGCAGCAGCAGGTGCTGGACGCCGCCAAGCCCCACCTGCTGCGCGTGGTGGGCCCCAACTGCCTGGGCGTGATGGTGCCGGGCAACGGGCTGAACGCCAGTTTCGTCCACGTCGCACCCCTGAAGGGCGATATCGCCCTGCTGGCGCAGAGCAGCGCCGTCGTCACCTCGGTGGTTGATTGGGCGACGCCGCGCGGCATCGGCTTTTCCCACCTGGTGTCGCTGGGCGGCATGGCCGACGTGGATTTCGGCGACCTGCTGGACTTCATGGCCCAGGACGCGCACACCCGCGCCATCCTGCTGTATGTCGAGACCATCGCGCATGCCCGCAAGTTCATGTCGGCGGCGCGCGCTGCGGCGCGGTCCAAGCCGGTGATCGTCATCAAGGCCGGCCGGTCGGACGAGGCGGCGCGGGCGGCATCGTCGCACACCGGGGCGCTGGTCGGGGCGGACGCCATCTATGACGCCGCCTTCCGCCGCGCCGGCATGCTGCGCGTGGGCGAACTGAGCGAACTGTTCGACGCGGTGGAGACGCTGGCCACCGGCGTGCAGATCCGGGGCGACCGCCTGGCCATCCTGACCAACGGCGGCGGCATGGGCGTGCTGGCCACCGACAGCCTGATCGAGCAGGGCGGCCGCCTGGCCCAGCTGTCGCCGGAGACCATCGCCAAGCTGGACGCCGTGCTGCCCGCGACCTGGAGCCACGGCAACCCCATCGACATCCTGGGCGACGCGCCGGGCAAACGCTACGCCGACGCCCTGGCCGTGCTGATCGAGGAACAGGGCTGCGACGCCGTGCTGGTGATGAACTGCCCCACCGCCGTGGCCGACAGCGGCGAGGCGGCGCGCGCCGTCATCGAAACCCTGCGCGGCAAGCGTTTCCCCGTGCTGGCCAACTGGCTGGGGGAGGGGGCGGCGGTGGAGGCGCGGCGCCTGTTCGCCGCCAACCGCATCCCCAGCTACCAGACCCCGGACGAGGCCATCCGCGCCTTCATGCACCTGGTGCGTTATCGCCGCAACCAGGACCAGTTGATGGAGGTGCCGTCCACCGTGCCCGACCAGTTCGTCTATGACGGTGCCGCGGCGCGGGGGCCCATCGACCAGGCGCTGGCCGACGGCCGTGCATGGCTGTCGGAGTATGAGGCCAAGAAGGTGCTGCGCGCCTATGGCATCCCGGTGGTGGAAACCGTCATCGCCGCCACGCCGGAAGAGGCGGAGGAGGCGGCACGGCGCGTGGCCGGACCGGTGGGGGCCACCGGCCGGCGGGCCGGCACCGCCGGCCGTGTCGCGCTGAAGATCCTGTCGCACGACATCACCCACAAATCCGACCTGGGCGGCGTCGCCCTGAACCTGGCGCCCGATGAGGTGCGGCTGGAGGCGGAGGCCATGCTGGCCCGCATCCGCACCGCCGCCCCCGGCGCCCGCATCGACGGCTTCACCGTGCAGCAGATGGCCTATATGCCGGACGCGGTGGAATTGATCGTAGGCATGACCGACGACCCGCTGTTCGGGCCCGTGCTGCTGTTCGGCCAGGGCGGCACGGACGTGGAGGTGCTGGAGGACCAGGCCCTGGCCCTGCCGCCGCTGAACATGAACCTGGCGCGCGACGTGATGGCCCGCACCCGCGTCCACAAGCTGCTGCGCGGCTATCGCCACCGGCCGCCCGCCGATCTGACGGCCATCGCCCTGACCCTGAACAAGGTGTCGCAGCTGGTCATCGATTTCCCGGAAATCGCCGAGCTGGACATCAACCCGCTGTACGCGGGGCCGGGCGGGGTGATGGCGCTGGACGCCCGTATCCGGGTGGTGCCGGCGCCGGAACCGGGGGCGGCGCGCCTGGCCATCCGGGCGTACCCGAAGCGGCTGGAGCAGCACGTCACCATCCACGACGGGCGCGATTTCCTGATCCGGCCCATCCGGCCGGAGGATGAGCCGCTGATCCACGACATGATCGCGCGCACCGCCATTGAGGACATCCGCCTGCGTTTCTTCGCGCCCATGCGCCGCCTGTCGCGCGCCATGGCCGCCCGCCTGACCCAGATCGACTATGACCGCGAGATGGCGCTGGTCGCCATCGCCCCCGACCCCAACCCGCCGCCGGCCGAGGGGTCGAACCTGCATCCGGGGGATGAGGCCATTTTCGGCACGGTGCGCATCACCGCCGATCCGGACAACGAGAAGGCGGAATACGCCGTGCTGGTGCGCAGCGACATGAAGGGCAAGGGCCTGGGCTACCTCCTGATGACCCGCATCCTGGACTATGCCCGCAGCCGCGGCATCCGCGAGGTTTATGGCGAGGTGCTGCGCGAGAACGTCACCATGCTGCAGATGTGCCGCGATTTGGGCTTCACCCAGACCGACTATCCCGAGGATCCGGGCATCGTCGAGGTGCACTACACCTTCGGCTGAGCACCAATAGGGCGCCGGGGGCCACGAACCGCATTCCGGTGCGGCAGGTCGAAATGGGAAAGGTTGCACTATTGTTGGCCTGGGGACCCCTATAATAATTCCTGGCCATACATCGGATTCACTATCGAATACTTAAGTATTTAAATCTAAAATTATCGTTAATTTCTTCATTTCATAACCGGCCGCGAACATGACTGCCGGGCCTTACTATAATTCTCATTAATGCCACGATCATGCACCGCTCCAAATCGTCGCAGAGCCGCGACCTAGTCCATCGGAGCGATTGACTTATCCACAGGTGCGGGTCTTTATTACTCGCATGATTGTCCCGCCCTATCAGGCCCAGGCCGTACCGACCCAGGTGCAGGCCCCCCAGCCGA
Source organism: Azospirillaceae bacterium (assembly GCA_028283825.1). NCBI lineage: Bacteria > Pseudomonadati > Pseudomonadota > Alphaproteobacteria > Rhodospirillales > Azospirillaceae > Azospirillaceae bacterium. Next base: position 2,000,362 of record JAPWJW010000003.1, on the reverse strand, counting down.
CGCCCACCCAGAGCGCGTCGTTCCTGGCGGCTGTGGCCGGGGCGCAGGCGACGGCCAAGCCGGTGGCGACCCAGACGAGCATGGCGGCCCAGCCGGCCGGCAAGTCGGAAGAGGGCCGCAACAATTCAAGTGGAAGCGGCACCGGGCAATACACCAGCAGCGGCACCACTGGTACCACCGGTGCGCGATCCAGCAGCAGCACCGCCCCCTGGCGCGGCCAGACGCTGGACATCACTGTCTAAGGCCTGCCAGCCCTCATAAATCCAGATCGATTATCACCGGCACATGGTCCGACGGCTTCGGCCCCCAGCCGCGCGCCTCGCGCAGCACGGTGTAGCCCAGCAGGTGCGGCACCAGCGGCGGCGTGACCCAGATGTGGTCCAGGCGCCGGCCCCGGTCGGACAGGCCCCAGTCGGCGCTGCGGTAGGACCACCAGGTGTAGAGCTTCTCCGAGGGCGGCAGGAAATGGCGCACGGCGTCCACCCAGTCGCCGGCGCGCCGCATCGCCTCCATCTTCTCCACCTCGATGGGGGTGTGGGAGATGACGTTGAGCAGCTGGCGGTGCGACCACACGTCGTTTTCCAGCGGCGCGATGTTGAGGTCGCCCAGGAGGATGCGGGGCTTCCGCCGATCCTCCAGCCCCTCGCCCCAGGCGGCCAGTTCGTCCAGGAAGCGCAGCTTGTGCCGGAACTTGTCGTTCAGGTCGGGATCGGGGATGTCGCCACCGGCCGGGATGTAGAAGTTGTGCAGTTCGATCCCGCCGGGCAATTCCGCCTGGACGTGGCGGCAGTCCTGACGCTCGCACCACAGGGTGCCACCCGTGCCGCTGAGCGGCAGGCGCGAGAGGATGGCGACACCGTTATAGCTTTTCATGCCCCGGACATGGGCATGGACATAGCCGCGTTCCGCCAGCGCCTTCAGCGGGAAGGCGTCGTCGATCACCTTGGTTTCCTGCAGGCACAGCACGTCGGGGCCATAGTCATCGACCAGGCGCAGGACCATGTCCAGACGCAGCCGTACCGAATTGATGTTCCAGGTGACGATACGCATGCAGGCTCCCGCAACAAGGCCGCTTCATCACCGCCTGCATACGGCGCGGCAGCGCGATGGTCAAACCATCCGAAGGGTGGTTACCGGCCGCAGATGCATTGTGCACAATGAAATACCGGCCTAACCTGCCGACCTCATCAAACCAGGGATGGAAACGACGCCATGAGCCTTTACGACATTCCCCTGACCCGCCTGGAAGGGCAGCCGGCCAGCTTGGGCGACTATCAGGGCCAGGTGCTGCTGATCGTCAACGTCGCGTCCAAGTGCGGGCTGACGCCGCAATACGCCGGCCTGACCGCACTGTACGACCAGTATGAGGGCCAGGGCCTGCAGGTCCTGGCCTTCCCCTGCAACGACTTCGCAGGCCAGGAGCCGGGCACGCCGGAGGAGATCGAGGAGTTCTGCCAGCGCAACTACGGCGTCCGCTTCTCCGTGTTCTCCAAGGTGCACGCCAATGGCGACGAGCGGCACGACCTGTACAAGGCGCTGATCGCGGCCCAGCCCAAGGCCCAGCCCAAGGAAGGTGGCCAGTTGCTGGCCAAACTGGCGCAGCACGGCCTGGCGCCCAAGAATGACAGCGACGTGGCCTGGAATTTCGAGAAGTTCCTGGTGGGCCGCGATGGCACCGTCATCGGCCGCTTCGCCCCTGACGTGACGCCGGACGACCCGGCCCTGGTCGGCGCCATCGAGAAGGCGCTGGGCTGATCTCACACCGGCGGCCTCGCCATGTCCTGATCCCATAGGGTGATCGGAGCGAAGCGACAAGGCCCCGACCGGGGCCGCCGGACTTTTCCGGGTAGCCGAAGGCGGACCGGAAAAGGAGGAAAGCCAAGGGCCGGATGGCCCGCCGGCGCCTGAGGCTACCGACCCCGGTTTTTCGCCCGATGCCGCACCGCATCGCCAAACGCCTTGAACAAGGCGACGCCGGCGGGGTCTTCCCAAAAGCGCCATTCGGGATGCCACTGCGCCGCCAGGGCGAAGGTGGCACCCTCCACCCACACAGCCTCAATCAGGCCATCCGGCGCGGTGGCCTCCACCGCCAGGCCCGGCGCCAGGCGGTCGATCCCTTGCTGGTGCAGGGAGTTGACCGTCAGCCGCTCACGCCCGGTGATGCGGGCCATCAGGCCCCCGGGCGTCAGGTCGACGGCATGGGCGGCGCCATACTGCACCTCCACCGGCTGGCTCTCATCATCGCGGTGGTCCATGAAGCCCGCCACGTCCTGCACCTTCTGGTGCAGGGTGCCGCCCAGCGCGACGTTCAGTTCCTGCAAGCCGCGGCAGATGGCGAAGATCGGCACATCGGCGTCCAACGCCGCGCGGAACAGGGGCAGGGTGGTGGCGTCGCGCCGCAGGTCGTGCAGCGTGCCCTCTTCCGAGGCCGGGCCCCGGTAGCGGTCGGGATGGACGTTGCTGGGGCTGCCGGTGAACAGCAGGCCGTCCAGGCCCGCCACCACCATGGCCGGATCAAATTGGTCACCCAGCGCCGGCAGCAGCACGGGCACGGCGCCGGTGCCGTCCGCCACGGCGCGCACATACTTGTCACCCACCACATGGAAGGGATGGCGGCCCAGCACGCGGAAATCGGCGCACAGGCCGACGATAGGTAGGCTCTTCATGGCGCGGGCCCTCCTTTTGCGCGCGGCATTTGAAATGCCGCCCCTCAATCGCCGGGCGCCAGCATCCGCTGGCTTGGGCTTCCTCGATTTCCAGTCCGCTCCGCTCCCCGGAAATCTCCGGCGACCCCAGTCGGGGCCTACAGTGGCATGAGGTTCTCCTCATGCCACTGATCCTTATTGGTCCGGATCAGTCCCGTTCCTTGCGGCGGCTGGGATCGCGGAAATAGAACTGGTCGTCGGCCAGGCTGACGCCGGTCTGGGGGTCCAGCAACGCCACCTCGGTATTGGCGCCCTGGGCGTCCAGCACCCGCCATTTCTTCAGGCCGAAGGGCTGTTCTTGGAACACCAGGGTCAAGCGGCCGAGGCCGGGATCCTTGGTCTGCACCAAGGTCACCTCCAGCACGCCGGCGCTGTCGTCCATCGAGGTGACGGTGACGTCGCCCGACAGCTTCAGATCCGGCCGCAGGATGAAGTCGGCCATGGTGCTGCCGATGGGGGCGTTGGACTGTTCCTTGGACTCGGCATCCCAGAAATAGACGAAGTGACCGTCGGCCACGATGAAGTTCTTGTTGGGCGGGTCGTAGTCGATGCGCATCTTGCCCGGCCGCTTCAGCTGGAAGGTGCCGCGCACCAGGCCGCCATCGGGGTTCACCTGCTGGAAGGTGGACTTCAGCGTCTGGATGCCGTTCAGGTAGGTCTCCACCTGATGCAGCTTGGCCTTGTCCTCATCGGTGAACTGGGTGGGCGGCTTGGCCGACGCGATGCCGGACAGGGCCAGCGGGGCAGCGGTCAGAACCAGGGCGGCGAACAGGGGGGCGAGGCGGCGGGTCATGGTGCCTTGGAGTTTCACCGCCCTTTAAGGCGGAATTGCGGTGCCGATACAAATGGTTGTGAAAGCGCGCCAAGGAAGGGGAGGGGGTGTATGTGGGTTTGTACGTCCGCCCCACCCCGTACGCGACGGCGATCAGCTTTCCCGGTCGTCGATGTTGCGGGCCAGCACCTCGCGCTTGCCGACATGGTTGGCGCGGCTGACCACGCCCTCCTGCTCCATGCGTTCGATCAGGCGGGCCGCACTGTTATAGCCGATGCGCAGGTGGCGCTGGATGAAGCTGGTGCTGGCCTTGCCCTCGCGGCAGACCACGGCCACCGCCTGGTCGTACAGCTCGTCACCCGAACTGCCGTTGCCGCCCGAACCACCGCCCCCGCCGTTGGGATCGTCGTCGAACGGGCTGGCCTCGTCCTCCTCCGTCACCGCGTCGACGTAGTTGGGTTCGCCCTGGGCCTTCAGGAACTTCACCACCTCCTCCACCTCCTGGTCACGGACGAAGGGGCCGTGGACGCGGGTGATGCGGCCGCCGCCGGCCATGTAGAGCATGTCACCCTGGCCCAGCAGCTGTTCGGCCCCCTGTTCGCCCAGGATGGTGCGGCTGTCGATCTTGGAGGTGACCTGGAAGCTGATGCGGGTGGGGAAGTTGGCCTTGATGGTGCCGGTGATGACGTCGACCGAGGGGCGCTGGGTCGCCATGATGATGTGGATGCCGGCGGCGCGCGCCATCTGGGCCAGGCGCTGGATGGCGGCCTCGATATCCTTGCCGGCCACCAGCATCAGGTCCGCCATCTCATCCACGATGACGACGATGTAGGGCAGTTCCGTCAGGTCGATGGGCTGGTCCTCGAACACCGGCTTGCCGGTGTCGGGGTCGAAACCCGTCTGGATGCGGCGGGTCAGCGTCTCGCCATTCTGGCGCGCCTCGCGCAGGCGCATGTTGTAGCCATCGATGTTGCGCACGCCCAGCTTGGACATGGCGCGGTAGCGGTCCTCCATCTCCCGCACCGTCCACTTCAGGGCCACCACCGCCTTCTTCGGGTCGGTCACCACCGGCGCCAGCAGGTGGGGGATGCCCTCATAGATGGACAGTTCCAGCATCTTGGGATCCACCATGATGAAGCGGCACTTTTCCGGCGGCAGCCGGTAGAGCAGCGACAGGATCATGGTGTTGATGGCGACCGACTTGCCCGAACCGGTGGTGCCGGCCACCAGCAGGTGGGGCATGCGGGCGAGATCGGCGATGATGGGCTGGCCGCCGATGTCCTTGCCCAGCACCAGGGCCAGCTTGTGCTGCGCCCGGTCGTAGCCGTCGGCCTCCAGCAATTCGCGCAAATAGACGGTCTCACGCTTGGCGTTGGGCAGTTCCACGCCGATGACGTTGCGGCCCGGCACCACGGCCACGCGCACGGAAACGGCGCTCATGGACCGGGCGATGTCGTCGGCCAGACCGATGACGCGGGACGACTTGGTGCCCGGCGCCGGTTCCAGTTCATAGAGGGTGACGACGGGGCCGGGATGGACCTTGCCGATTTCGCCCTTCACACCGAAATCGTCCAGCACGCCTTCCAGTAGCTGGGCGTTCTGGCGCAGCGCCTCTTCATTCACCGACGGGTTGCGGGCGGCGGGGTCGGGCAACTGCAGCAGTTCCACCGGCGGCAACTCATATTCACTGGGGCCGTCGGGTTCCAGATCCAGGCTGGGCTGCATGGCGGCCGGCGCCTTGCGGGCGATTTCCACCGGCTTGGCCTTGGGCGCCACCACGGTGGCCAGCGGGCGGCGGGGGGCGGCCTCACCCTCCACATTCAGTTCGCCATCGCGGGAGCCATCGCGATCATCGCCGGCGCTCAGGCCCGGGCGGTCCATCGGCGGGATGGACAGGCTGGGTTCGCGGCGGATGCCGTCACCGAAGCCAGGCTCGCGCCGCGCAGGCGGCGCCTCACGCTTCGGCGCGGACAGGCCGCTCAACTTGTCGGCCAAGCCGCCGGTGAGGTTGCCGATGCCATCCTTCAGGCCACCCAGCTTGCCTGCCAGGCCGCCCTCCAAGGCCGAACCGGCGGCGGCACGCAGGCGCCCCGCCAAGCCGGAGGGCGCATCTTCCAGCACCTCGTCCTCGGCTTCGTACTCCGGCTCATATTTGGGTTCGGGACGGGCGGAGCGGCCGCCGGCGCGGACGGCGGCCGGCTTGGGCTTGCCCACCGGGCGCCACTGGCTGGCGCGGCGAAGGGTGGAATAGGTGGCGCCGATGGCGGCGAAGGCCTGATAGAAGGGCACGCCCAGGGCCACGACGATCAGCGCCATGGTGGCCAGCGCCGTCACCAGGCCCAGCAACACCGGGCTGCTGAAGCCTAGATGGCTGTGGATGAACTGATCGACCAGGGTGACGATGACACGGCCGACATTGCCGCCCGCCCCGCCATCGAAGGGATGGGAGATGCCGCCCAGCGTGACGGCGGCCAGGGTGACGGCGAACAGGCCGGCGGCCAGGCGCCCGGCCCAGAAACCCGGCGGATCATGCCGCAGCACGCGCACGCCCCAGCCGGCGATGATGACCGCCATGATGTAGGACGCCAGGCCGAAGCATTGCACCAGCACGTCGGCGACGTAGGACCCCGGCGCCCCCGCCACGTTGTGGACGGCGCCGTGCGGCCCGGCCGTGTTCAGCGACGGGTCGTTGGGGTTGTAGCTGAACAGGATGGCGGCCAGCGCCAGCGCCAGCAGAATGATGCACAGCCCCCCCACCTCCGTCACCCGTCGCACCAGGAACTGCGACGCGCCATCGGGCAGCAGGCCGCCGCGCCGGCGCTTGGGCCCGCCGCCGGTGGGACCGTTGGACATGGGGTCGCGGGAACCCCGCGAACCGGGGGAGGGGGCAAGGCGGGTCGTCATGGGCCGTCGCTCGTCCTTGGAACTAAAAATGAAACGCCGAAACCGGCTTTGAGGCTTTAAAGGCAGTGTCAGGCAACTTTATGACAGGCACGCCACACCCCCGGTTGGGGGCGCCTTCAGCCGAGCACCCGGGCCAGGGTCTCACACGCCCGGCCCACCGTCTCGGCATCGTGCACCAGGGCCACCCGGATGTAGGACTTGCCGATGTTGACACCGTCGACCACGGACCGGGTGAAGTAGGCGCCGGGGATGACACGCAAGCCCGCCTCCGCCCACAGGGCGCGGGTGGCGGCCTCACCATCCCCCACCTCCAGCCACAGGAAGAAGCCGCCGGCCGGCCGGTAGAAGCCATAGCGGCCGGACAGTGCGGCTTCCGCCGCGTCGATCTTCTGGCGGTAGAGGCGCCGGTTCTCCGCCACATGCGCGTCGTCGGACCACAGGGCGATGGCCGCCGCCTGCGCCGGCAGGGGGTTGCCGGCCAGGGTGTAGTTGCGCAGGCGGGTGAAGGCCTGGATCAGCGCCGGGTCGCCGGCGATGAAGCCGGAGCGCAAACCCGCGGCGCTGGACCGCTTGGACAAGGAGTTGAAGACCAGCAGGTTGGCGGTACCCTGGCCCAAGGCAAGGGCGGCCTCGAACGCGCCGGGCGGCGGGGCCTTGTCCCAGATCTCGGCATAACATTCGTCCAGCGCCAGGACGAAACCGTGGGTCCGGGCCAGCCCGATGGCCTTCTTCAGATAAGCCAGGTCCGCCACCGCCCCTTGCGGGTTGGACGGCGTGCACAGGTACATCAGCGCCGTGCGCGCCAGCACGTCGGCCGGCAGCGCGTCCAGGTCGGGTAGGAAACCCGTCTCGCGCGTCGTGGGCATGAACACCGGTTCCGCCCCCGCCAGCACCGCCGCCCCTTCATAGACGGCATAGAACGGGTCGGGGATCAGCACCACCGGCCGGGCGCCCGCCTTCATCTGCGGCACGGCCAGCAAGGGCACCTGGAACAGGGCCTCGCGCGTGCCGGTGGCGGGCAGGATGCCCCGGTCCATATCCACAAAGCCGGCCGGCAGGCCGTAGCGGCGGCACAGCCAGCCATGGATGGCGGCGCGGAACGCCGGTGTGCCGGTGGGCAGGGGATATTTGCCCCAGTCGGCCAGGGGCGCCGACGCCAACGCCTGGGCCAGCAGGGCCGGCGGTTCGTGCTGCGGCTCACCGATGGACAGCATCAGGGGCGTGGTGTTGCTGCGCGGCGTCAGGTCAGCCAGCAGGGCCGTCAGACGGGGGAAGGGATATTCCGACAGTTCCCCCAGACGGCCGTTCAGGGCCGGGGCGGTGATAAGGGGGGCAGCCGCCAAATCCATGGGCAAGAATCACGTCCGCACGTATCGGGAAGAAGGCCCGATATTAGACGCCGCCCCCTGCCCGCACAAGCGTTCCAGCGCCGTACACCGGCTGACGGCCGGCCGGAAAGCGCCTTTGAATCCGCGCGCTTGCCCCTAAATACTTAGAAATACGGTGAAATGTGGCGCTGACGCGGAACGGTGCCAAACAAAGCGCTTTTAAATAGGCCCCGACCGGGGCTGCCGGAGTTTTGCGGGAAGCCGAAGGCGGACCGCAAAACGAGGAGCAGGCAAGCGGCCGGATGGCCGCGCCCGCCGCCTGAGGGAACACTTCAGAGTGCCACGCCACCGCGCTCGCCGGTGCGGATGCGCACCGCCTCGGCGATGTTCATCACGAAGATCTTGCCGTCGCCGATGCGGCCGGTGTTGGCGGTGGCCTGGATGGCCTCCACCACACTTTCCATCTGGTCGTCGGCCACCGCCACCTCGATCTTTACCTTGGGCAGGAAGTTCATGGCGTATTCGGCACCGCGATAAATCTCCGTCTGGCCGTTCTGCCGACCACAGCCGCGCACCTCGCTGACCGTGACCCCCAGATGCCCCATGCCGGCCAACGCCTCACGCACCTCATCCAACTTGAACGGCTTCACCACCGCCACCACGAGCTTCATCGGCTTTCCTCGAACCAGGGACTTGGGCGCCCCAACGGCCATCGTCCTTAACACCCCCGCTTGCCCCCTGTTGCGGGGGCCGCCCCTGCCAGGACGATGACGACGGCGGTGTTTAGGCGCCTCACGTCTTCAAGAAGCGTGCCGCGTGATAGCGACCGCGACGCTTACCCCCAAAGATCAAGGCCGACCCATGGCCACGGCGGCCCAGTGCTGCCGCTTTTTGCGGCTTTCAGCCCGCGAACCGCGCCGTCGTGCCTGTGTCATATTTTTGACCAGGCTCAAAAACCACTCTACTGCATAAATTATAGGCATATCCGGTCCCAGGAACGATCATGTGCGCGGCGCTGGACAAGCGGGCGGCCCGCCGCGATGCTGCGCCTCTGTTCCGCCGCCGCCCGTTGCGGTCCCGATGCCAAGGCTTGTCCAATGTCCACCGACGCCCCGACGCCCCCCAGCGCCCCTGACATGGTTTTCGATGTCGCCATCGTGGGCGGCGGCCTGGCCGGCCTGTCGCTGGCGGCGGCCCTGGGCACGGCCGGTGTGCCCACCGTCTGTATCGACCGCGACAGCCCGACCCGCCAGCTGGAAGACACCTTCGACGGCCGCACCACCGCCATCTCCCACGGCAGCATGAAGATCCTGGCCGGGGCGGGGGTGTGGGCCCACCTGAACGGTGATGCCGGCCCCATCCTGGACATCCGCGTCACCGACCAGAACCGGCCGACCTTCCTGCACTACGACCACCGCGAGGTGGGCGACGCCCCCTTCGGCTATATCGTGGAGAACATCGTGCTGCGCCGGGCGCAGTTCGCCCGCCTGGCCGACCTGCCATCCGTCACCCATCTGGCGCCGGTGGAGGTGACGGCGCTGGACCGCGGCGCCAACGCCGCCACCATCACCCTGGCCGACGGCCGCACCATCCGCGCCCGCCTGGTGGTGGGTGCGGACGGCCGGGGCAGCCTGTGCCGCAAGGACGCCGGCATCAAGCTGTCGGGCTGGAAGTACGACCAGACCGCCATCGCCGTGACGGTGGAACATGAGTTCCCCCATCATGGCGTGGCGGTGGAGATGTTCCTGCCCAGCGGGCCGTTCGCCATGCTGCCGCTGACCGGCAACCGCACCTCCATCGTCTGGTCGGACAAGAGTGCCGCCGTGCCGCATTACATGGCACTGGACGACGCGGCGTTCACCGCCGAGCTTCAGGCCCGCGTCGGCGACTGGCTGGGGGCCGTGCGCCCCATCGGCGGGCGCTACGCCTATCCCCTATCGCTGCAGCACGCCGAACGCTACATCGACCGCCGTCTGGCCCTGGTCAGCGAGACCATCCACGCCATGCACCCCATCGCCGGGCAGGGCCTGAACATGGGCCTGCGCGACCTGGCGGCATTGGCGGAGGTGATCGTGGATTCCTGGCGCCTGGGCCTGGACGTGGGCGGCGCGGCCACGCTGGAGCGCTATCAGCGCTGGCGCCGGTTCGACAATGTCAGCCTGCTGGGCGTGACCGACGGCCTGACGCGCCTGTTCTCCAACGACATCGGGCCGCTGAAGCTGGCGCGCGGCCTGGGCCTGGCCGCCGTCAACGCCCCGCCCCTGATGCCGCTGAAGAAGCTGTTCATGCGCCACGCCATGGGCATCGTCGGCGAACTGCCGCGCTTGGTGCGTGGCGAGCCGCTGTAAGCGCCATGCCGTCCGACACGAAACCGGGCCAGGTGGATTTGTCGGGGGAGGGCATCCACCAATCCCCCGACCTCAGCTATGGCGCCTATCTGGGCCTGGACCAGTTGTTGGCGGCGCAGCACCCGCGATCCGACCAGCATGACGAGTTGCTGTTCATCGTCATCCACCAGGCGTCCGAATTGTGGATGAAGCTGAGCCTGCATGAGTTGCGCGCGGCCCTGCGCCAGATCCGGGCCGACGATCTGGGCCCGGCCCTGAAGATGATCGCGCGGGTCAGCCGTATCCAGGCGCAGTTGATCCAGTCCTGGGACGTGCTGGCCACCATGACGCCGGCCGACTACAGCCTGATCCGCCCGCATCTGGGGCAGAGCAGCGGTTTCCAGTCCTACCAGTACCGCCAACTGGAATTCCTGCTGGGCAACAAGAACGCCGGCATGATCCCAGTGCACCAGGGCGATCCTGAGACGCACGCCGCCCTGGTGGCCGCCCACGCCCAGCCCAGCCTGTATGACGAGACCCTGCGCCTGCTGGCCCGCCGGGGCTTCGCCATCCCGGCCGACCTGCTGGACCGCGACTGGACCCAGCCGCACAGCAGCCACCCGGCGGTGGAGGCCGCCTGGCTGGCCGTCTACCGCGAGCCTGGCCGGCACTGGGACCTGTACGACCTGGCGGAAAAGCTGGTGGATCTGGAATACCGCTTCCAGCAATGGCGCTTCAGCCACATGAAGACGGTGGAACGCATCATCGGCTTCAAGCCCGGCACCGGTGGCACCGGTGGAGTGAGTTATCTGGTGAAGGCGCTGGACCTGAAGTTCTTTCCGGAGCTTTTCAGCGTGCGGACGTCTTTATGAGAAGCATTCCACAATAAGGCTTTCTACCAGATGGCTAGTTGCCCTCAGGTTTAATCCCCTTAATTGATCTGCGGCTGGTCCTGACCGGCCTACGGGTGAATTGGAGGGAGTGTGAGATGGCCGATATCGTCACGCTGAATCACCGCTGGCTTCAAGATGACGCGATGGGCCTGTTGCTGAATGAGGCCATGTGCGACTTCGCCCTTCTCAACCAGACGCCATCCCCACAAAGCGCCCGCGCCCTTGTCGCGGGATTATGTTTGATCCGGATGAGTGACAGTTTCCGATTCGCGTTCGAGAAAGAACTGGATGCCCTGACATAAACCGGGCTGGGGGCCTTTCTATTCCTGGGTGATCATGACCAAGTTTCAGGTGACGGAGAATCCAGATGAATATCCCTTCGCCCTGACTGACCGTGAATTTGCCTATTACGCCACCAAGAACTTCGGCGGGAAAATTGCGGACGTTCAAGGAATATATAAACCGCCCAGCTTTTACTCAGCTTTGGCAAACGATGTTTTATACCAAAGAGCGTTAATTACGACCCATGTGCCCACTGCCTGCGTCCAATGGACATGATGCGGTAAGGCTGTTCGACGAGTTTGTTCCAGGCGTGGCAGCAGTGCTCGACGATGTCGTCATAGTTCTGGAAGATGCGATTTGAGAGCCAGTTGTCGCGCATGAACTGCCAGAGGTTTTCGACGGGGTTGAGTTCCGGGCAGCGGGGCGGCAAGGGCATGAGCGTGATGTTGGCTGGCACAATGAGTTCGGCCGAGCTATGCCAACCGGCCTGATCAAGGATGAGGACGGCGTGCGCGCCCGGCGCGACGTGGACGGCGATTTCCTGGAGATGGCTGTTCATCGCGGCGGTGTTGCAGCGGGGCATGACGATGCCGGCCCCTTTGCCCTCGGCGGGGCAGATGGCGCCGAAGATCCAGGCCGAGGTCCGGCGCTGATCCTTCGGTGCTGACGGCCTGGTACCAATCCTGGCCCAACGCCGGGTGAACTCGGTCTGCTGGCCGATCCGCGCCTCGTCCTGCCACCACAACTCTATGGGCGTTCCCGGCGGGAGGTGGTGCCGGATGCCCGCCAGGCGGGTTGCGAAGGTTTTTTAAAATCGGTGATGTCCTCGGGCTTCTGGCCGCGATGGCGCGGCCGGGCCGAGAGCTTGCGATAGCCCAGCGCGCGCAATTCGCGGCCAAGGGTGAAGCGCGTCACCGACACACCAAACTCATCCCACAGCAACTGGGCCAGATCGACAAGCCGCCAGCGCACGACGCCATGCACGGCCGGGATCGGCCCGGCTTCGACGGCCGCGGCCAGGCGCGCGCGCTGTGTATCGTTCAGCAACGGCACTTTGCCGGGCGCCTTGCGTGTAGCCAGGCCGTCCGGGCCATCCGCGTTGAAACGAAGAACCCAATCCCGCACGATCTGCAGCGTCACACCAGCCGTCCTGGCCGCTTCACCCCGGCTCCGGCCGTCGAGGATCTGCGCCAGGGCCAACAACCGCCGAACCTGGTCAGCATCGCCGCATCGGCGCGCGAATTGGCGCAAAGCCGCCGCTGAATAATCCGAACGAACCTCAACTGCCGAACCCATCGCAAGCCTCCTCTTTGCCTGCTCTGGTGAATCAGAAAATCAGCCCGAAGGGAATCCCCTTAGCGAGAGTCGCCATCAGCGCTCGTTGGTATTAGTCGTTATAGCTGGTGTTGCCGCGAGCATATTCGTTGCCGCCGCGATACCGGAGGTGGCTGGGGCCGCCGCCATCAGCGGCGCCGCGTTTGGAACGGCGTCGGCACGCGCCGTCGTGTCAACCACGGTAGGGGCCGTGACCAGCCATCTCTTGCCCGGCGGATCCTGGGAGGCCGCACGCCTGAACCGGCTGTTGCCTCGTTATGTGACGGAATACAGCCGCCGGATGATGCAATGACGCTGCGGGCTTTTAGAGGGTGGATGGTACGCGGCAGCGGATGGTGGGGCCTGGCGGGCTGCGTTTTCACGCTTCTGACCCAGGCGGACCGCAGATATGATTACGCCACCCTAGGCATGGCCGTCGCTGCCATGGGCGCCTGGGGATTGGTGTCGCAGGCGAAAATTCCGGGCAACCGCTTTGAGCGGCGGCTTCCGGTTTTCAAGTTCCTGCTCTGTCTGTGCCTTGCCGGGACCGGTCTGGCGGCCGTGATGTTCTTCGTCAACCAGCAATGACGCCGCAGACTTTTAAAGAGTGGATAGTACACCACAGCCGATGGTGGGCCCTGGCGGGCTGCGTGTTCGCGTTTCTGGCCCAGGGGGATCGCAGATACGATTACGCCACCCTGGGCATGGCCGTCGCCGCCATGGGCGCTTGGGGATTGGTGTCACAGGCGAAAATTCCGGGCAACCGCTTTGAACGGCGGCTTCCGGTTTTCAAGTTCCTGCTCTGTCTGTGCCTTGGCATGACCGGTCTGGGGGCCGTGCTGATCTTCGTCAATCAGCCGTGAAACCGGTCCGTCCGCCTAGTCACGTCACCGCCGCCCGCGCGTGGAAGCGCGCTTCTTTCCACACGCCCGTTTCCATGATGTCCACCAGGTGCGCCACCGCGTCCCACACGTCCACATACCGGATATAGAGCGGGGCGAAGCCGAAGCGCAGGACGTCGGGGGCGCGGAAGTCGCCGATGACGCCGCGCTCGATCAGCGCCTGGACGATGGCGTAGCCGTGTTCATGCCCTAGGCTGATCTGGCTGCCGCGCCCGGCACTGTCACGCGGGCAGAGGATTTGGAAGCCGTGGGCGCCCAGGCGCTGGTCCACCAGGTCCAGGAACAGGTCGCCCAGGCGGCGGGACTTGGCGAAGAGGGCGGTCCGGTCCACGCCGGCCAGGATCTTCACCCCCTCCTCCAGCGCCGACAGGCCCAGGATGGCCGGCGTGCCGCAGAGGTGGCGGGTGATGCCGGATGCCGGGCGGTAATCGTCGCCGAACTGGAAGGGGGCGGCGTGGCCCATCCAGCCGGACAGGGGCGGGCGGATCGCATCCTGGTGGCGCGCGGCCACGAACAGGAAGGCCGGGGCGCCGGGGCCGCCGTTCAGATATTTATAGCCGCAGCCCACCGCCAGGTCGGCATCGCAGCCATTGAGGTCCACCGCCAGCGCGCCGGCGCTGTGCGACAGGTCCCACAGGGTCAAGGCACCCACGGCGTGCGCCTGGGCGGTCAGGGCCGCCATGTCGTGCACCCGGCCCGTCTTGTAATGCACGTGGGTCAGCAGCAGCAGGGCGACGTCCTCAGTCAACGCCTCGGCCAGGCCATCGGGCGGGACGGTGCGCACCTCCACCCCGTCGCCCAGCAATTCGGCCAAGCCCTGCATGACGTAGAGGTCGGTGGGGAAATTGCCGGGTTCCGACAGGATGACCCGCCGGCCGGGCCGCAGTTTCAAGGCGCCCGCCGCCATTTTGAACAAATTGACCGACGTGCTGTCGGCGGCGATGACCTCACCCTTCGCCGCCCCCACCAGCGGGGCGATCAGGTCGCCGACGCGGGCCGGCAGGGTGATCCAGTCGGCGCTGTTCCAGCTGCGGATCAGGTCGCGGCCCCATTCCTGGTCCACCACCCGGGCCAGGCGGGCCCGTGTCGCCTTGGGCAGGGCGCCCAGGGAATTGCCGTCCAGGTAGATGAGGCCGGGGGGCAGGTCGAACGCGTCGCGGCAGGCGGCCACCGGGTCCTGGGCGTCCAGCGCCGCCGAGTCGTCACGCGTCCAGGCCATGGCCGGCGTCCCCCATGCTTATTCGTCCGCGCTGACCATAACCACCGTGCCCCCCCGGATCCATCCCTGCGATTTGTTGCCAGAGGCCAACACATTGGTTGAGAATGCGCCGGCATCAGGAACGGCGCCCCATGAACCGGGCCCGAGGCATGGGGACAGGAATGGCAACGACGACCGACCGCCGCACCGGGCGCCGGGTTCTGGTATGGCTGGGCGGCATCGCCGGGGTGGGCGTCGTGGGCCTGGTCGGCGCGTTCGGCTTCGGGGCGTGGAGCCTGCGGGCCAGCCTGCCGCAGCTGGAGGGCACGGCCAGCATCCCCGGCATGAACGCCGCCGTGACGGTGGAACGGGATGAGGCGGGCGTGCCCACCCTGACCGGTCCCGACCGCACCAGCCTGGTTTATGCCCTGGGTTTCCTGCACGCCCAGGAACGCTTCTTCCAGATGGATTTGATGCGCCGCACGGGCGCCGGCGAACTGGCTGACCTGTTCGGGCCGGACGCCGTGCGGTTTGACAATCCCCACCGCCTGCACCGTTTCCGCGCCCGCGCGCAAGCCGCGGTGGAACGCGCCAGCCCGGAGGAGCACGCCCTGCTGGCCGCCTATGCCGCGGGCGTGAACGCCGGCCTGGACGCCCTGGGCCATGAACCGTTCGAATACGCGATGCTGCGCCAGCATCCCAAGCCCTGGCGGCTGGAAGACGCGCTGCTGGTCATCGACGCCATGTATTTCGACCTGCAATCCAGCGACGGGTGGGATGAACGCCGCCTGGCGCTGGCGACCGACACGCTGGGCGCGCCCATGGCCGGCTTCCTCTACCCCAAGGGGACGGAACTGGACGCGGCGGTGGACGGCAGCTTCCTGCCCGAGCCGCCCATGCCGGACAGCTACACCCCCGTCATCAACCCGGCGCGCACCGGCCAGGCGGACCCGGCGCCGGCGCAAAACGAACCGTTAGCCCGGGGCAGCAACAACTGGGCGGTGGGCGGGGCCCTGACCGCCACCGGCGCCGCCATGGTGGCCAACGACATGCACCTGGGCCTGCGTGAGCCCAACACCTGGTACCGCGCCCGCCTGGTGGTGAAGCCGGCCGGCGCCGACGCGCCCAGCCTGGACCTGATCGGCGTCACCCTGCCGGGCAACCCCTTGATGGTGGTGGGCAGCAACAAGCACGTCGCCTGGGGCTACACCGATGCCTATGCCGATACCGGCGACGTGGTCATCCTGGAACCGGTGGACGGCGACCCCGACCGCTACAAGACGCCGGACGGCCCCCGCACCCTGGTCAAGCATATGGAGCCGCTGTGCCCCACCACCTGCCCCAGCCTGATGGTGGAGGACAGCATCTGGGGCCCCGTGGTCGGCACCGACGCCCAGGGGCGCAAGCTGGCCTATCGCTGGGTGGCGCACGACATGGGGGCGGAGGTGATGACCGCCGGCGTGGCCCTGGAACAGGCGGGGTCGATGGATGAGGCGGTGGCCATCGCCCACCGCCTGCCCATCCCCAATGAAAACATGATGATCGCCGACACCAAGGGCAACATCGCCTGGACGGTGGTGGGCCTGGTGCCGCGCCGCTTCGGCCATGACGGCACGCTACCGGCATCGTGGGCCGACGGCAAGGCCGGCTGGGCCGGCTATCTGTCGCCGGCGGAGGTGCCGGTGGTCTCCAACCCCGAAAAAAGCCGCCTGTGGACCGCCAACACCCGGGTGGTCGGCGGCGACGCCCTGGCCAAGCTGGGCTTCGGCACCTATGCCCTGGGGGCCCGCGCCGGCCAGATCCGCGACGATCTGCTGGCCAAGGACAAGTTCGCCGAACAGGATCTGATGGCCATCCAGCTGGACGACCGCGCGCCCATGCTGGATTACTGGCAGCGCCTGATGCTGCAGGCCCTGGGCGAACGGGTCAGCGACCCGACGCTGGCCAACCTGGTGGCGCCGGTGGAAAGCTGGGGCGGCCGCGCCGCCATCCCGTCCGTGGGCTATCGCCTGGTGCGCACCTTCCGCGCCGCCCTGATCGACCGGCTGTACCAGGCCTACACCGCCCCGCTGGCCGGGGCGGCGGGCGAGCATGGGGGCGACCTGGTCAGCCCGCAGGCGGAAGGCCCGGCCCGGCGCCTGCTGACCGCCAAGCCCGCCGGCCTGGTGCCACCCGGCTACAAGACCTGGGACGCCCTGGTGGACGCCGCCCTGAAGGACGTGCGCGACCGCATTGAGCAGAACGCCGGCGGCGACATCGCCCGCTTCACCTGGGGCGACCGCAACCGCCTGGCCATCCACCACCCGCTGTCCAGCATCGTGCCGTCGCTGTCGCCTTATCTGGACCCGCCGGTGGAACCCGTCGCCGGCGATGTGTACCAGCCGCGCGTGACCGCCCCCAGCTTCGGCGCGTCGGAACGCCTGGTGGTGTCGCCGGGGCATGAGGACACCGGCCTGTTCCACATGCCCACGGGGCAGAGCGGCCACCCCATGTCGCCCTATTACAACAAGGGGCATGAGGACTGGGTGCAGGGCAAACCCACCCCGCTGCTGCCCGGCCCGACACGCTGGCGCCTGCTGCTGGCGCCGGCGCCGGAAGGCACGCCAGCCAAGCCCTGACGGGAAAAGGCTGCCGCGAACCCGGCAGGTTTTTCCCGGCGGAAACGGTTGGATGTTTGCTTATAGTGCACTAATGCATTGATTCTTATGCGATCAATGTGTGGCCCATCTCCTGCTTGGTACCCCCCGGTTCAATCTTCGGGGTGCGTGCATCATGGATGGCGGCGTTGTCACCGGTCTGGCCTCAACCGGGGCGGAATCCGAGGCCCCCAGCGGTTCCTTCGCCCGGGCGTACCAGGAGGCGCACGCCGCCGCCGGCATCCAGCGCCTGGCGGTGACGCCGGTGCTGGACCTGATGGACGAGACCGGCGATCCGGACGCGCTGGACGCCTATCTGGCCCAGGCCCATGCCGACCTGACGTTCAGCCGCGACAATGTCGACCGGTTGAAAGGCAACATGCACCTGGTCTTCCTGTTCCGCGATTTCCGCCACCGCCTGGCCTCCGCCATGGAGCGGATGAAGGACACCGGTGCCGGTCCCTTCGCCGCCCTGCCCAGCTGGATGGACGCGCACCAGCGCTTCGGCCTGTTGCGCACCGCCGGCTGCCTGGGCCTGAACCGGGAACTGGATCTATGGATAGCCGACCTGGACGCCCGGGGCGGGCGCGACGAGACGCCCATCGCCTGCCCCTTCGGCCGCATGGCCCGCGCCGCCCGCCGTTTCTTCGCGGCATCGCCCCTGTACCGCCGCGCCGACCATTCGGTGCTGAGCATCGCCAAGACCGGCAGCAACACCGCCCTGCACGTGTGCTGGAGCCTGGTGGAGGCCGCGTATTACCTGGGCGTGGACCTGCCGGCGGACGAGTGGCGCGCCCTGCTGTGGCGGTCGCGCAAGGAGATCGCCACCCTGGCGTCCGGCAGCCTGGGCATGATCGTCGCCTTCCTGGAGGCCGCCCACCTGCACCCCCACGGCGACTCGGCCGTCAACCCCACGACGCAGGAGGGATCGCCCTTCCGCCTGGTGGGGACGGGAGCGGACCGCCGCCTGGACCTGCGGCTGGACGGCATCGCCCCGGTGACCACCGGCCACGACCGGCTGTTCACCGGCTGCCCCGCCTTCCATGTCGGCGGCATGATCGACACCTATCTCGGCTGGGTGCTGGACATCGCCCTGCACCATGGCCTGAACCGCCAGCCGGTGCGGGCCGCGGTACCATCGCCTTTCGCCGCCCTGGTCGCACCCCTGGGCGCCGGCCGCCCGGCGATGCAGCATGTGGCGGCCGGTGCCGCACGCGACCCCTGATCCTCACGGGGACTGGACGGCAGGGTGTGGGCGGGGGTAAGGACCTGTCCCATGCCCCGCCCCAAAGCCGCCCCCGCCAGACCAGCTCCGCCCAAGCCCACCGGCCCCCGCAGCATGACGCCGGCGGAGATGGAGGCGCGCGTGCTGTACCGCGACGCGCTGATGCTGATCATCGACAAGCCGGCGGGCCTGCCCGTGCACGCCGGCCCCGGCGGCGGCGACAATCTGGAACGCTATTTCGACGCGCTGCGCTTCGGCCTGCCCCGGGCGCCCACCCTGGCCCACCGCCTGGACCGCGACACCAGCGGCTGCCTGGTGCTGGGCCGCCACCCCAAGGCGCTGCGCAAGCTGGGCAAACTGTTCCAGGACGGCCGCGTGGCCAAGACCTACTGGGCGGTGGTGGCGGGGTCGCCCCCGGCCAAGGAGGGCCATATCGAGGCCAGCCTGTTCAAGCGCACCAACAAGAACGGCTGGCGCATGGAGGTGGTGCCCGACGGCACGCCCGACGCGCAGGCCAGCGTCACCGACTACAGGGTGCGCGGCCGGGCGGACACGCCGGACGGCCCCCTGACCTGGGTGGAACTGTACCCCCACACCGGCCGCACCCACCAGATCCGGGTGCACATGGCCCATGTCGGCTGCCCCCTGCTGGGCGATCCGGCCTATGGCGGGCCCAAGCAGGCGCTGGGGGCGGAACAGCCGCTGCACCTGCATTCCCGCGGCATCATCCTGCCGCTGTATCCCAGCCGCGACCCGGTGGGCGCCGAAGCCCCCGTGCCCGCCCACCTGCGGGCAGCGCTGAAGCGCTGCGGCTGGGCGGGGGATTGACGGCCGCGTCAGAAGCCGAGCACGTCCAGCGGAAAGCGGGTGCGGACCAGCGTGCCCTCCGCCTGGGCATCCATCCACGCCTTCCAGGCCCGGAAATGGGGGGTGGCGTAATGGGCGTCCAGCGCCGCCTGGTCGGCAAACACCTCCCACAGGAAATAGACGCCGGGTTCATCCTTGGCGGCGGCGAAATCGAAACGGCGACAGCCGGGCTCCGCCCGGCTTTCACGTACATTGACCTCCTGCAGCGCCAGGACCTTTTCCCGGGCACCCTCGGCCACTTCCAGGCGGATCAGTTGGGCGATCATGGGCATTCCTTATAGTGAGGGCTTGGTCACCATCAGCCAGATGATGCCCAGCACGGCGGCGAAGGCGGGAAAACCGAAAGCGAACCATACCCGGAACAGGCGGAAATAGGCCGGCGGCAGGGGCTGGCCCGTACGCATGGCCGTACGCGCCAGATCACGCAGGCGGATCTGCATCCACACCACCGGCAGCCAGAAGACGCCGGTGACCAGATAGAGGACAAGGCTGAGGCCGATCCAGTCGCCGAACAGCGGATACCCCGCCAGGTGGGCCAAGGTGGCGCCGGTGATGGGCTGCACCACCACGGCGCTGGCGGTGAACAAGGTGTCGGCCACCACCACGACGTGGGCGGTGTGGGCGATCAGGGCCGCGTCCCGGCTGCGGTGGGCCATCACCATAAAAAAGGCAATGCCCGCACCAGTGCCGAACAGGACGGCGGCGCCGATGATGTGGGCCACCTTGACCAGGTCATAAAGGTCCATCAGCGCTCATCCAGCAAAGCCAGGGCGACCAGGGCCAACATGGCGGCCGGCAAAGTCTTCAGGAACGGACCCATGGGGTCCAGCCACAAATCCGGCCGCCACAGCGTACCGCCCGCCATGTACGCCACCGACAACAGGACCATGCCCCGCAAGGCGGTCGCCGCCCACCGGCGAAAGGCGACACCCACGCCCAGAGCCACGTCGATCACCGATCCCGCCACCACCGCCAGGGTGGCAAGACCGGGCGCCATGCCGGCTGTGGTCAGCACGGCGGCAGCGGCCGGCACGCGCAGCAGGCCGACCAGACCGGAGACGGTCCAGAAAAATGATAGCATCGCCAGCATTGCCGGCTTCAGGAAATAAATTTTGGCGAACCAACGTTCCTGAACCCCGGCCGGCCCGGCGGCCAGCATCTGGTCCAGGCCCAGGGGCACAAGGTCGAGGTCACGCGCCATGGCCCCACCGTCGCCGGAAATGCCGCCGCGCAACTGCTCCAGCGTGGCGGTGCGCAAGGGGCTGCGCCAGCCCGCCCAAGCCAACGCGTCGGCCGCCCGCGCCGCCAGCCGCGCCCATCGTGGGGGCAGGGGCAACAGGCGCGCCGCCGGCAAACCCAGCCAGCGGCGCAGCCTGGTCACCAAGTCTGCCAGGGTGATCACTTCAGCATGGACCAGATCGATGGTGCGGCGGGCGGACGTCTCCGGCAGCACGGCGCGGGCCACGGCCAGCGCCACATCGGTCGCCGCCACCACCTGGACCTGGGATTCCGCGTGCACCACGGGCAGCACGATGGGGAAGGCGGCCAGCCCGCGCAGCAAGGCGCTGCCGCCATAGGCGGCCGGCGCCAGCACCAGGCCGGGGCGCAGGATGATCCAGTCCAGCGTGCTGTCGCGCAGCAGCGTTTCGGTGGCGAGTTTGCTGTCGTTGAAGGCATCGCCCCGCGTGCCCAGCCCCCGCCCAGGCGCCACGCCGGCGGCGGAAATGTGGACCAGGCGCCGTACGCCCGCCTGCATGCAGGCCGCGACCAGCCGCGCCACGCCGTCGACATGTACCGCCCGCAGATCGTCGCGGGGACTATCCTGCAAGGCGCCGGCGCAATTGACCACGGCGTCCACGCCGGTCAGCAAGGGGGCCCAGTCCGCCTCATCGGCGGTGGCAAGGTCGATGGCCACCCAGCTCATATCCGGCTGGCACCGGACGGCGATGGCAACGCTGCGCCCCGCGCCCACCACCGTGTGGCCATCGCCGCGCAGGCGCGCCACGACGCAGGTGCCGATCAGGCCATAGGCGCCGATGACCAGGATGCGCATGCCCGCCCCTCATATCCCTAGGCGATGAACCGGTCGCGTTCGTCCGGGGTGGGAAGGTAGCAGACCTCGCGTTTGCCGAACCAGCGCAGGCGGTTGCGTGCGACAATGCTGTAGAGGGCGTCGCGTACGCCCACGGGCAGGACGCGCCCCACCGCCATCAGCGACCAGGGCAAGCCCAGCGCCTCGAACACAGCCATGGAGCCGTCGGACTTCAGCCGCAGCACGCCGTCCTCCAGCACCAGGTTGCTCTGGTAATCCACTGGATCCAGCCCGTAATGGCGGTAAAGCGCCGTGCCCAGCGGCGTCTGCGCCGCCAGCAAGCGGAAACGCCGCCGCCGGTCGTGCCGCAGGACGAACCGGGCGAAGCCGGAACACATCACGCAATGCCCATCGAAGACGAGGACGGGCCGGTCATCAGGGAAGGACGGCACCGCCGGGTCGGCGCGATAGCTGTAGGGGGACATGATTTCACCGGAGCGGCGATAAGGATCGGAGGTGGTTGATTAAAGACTAACTCCCTATCGTCCCGCATTCTTTTCCAGTGCTCAACTCAGTATGTATATACATGGATTGACGCGTTTATGGACCGAGCATATCGTGAGGCTTTCGGATATCCGGAGTCTGTCATGGCCCTCACGCGCGTTTTCAAATCAGGAAACAGTCAGGCTGTGCGTATCCCGGCTGAAATGGCGTTCGCCGACCTGGGCATCGAATTGCATATCGCGCGCGTCGGCGACGTGATCACCATTTTCCCAGCCCGCCAGAACCTGAAGGAAGCAGTGGAAGCCCTGCGCGCCATGCCCAAACCCCCGACGGTCGAGGTGCGGGAAGCGCCGGACGTGCCGGACAGGGAGTGATCCTTGGCTTATCTGATCGATACCAATATCGCCATCCATGCCCGTGACGGGACGGATGCGGTACTGGAGAAACTGGCCCAGCATTCCGGCGCCGTCCTGTTGTCGGCCTTGAGCCTCGCTGAATTGCAGAGGGGGCTTTACAAAGATCCCGCCCATACAGGACTACGCCAGCAGCGGTTGGCTATCTTGCTGCCTCACCTACCCATCCTGCCGTTCGATGGGGCGGCTGCGGCGGCCTACGGACGGATCATCGCCCAATGCGGATGGGTCAAGGGCCGGGACTATGATCGCATGATCGCCGCGCACGCCATCAGCACAGGTTCCATCCTGGTGACGAACAACCGTGCTGACTTTCAGGATATCCCCGGCCTGACGCTGGAAGACTGGACGATCCCCTAAACTCCCAGCCAGCACCCCGACGTGACGTTCGGCGCCGTCGCGGCTGAAAACCAGATCCTCCGCCATGGGTCTAATTCAGCGCCTGTTCCAGTTCGGCGATATGGTTGCCGTAGGAACCCAAGGTCGCCGGGTCACAGGGCGCCTGTCGCGAACTCATGTCCGCCGGCAGGGCGGCCGGAAAAAAGCGGTCGCCGTATGTATCGACCAGCCGCGCCCGGGCATCATCGAAGCGCCGGTTGAAAAGGTCGAACCGGGCCTGATCCATGTCCCGGCAGCCGCGTGTCGTCACCAGCATGCGGAAATAGTTCGCCTTGCTGTACAGCATGACGAACATCCCCTGGCGCCCTGGTTCCGATATTGAGCCTTGCGCCGCCGCCGGCCCAAGGGTGACGCCCGCTTGCAAAAGCAGGGCAATCATCACCGCCCCCACCGTCCGCGCCCCCATGTTCCCTCCATCCGGTCATCTCGAAACCCCAATGGGGCAAGAGCTAGCCACCGGCACGGGCCAAGCGCAAGAGGGTGCCGTTGTGGTCCTCGGTGATCAAAACGCTGCCGTCGGGCAGGCGGGCCAGCACCACCGGTGCGCCCTGGGGATGGTCGTCCTTGGCCACGTCCCAGCCCCAGACCACGTCATGCAGGGGCCCGGTGGGGCGCCCCTGGGCATCCACCGGCAGGGCCACGATGCGATGGCCGGTGTCGCGATAACCGTGCAGGCCGATCAGCACCTGGCCGGCCAGGCCCGGCAAGGACCCATCCATATAGGGCAGCAGGCCCAGGGGGGCCGAATGCGGCGGCAACAGCAGGGTGGGGGCCTGGCGGGCCTGGCAATCCGGCCCGCCACCGGCCGACTTGGCGTACTCCGGGCTGGGCAGGCCGTTGTCATAACAATAGGGCCAGCCGTAATCGGCGCCGGGCCGCACCGCCAGGTACAAATCGTGGGGCACGTCGTCATCCGACAGCGCCGGGTCGGCAGCGGAGATGTCGTCGCGCGCGTTGGCGGCGGCGACCAGTTGCCCGCCCGGCATCAGGCCCAGGGCCATGGCGTTGCGCAGGCCCCGGGCATAGGGCGCCATCCCCCGCACGTCCACCGGCGGCGCGCCGGGTTTAAGGTCCGGCGTCAGGTGCAGCAGCACACCGCGCGGTGCCGGCCCCACGGTTTCGGGGCAGGGCACGGCGGGGTCGGGCGGGGTGTCGTCGCCCTTGCCTTTGCCCGGGCCCTCGCAATGGTCGGTGCCGGATCCCACGTTGACGAACAGCGACCCGTCCGGGGCCAGCACCACCGCCGCCAGCGGATGCCGCCCCTCACGCGGCAGGCCCACCACCACGTCGCGCAGACTGGCCTTCACGTCGGCGGCATTGGGATCCAGGGTGACCAGCCGGCCCACCACGCTCATGTACAGGCGGCCGTCCGGCGCCGGTGCCAGTACGTTGGGTTCGTCCAACCCGGTCAACAACACCTCTGGTGCTGCACGGCCATCGTCGCGCAAGCGCAGCAGCCGGCCATGCCCCAGGCGCCAGCCGCCACCCAGATCGACGACATAGATGTCATGCCCCATCACCGCCACGCCGCGGGCGAAGCCCAGCTTGGCCGCCACCAGGCCCACGCACAGGCCCGGCGCCGCCTTCAGATGCACGGCGGGGAAGCCATCACATTGGGCGGCATCCGTGGCATAGCCGATGCGCACCCTGGCCACGGCCGGCGACGCCAACAGCAGCAGGGCGGCAGCCAGGCAAAGACGGCGCAAAGTGGTCATGATAACTTCCCCTCAAGGATCCAGACGGTCCCGTAACAGGCATGTGGAGGAAGGTAAGGCGGGCATCATCCGCCGGCCAGCCTGAATGAGCGGCACGCGCACCGGCGGCGCGGACGATCCGTTGATCGTCCGCGTCCGTGGTCGCCAGAATTTTCATGCTGGGCCGCCCATGGCGGCGTTACGCCCTGTTCGGCGTAAATGGCGGAGGGGATGGGATTCGAACCCACGATACGGTTTTGGCCGTATACCCGCTTTCCAGGCGAGCGCCTTCAACCACTCGGCCACCCCTCCGTCCGGAATGGGGCGGGACCATATAGAGACATCGCCCATCCGGCAAGTGCCTTTTCGCGAGGTCCCGCACGTCCCCGTTTTTCTCAGGATTCGCCCGGGGTTCCGGCCGGCTCCGCCGCGTGGGACGCGCGTTCGCCGAACAGCGCCGTGCCCACGCGGACGTGGGTGGCACCCATACGCACGGCCAGATCGTAATCGCCGCTCATGCCCATCGAGACCTCCGCCACCCCGGCCCGGCGGGCCAGGTCGGACAGCAGGGCGAAGTGCATGGCCGGCTCCTCCTCCGCCGGCGGGATGGCCATCAGGCCGGATATCACCAACCCGTGAACGTCGCGGCAGGCGGCCAGGAAGCCCGGCAAATCGGCGGGGGCGATGCCGGCCTTCTGCGGTTCCTCACCCGTGTTGACCTCAACCAGCAGGCGGGGCAGGCGGCCCTGGCGCTTGCCCTCAGCGGCCAGCGCCTCGGCCAGGCGGGGACGATCCACGGTCTGGATGACGTCGAACAGGGTGACCGCGTCCTTCACCTTGTTGGTCTGCAACGGGCCGATCAGGTGCAGTTCAACGTCCGGGTATTCGGCCTTCAGGTCCGTCCACTTGGCCTTGGCCTCCTGCACCCGGTTCTCACCGAACACCCGCTGGCCGGCGGCCAGGGCCTGGCGGATCTTTTCCACCGGCTGCACCTTGGACACCGCCACCAGCGTGACGGCGGCGGGATCGCGGCCCACGGCCCGGGCGGCGTCGGCGATGACACGACGCACGGTTTCCAGCCGGGTGGGCACATCGGCGTCGGCGGCGGGGGCGGGCGGGGCGGGTGGCTTGCTGCTGCGGGTCATGATCGATTTGCTATGCTGCGGTTGTGCGCCGGCCCCATTCACGGTAAAGGGGCGCCAGGGCCATGGCACGGGGACGGTAGCGACTTTCCTACCGCCCGCAGGGCCAAGGCAAGGCTGCCGTTTCAACAATCGCCGCCTATATCGTTTCATTCCCGCACAACGACAGGCCTGCCATGACCCGCCGTCCCATCCCCCGTGCGCTTATCCTCAGCGTTCCGTTCTGCGCCGCCGTCGGCCTGGCGGCCCCGGCGCGGGCGCAGACCGACTATCACCTGTCGGGCGTGGTCCAGGGCGGCGTGGTGGGCACCGACGGGGCGGCGGCGGGCAACGCCCATTGGGACCCGTTCGGCGCCTATGCCGTCACCGGCAAGGTGGAAACGGTGACCGACAGCGGCGCCACCTATGGCGCGGAGTTGCGCATCGGGTCCGGCAACACCGGGCGCAGCACGGACCGGCCGGGCAACGCCGACAAGATCGGCATCGACCAGGCCTATGTCTACGCCGCCGGCAGCTGGGGCAAGGTGCGCCTGGGCCAGGATTGGGGTGCTGCGGAACGGGCGACCGACCTGCTGCCCCTGCTGGTGGGCGGGGAGATGGACGGTTTCTGGACGCAAAGCGCCCGCGTGCGCCCGCCCGGCATGGCGCTTGGCCGCGCCTATGCGGGCCGCGACAGCGACGACGCCGACAAGGTGGATTATGAGACGCCGCGCCTGTTCGGCCTGAAGGCCGGTTTCTCCTACGCGCCCGAACGCCGCGCCTTCGGCGAGGACATCGTGGCGCCTTACGCCATCGCGGCGGAGGATAATTTCTGGGAAGGGGCGGTGAACTACCGCGGCGACTGGGGCCCGGTGGAATATGAGCTGGGCCTGGCCTACAACCATGCCGACGCCGCCCACGACTGGCTGAATGACACCCAGACCGTCACCCTGGCCGGCGGCCTGACCTATGGCGGCTTCACCGTCGGCACCATCCTGTTCGACGATGGCGACAGCGGCCTGTTGCGGAACCGGCCGGCCAACGCCCCCGGCGACACCAAGGGCATGACCGTCCAGGGCACGTACGAGAACGGCCCCTACGGCCTGACCCTGTTCTGGCATGGCAGCGAGACCGAACACCTGACGACGTACCGCGCCTATGGCCTGGGCCTGTCGTGGAAAGTGCGCACCGACACCACCCTGGGCCTGGATCTCATCCGCTGGACCGCCGACCTGGATGCCGACAACCAGAGCGTGATCACACATGAGTCGGGGTCGCACCCGACAGGGAACGTTGCGACCGGCGTGATAGAATTCCGTTTCTGATTGTTCGCGTCCAGCAACCCTTCTTCCGTCTGCCTTGCCTTCTCCTGCCGCCCAACCCCGCCGCGCAGGTCCCGCGACGCCGCCCCGCTGGCCGGCCTTGCGTCCCAGCGGCTTTTTTGATCTAAGGAACCGTTCTCGTGACCCTGGGTGACAATCACATGCCGTCGCGCTCCGCTTTCCTAATTGGCCGCTCCCTCCTGGTTGCCGGACTTCTGCTTTCCACGTCCGCTTGCTCCTGGCTGGGCTGGGGCGATGACGACGACGACGCGAAGGCCCCGCCCAAGCCGGTTTCCATCCTGGCCCGTCAGAACACGTCGGGTCCGGTCGGCACCGCCAACACCGCCGTCCAGGCCGTGGGCCCGACGGTCAACGCCTTCCTGTGGCGCGCGTCGCTGGACACCATCGGCTTCCTGCCGCTGGCCTCGGCCGACCCCTACACCGGCGTGATCATCACCGACTGGTACAGCCCGCCGACCACCCCGGGCGAGCGGTTCAAGATCAACCTGTACGTCCTGGACGCCACCCTGCGCGCCGATGGCGTGCGCGTGACCGTGTTCCGCCAGGTCGACCAGAACGGCCAGTGGCGCGATGCCACCGTGGCCGCCGAAACCAATTCCCAGCTTGAGGACACCGTCCTCACCCGGGCGCGCCAGCTGCGCATCGCACAGCAGCCCCCGAAGTAAGCTGACCCATCGCCGGCGGGCGACTGTCTCCTCTTTCAATCCCCCGGCCTCATCGCCGGGAGGGGGTGACGCCCCGGCCATTTCAGGCTGATGGCCGGCGCGACACCCGAGAGAAGGCGGTTTTTCCATGTCCCGGTACAATGTCAGGGAAAACGAGGCGAAGTGGCAGTCGGCATGGGCCGACCGGAACAGCTTCGCCGTTTCCGCGGACCCTGCCCGGCCGAAATATTTCGTCCTGGAGATGTTCCCCTATCCGTCGGGGCGCATCCACATGGGGCATGTCCGCAATTACGCCATCGGCGATGTGATCGCCCGGTACAAGCGGGCCAAGGGTTTCAACGTCCTGCACCCCATGGGCTGGGACGCCTTCGGCCTGCCGGCGGAAAACGCGGCGCTGGAACGGGGCGTCCACCCCGGCAAGTGGACGTACGAGAACATCGCCACCATGCGTGGCCAGTTGCAGTCCATGGGCCTGGCCATCGACTGGAACCGGGAGATCGCGACCTGCCGGCCGGAATACTACCGGCATGAGCAGAAGATGTTCCTGGACTTCCTGAAGGCCGGCCTGGCCTACCGCAAGGAAAGCTGGGTCAACTGGGACCCGGTGGACAACACCGTGCTGGCCAATGAGCAGGTGGTCGACGGTCGCGGCTGGCGCACCGGCGCGCTGGTCGAAAAGCGCAAGCTGTCGCAGTGGTTCCTGAAGATCACGCATTTCGCCGACGAGTTGCTGTCGGCCCTGTCCACCCTGGACCGCTGGCCTGAGAAGGTGCGGACCATGCAGGGCAACTGGATCGGCAAGTCCACCGGCCTGCGCTTCCGCTTCCCGCTGACGGCCCCGGCCGGCGTGCCCCTGACGGAACCTGAGGTCGAGGTGTTCACCACCCGGCCCGACACCCTGTTCGGCGCCAGCTTCGTCGGCATTTCCCCCAACCATCCCATAGCGCAAGCGCTGGCGGAGAAGAACCCGGCCGTGGCCGAGTTCATCGCCGACTGCAACCGCGTCGGCACCTCGGAAGAGGCGATCGAGACGGCGGAGAAGAAGGGCTTCGACACCGGCATCACCGCCGAGCATCCGTTCGTGCCCGGCTGGCACCTGCCGGTCTACATCGCCAACTTCGTGCTGATGGAATACGGCACCGGCGCCATCTTCGGCTGCCCGGCGCATGACCAGCGCGACCTGGATTTCGCGGCCAAGTACGGCCTGAAGGTCACCCCCGTGGTGGTGCCCGAGGGTGAGGATCCGGCCACATTCGACGTCGGGACCGAGGCTTATACCGGCGCAGGATTGCTGCGCAATTCCCAGTTCCTGGACGGCATGGACGTGGAGGCCGCCAAGCAGGCGGCGGGTGAGAAGGTCGAGGCCATGGGCCGTGGCCAGCGCACCACCATCTATCGCCTGCGCGACTGGGGCGTGTCGCGCCAGCGCTATTGGGGCTGCCCCATCCCGGTCATCCACTGCCCCAGCTGCGGCGTGGTGCCGGTACCGGAAGACCAGCTGCCCATCACCCTGCCGGACGACGTGACCTTCGACCAGCCGGGCAACCCGCTGGCCCGTCATCCCACCTGGAAGCACGTCACCTGCCCGACCTGCGGCACGGCGGCGCAGCGGGAGACCGACACGTTCGACACCTTCATCGAGTCGAGCTGGTATTTCCTGCGCTTCGCCAGCCCACGGGTGGAGGACCAGGCCTTCAACCGGGAGGAGGCGGCCTATTGGCTGCCGGTGGACCAGTACATCGGCGGCATCGAGCATGCGGTGCTGCACCTGCTGTACGCGCGTTTCTGGACGCGCGCCCTGTCCCAGGTCGGCTACACCGACATCAAGGAACCGTTCGAGGGCCTGTTCACCCAGGGCATGGTGACCCATGCCACGTTCCAGGACGCGGACGGCAAGTGGCTGTTGCCCTCGGACGTGGACAATGCGGACGGCAAGGCCGTTCAGCGTGAGGGCGGCGGGCCGGTGACGGTCGGCCCCATCATCAAGATGTCCAAGTCGAAGAAGAACGTGGTGGACCCGGCGCACATCATCGACAGCTATGGCGCCGACGCCGCCCGGCTGTTCATGCTGTCCGACAGCCCGCCCGACCGCGACCTGGAATGGACCGAGGCCGGCATCGACGGCGCCTGGCGCTTCATCAACCGCCTGTGGCGCCTGGTGACGGAGCCGTCGGTGGCCCTGCCGGCCGCCGGCACGCCCATCCCGGCCGAGCTGTCGCCCCTGGCCACCGAGGCGCGGCGCACAGTGCACAAGACCGTCGCCGCCATCGGCGAGGACCTGGAGCGCTTCCGCTTCAACAAGGCGGTGGCCCGCATCCGCGAGCTGTTCAACGCGCTGGAGAAGCTGGACGGCAAGGCGGGCGCCGAGGCCGGTGACGCCGCCGTGCTGCGCGAAGGGCTGGAGGTGCTGGTGCGCCTGATCGGCCCGATGATGCCGCACCTGGCGGAGGAGTTGTGGTCGGTGCTGGGCCATGACACCCTGCTGGTGGATTCGGCCTGGCCGGTGGCGGACGCCGCGCTGGCGACCGAGGACACCGCCACCGTCGCGGTTCAGGTCAACGGCAAACTGCGCGCCACCCTGCACCTGGCCAAGGACATCGCCAAGGAGGAGGCCGAGGCCCTGGCCCTGGCGGAGCCCAACGTGCAGCGCGCCCTGGAGGGAAAACCCGTGCGCAAAGTCATCGTCGTGCCCAACCGGGTGATCAATGTCGTCATCTAACGGCATCCCCACGGCATCCGCCCGCCGCCTGGCGGCCCGGGCGGCCACCGGCCTGCTGCTGCTGGCGGGGCCGCTGGCCCTGTCCGCCTGCGGCTTCCACACCGTCTATGGCAGCCATACCGCCCAGGACGGCAAGCCGACGACCGAGGCCCAGCTGTCGACGGTGTCGATCGACATCATCCCCGACCGGGTCGGGCAGATGCTGCGCAACAACCTGATCGACCGGTTCTATCGCGACACCGGCCGGCCGGCGAAACCCGTCTATCGCCTGAGCGTGGCGTTGCGCTCCACCAAGGAAAACCTGGGCATCCAGAAGGACGCCACGGCCACCCGCGCGCGCCTGCACGTCATGGCCGACTACCAACTGATCGACGTCAAGACGTCGAAGACGCTGTACCGCACCTCCAGCCGGTCCATCATCAGCTACGACATCTCTGAAGCGCAGTACTCCACCATGGTGGCGGAACAGGACGCCTATGACCGCGCCCTGACCGAAGTGGCCGAGGAAATCACCGCCCGCCTGGCATTGTATTTCGATCGTGGGCCGGAAAAGCCCGCGGACAAACCGGGCGAAAAGCCGGTCGTACTGCCCCCCGCCCAGTAAGCCTCTAATTTCCTATGCCGGGTTTCCGCCAGGAGGCCCGGCATTCCTTATCCGGGAGGCGTCCTTGAAGGTTCAGCCCCGCAACGCCGACGGCTTCTGCAAGCGCCCCGATGCCGGCATCGTCGCCGTGCTGGTCTATGGCCCCGACAGCGGCCTGGTGCGGGAACGCGCCCAGATGCTGTGCCGCGCCGTGGTGGAGGATTTGCAGGACCCCTTCCGCGTCAGCGACCTGAAGGCCGACCAGATCAGCGGCGACGGCGCCCGCCTGAACGATGAGATGGCGGCCATGGCGCTGACCGGCGGCCGCCGGCTGGTGCGCGTGCGCGATGCCGACGAGTCGGTTACCGTCGCCTTCCAGGCCCTGCTGAAGGACGCGCCCGCCGGCGACACCCTGGCGGTGGTGGAGGGCGGCGACCTTTCCAAATCCTCCAAGCTGCGCGCCTTGTTCGAGAACTCGGACAAGGCGGCGGCCATCGCCTGTTATGTCGAGGAGGAGGGGGAACTGGCGGGGACCATCACCCGCATCCTGGCCGAACACCGCCTGGCCATCGACCCCGACGCCCGCGACTGGCTGGCCGCCAACCTGGTGGGCGACCGCGCCGTGGCGCGGGGCGAAGTGGACAAGCTGGCCATCTACATGATGGGCGGCACCCGCGTGACGCTGGAGGATGTGCGCGCCGTGGTGGGCGACAGTGCCGCCCTGGACATGGATGAGCCGGCCCTGGCCGCCGCCGATGGCGACCTTGCCGTCATCGACCGCGCGCTGGGCCGCCTGTTCGGGGAGGGGACCAGCCCCGTGCCCATCCTGCGGTCCGCCCAGCGCCACTTTCAGCGCCTGCAGATGGCCGTCTACCACACCACCCGGGGCCAGACGGCGCAGCAGGCGGTGAAGACCCTGCGCCCGCCGGTGTTCTTCAAGATGGAAGCGCAGATCACCAACCAGGTGCGGCGCTGGAACCTGCCCAACCTGGCGCTGGCGCTGGACCGGCTGATGGACGCCGAGGCCGACTGCAAGCGCACCAACATGCCGGATGAGACCCTGTGCGCCCGCGCCTTTTTCCAGGTGGCGCAGCTGGCCCGGCGCTCTGGCGCATAAAAAAAGCGCCATCAGTGCTGTCACTGACGGCGCTTTTTGGGATCTCAGAACCTCAATACCGGCGCAGCTTGGCCAGCAGGCCGTCCAGCTGGTCCAGGTTGGTGTAGTGCACCGTCAGGCTGCCGGTCTGGCCCTTGGCCTTCAGCGCCACCTTCAGGCCCAGCTCGGCCGCCAGTTCCTGTTCCAGGGCCAGGGTGTCGGCCGTCTTCGGCGCCGGAGCGGGGCGGGTGGCCGGGTTGGCGGCGTCCTTCACCAGCTGTTCCGTCTGCCGCACGTTCAGGCCGCGCTTCACCACCTCACGCGCCAGGGCCAGCGGGTCGGCCGCCGTCAGCAGGGCGCGGGCGTGGCCCATGCTGAGGGTGCCGTCCTGCACCAGCGCCTTGACGGCATCCGGCAGACCCAGCAGGCGCAGCATGTTGGCGACGTGGCTGCGGCTTTTGCCCACGGCGCGGGCCAAATCTTCCTGGGTGTGCTGGAATTCCTCCATCAGGCGCTGGAAGCCTTCGGCCTCTTCCAACGGCGTCAGGTCCTGGCGCTGGATATTCTCCACCAGCGCGATTTCCAGGGCCTCGCGGTCGGTCAGCGACCGCACCACCACCGGCACCTCGTGCAGGCCGGCCAGCTGCGCCGCCCGCCAGCGGCGTTCGCCGGCGATAATCTCATACCGGGCGTTGCCGCCGGCCGTGCCCTCTTCGACCTTGCGCACCAGGATGGGCTGCAGCACGCCGCGCTCGCGCACACTGTCCACCAGGCTACGGATCGCCTCTTCATCGAAGTGGCGGCGCGGCTGGTACCGGCCGGGGTGCAGCAGCTCGATGGGCAGGGTGCGCGGCGGGCGGCCCTTTTCCACCGGCTCCTGCTCGTCGGCCACCTCCGCGAACAGCGCGGACAGGCCCCGCCCCAGATTGCTGCGCTTCTTCATCTCATCCATGGACTGACTGCCGATTACGCTCACGCTTCAGAACCTCACCCGCCAAATGAATATAGGCCTGCGCCCCCGCCGACTTCAGGTCGTACAAAAGCACCGGCTTGCCGTGGCTGGGCGCCTCGGAGACGCGCACATTGCGCGGTATGACCGTCTCATACACCTTCTCGCCGAAGAAGCCGCGCACATCGGCGGCCACCATGTCGGACAGGTTGTTGCGGCGGTCGAACATGGTCAGCACCACGCCCTGGATTTCCAGCGCCGGGTTGAAGCTGCGCTTCACCCGCTCGATGGTGCGGATCAGCTGCGACAGCCCCTCCAAGGCGTAGAACTCACACTGCAGGGGCACCAGCACGGCATCGGCCGCGGCCAGCGCGTTCAGGGTCAGCAAACCCAGGGCAGGGGGGCAGTCGATCAAGATATAGTCGTATTGGGTGGCAGCAAGCCCCAAGGCATCGCGCAAGCGGAATTCCCGCCGCTCCAGCTCCACCAACTCCAGCTCCGCCCCCGACAGGTCGGCCGACGCGGTCAGCACGAACAGCTTGGGCACGCTGGTGGGCCGGACCGAGGCCTCCACCGTCGTCTCGCCAAACAGCAGTTCATAGGTGCCGGTGCCGCGTTCCGTGCGGCCGATGCCCAGGCCGGTGGAGGCGTTGCCCTGGGGATCGTTGTCCACGATCAGCACGCGCTTGCCGGTGGCGGCCAGGGCGGTGCCTAAGTTGATGGTGGTCGTGGTCTTGCCCACGCCGCCCTTCTGGTTGGCAAGGGCCAGGATGCGCGCCCGCTTGGGCGCGGCGGTGGGGGAGACGTCAGCGGGCACGAGCGATCTCACCGAGGATAAGGATGGTCCCCGACGGGTCCGTCATGCTGGGGACTTGGGAGACGGTCATTGTCCAGGATTCGGCCGCCAGGGTCAATTCATCGGGCGCCGTCCTGCCCTTCAGGAAGAGGCATTTGCCGCCCGGCTTCAGGAAGCGATAGCCCCAGTCCAGCAATTCCGGCAGGGCCGCCAGCGCGCGGGCCGAGACAACGTCAGCCTCGATCAATGGCGCCTGTTCGATCCGCTGGGCATGCACCGTCACCTGCGTGCCGGTGGCCCGCGCCACCTCCCGCAGGAACATCGCCTTGCGTGTATCGCTCTCGATCAGATGTACATCTGGCACGCCCAGGATGGCCATCACCAGGCCCGGGAAACCGGCGCCACTGCCCATGTCCACCTGGGTGTGGGTACCCGGCGGCAGCAGGGCATACAACTGGGCGCTGTCGGCCAGGTGGCGTTCCCAGACATCGGCCACGGTGGACTTGGCCACCAGGTTGATGGCGGGGTTCCACTTAGCCAGCAGCTGGGCATAGGTGGTGAGGCGGTCCAATGTTTCACGTGAAACACCGAACCGCTGGGCGAAATCAGCAGGGGTCATACGGCACTCGTGGTGTCGTCGGAAAGGACGGTATCGGCGGCACGGGCCGGACGCTTCTTCACGTGGCGCAGCAGCGCGGTGAGGGCGGCCGGCGTCATGCCGGGGATACGGGCGGCGGCACCCAGGGTGGCGGGACGCACCTGGCGCAGCTTGGCCCGGATCTCGGCGGATAGGGAGGCGATGGCGTCCACATCCAGATCGGCCGGCAGGGCCAGGGCCTCATCCCGGCGGAAGGCGCGGATGTCGGCCTCCTGCCGGTCGAGATAACCGGCGTAGCGGCCATCAATCTCCACCTGCTCAGCGATTTCCGGCGACAGGCCGTTCAGCTCCGGCCAGATGGTCCCCAGACGGGCCAGGTCGATGTCGGGATACCGCAGCAGATCGGCCACGCTGCGGCGCACGCCGTCCTGGTTGATGGTCAGGCCGTGCTTGGCCAATTCATTGGGCGTGGCGGCCAGGGTACCGGCCAGATGGCGGGCATGATCCAGCGCCGCCAGCTTGGCACCGAACGCCGCCGCGCGCACCTCCCCCACGCAGCCCAGCGACAGGCCACGCGGCGTCAGGCGCTGATCGGCATTGTCGGCCCGCAGCAGCAGGCGATATTCCGCCCGGCTGGTGAACATGCGGTAGGGTTCGGTCGTGCCACGGGTGATCAGATCATCGATCATCACCCCAATATAGGATTCCGCCCGGTCCAGCACGAAGGGTGCCGAACCCGACACCGCCAGGGCGGCGTTCAGGCCGGCCACCAGGCCCTGGGCCGCCGCCTCTTCATACCCCGTGGTGCCGCTGATCTGCCCGGCCAGGAACAGACGGGGCAGGCGGCGCGTCTCCAGCGTGGGCCCAAGCTCCCGCGGGTCAACGTAATCATATTCGATGGCATAACCGGGCCGCAGCATGACGACATGCTCCAGCCCCGGAATGGCCTTCAGAATCTCCGCCTGCACGTCGCGGGGCAGGGAGGTGGAGATGCCGTTGGGATAGATGGTGTCGTCGTCCAGGCCTTCAGGTTCCAGGAAAATCTGGTGCCGTTCCTTGTCGGCAAACCGGACGATCTTGTCCTCCACCGAGGGGCAATAACGCGGGCCGATGCCCTCGATCTGGCCGGAATACATGGGCGCGCGGTGCAGATTGGCGCGGATCACCTCATGCACGCGCGCACTGGTCCAGGTGATGTGGCAGGGCACCTGCGGCGTGGTGATCTTGTCCGTCAGGTAGGAGAAGGGCGGGGGCGGATCATCGCCCGGCTGCACCTCAAGGCCGGCCCAATCGATGGTGCGGCCATCCAGGCGCGGCGGCGTGCCGGTCTTCAGGCGCCCCAGGGGAAAGCCTGCGCGCATCAGCGTGTCGGACAGGCCCAGGGCCGGCGCCTCCCCCACCCGGCCGGCGGGGATTTTCTCCTCCCCGATGTGGATCAGGCCGCGCAGGAAGGTGCCGGTGGTCAGCAGCCACGGCCCCCGCCATCACGGTCTCACCGGCCGCCGTCACCACGCCGGCGACATGACCGGCGGCGTCGATCACCAAATCCTCAATCGCCGCCGCCACCAGGGTCAGGTTTTCCTGGTCGCCCAGGATGGCCTGCATGGCCTGGCGGTACAGCTTACGGTCCGCCTGGGCGCGGGGGCCGCGCACGGCGGGGCCCTTGGATTTGTTCAGGACGCGGAACTGGATGCCGGCGCGGTCGGTCACCCGACCCATGACGCCATCCAGGGCATCGATTTCCCGGACAAGGTGACCCTTGCCCAGGCCGCCGATGGCCGGGTTGCAGCTCATCTCCCCAACCGTGTCGAGGCGATGGGTGAACAGGGCGGTGCGGACGCCCAGCCGCGCGGCGGCGGCGGCGGCTTCGCAACCGGCATGGCCGGCGCCAACCACGATGACATCATAGGTCTGCATGGGGCCGGACTTTACGGATGCGGCCCCTGTGAGTCAAAGGCGGGAAGGGGATGCCGGCCATGATTTGGACCCCGATGTTTCACGTGAAACATCGGGTGGAAACGAGCCCTCATTTCCCGATACAGAAATCGCGGAAAATCACGTCCAACAGATCCTCAACATCAACACGGCCGGTGATGCGTCCCAACGCGCGGGCCGCAAGACGCGCGTCTTCCGCCGCCAGTTCCGGCAGGTCGGCCGCCAGCGCCCGGCGCAAGCTCAGCTGGCATTCCTCCAACGCCTGGCGATGCCGGGCACGGGTGAGGGAGGGCGCGGCCCCCGGCGCCAAACGCTGCTCCACCGCCGCCTGCAAGGCTGCCACCAATTCCGCCAGACCATCGCCGGTGGCGGCCGACACGGCCAACGCGGGGTGACCGCCAACCGCCTCCGGCACCGCGCCGCACAGATCGCGCTTGTTCAACACCACCAGCGCGTCACCGTCGGCCAGGGCCAGCGTGCCGGCCGCCGCATCGCCGATGTTCCACGTGGAACAATCCAGCACCAGCAGTTTCAGGTCGGCCTTTTCCGCCCGGGCCAACGCCCGGCGAATACCCTCACGCTCAATCTCGTCGGCGGCGTCGCGCAGGCCGGCGGTATCGGCCAGGATGACGGGGAAGCCCCCCAAATCCAGGTGCACCTCGATCACGTCGCGGGTCGTGCCGGCGGTGGAGGAAACGATGGCCGCCTCCCGCCGCGCCAGGGCGTTCAGCAGGCTGGACTTGCCGGCGTTGGGGGCGCCCAGGATAGCGATGGAGAAACCGTCCCGCAGGCGCTCGCCGCGATGACCATCGGCCAGATGGGCGCCGATCTCATCGATCAGGCCAGTCAGGACGGGCACCACCGCCGGGGCGACGCCCTGGGGCAGGTCCTCATCGGGGAAGTCGATATCGGCCTCAAGGTGCGCCAGCGCCCGCACCAGGCGATGGCGCCAGCCCTCGTACAATGCGCCCAGGGCGCCATCCATCTGGCGCAAGGCCTGGCGCCGCTGCGCCGCCGTCTCGGCATCCACCAGGTCGGCGATGGCCTCGGCTTCCGTCAGGTCCAGCTTGCCGGCCTCAAACGCGCGGCGGCTGAATTCTCCTGGCTCCGCCACCCGCAAACCCAGCGCCGTCAGCGCCTCGCTGGCAGCGGCCAGGACGGCGCGGCCGCCATGCAGATGCAGTTCGGCCACGTCCTCGCCGGTGAAACTGCCGGGGGCGGGGAACCACAACACCAGCGCCTGGTCGAACACCTCGCTGGCGCCATTGCGCAGGCGGGCCAGCGCGGCCCGGCGCGGGCTGGGCAGGGGCTTGCCCATCAGGGCGGACAGGGCAGGGCCGGCGCCGGGGCCGGAAATGCGGATGACCTGGACACCACCCCGCCCGGGGGCGGACGCCAGGGCGAAGATGGTGTCCAGGGCGAACAGGGATGAAATGGACATGGGATTTTCTGTAAGGGGCTCAATCGGGCGCGGCGGCCTTGCGGGCACGGTGGGCCGGCACCTTCTCATCAGGGTGCAGCATCAGGCGGTCGACCCGCCCGCCTTCCACCAGATGCTTCTGCACGATCTCATCCACATCGGCCTCGGTGGGGCAGGTGTACCAGACGCCCTCCGGATAGATCACCAGCGTCGGCCCCAGTTCACAGCGGTCCAGGCAGCCGGCGGAATTGACCCGCACCTTTTTGCCCAGGCCGGCCTCCTTGGCCCCCGACTTCATGCGGTCGCGCAAAGCCTCCGCCCCCTTGGCCTTGCAGCAGCCACGGGGGTGGCCGTCCGGCCGCTCATTGGTGCAAAAGAAGACGTGACGGTCGAAATACAGCGC